>CBKZAG010000170.1:0-7390 GCA_966692625.1 uncultured Comamonadaceae bacterium
CAAGCAGCAGCCGCTTCAGCATGGGCGCACGCTCACTTCTGCGCTGGTGACGGCTTCCACGCCATGCGCGGTGCACAACAGCAGCGCGCCGTCCGGCCCCACGCCAGCAGCCTCTCCTTCCCGGCCATCGGACAGGCGCAGCATGCGCCCCGCCAGGGCGTCGCGTACGGTGAAACGCGCAACGAACGGGCCGAAACCTTCCCGCTCAAATGCCAGCAGGTCGCGCACCAGACCTGGCACCACGGCCGCCAACCATTCCCCGGCGTCCAGCGCGGCGGCCACGCCGCCTAACTCGCGCAGGCCCACGGGGGGCACGGGAGCAAGCGCGCTGGCGTCGTCAGTAACCGCTGGTGCGGGCGGCAGTTCGGGCGTGGCCACGTTCAAGCCAGCACCGATCACGGCATAGCGCCGCTCACCCACGCTGGCCGTTTCCACCAGAATGCCGCCCAGCTTGCGTTCCTGCCACCACAGGTCGTTGGGCCACTTCAGGCGCACCTGCGGGTGCAGGTGCTCGGCCAGGCTCACGCCCACGGCCAGCGACAGGCCCGACCAGTCGCGCGGCGCCAGTGGCAACCCCAGCGAAAAGGTGAGCGAATCGCCCGGGCGGCTGACCCAGCCCTTGCCCCGGCGCCCCCGGCCTGCCGTCTGCTCCAGCGCCACCAGCAGCGTGGGCGCCTGGTCCCCGGCACGGGCGCGGCGCATCAATTCAGTGCTGGTGGAGTCGATGCTGGGCAGCACCTCCACGCTGAAGCCGGGCAACAGCGGCGCCACGGCCTGCCACAGCCCTTCGGCCTGGCGCGTCAGGGCCGTCAAGGCGGCGCCGGGCGGGTTCGTCATTTTTTGCTCGGAGCCCGCCAGCCGCGCTTGGGCGAAAGCAAGGTGCCCCGGCAATGCGGCGCACCGCACCAGCAGGGGTACTCGGCCTTGAGCTTCTTGGTGTAGGGCTCGTCGATGATCAGGCCGTAGTCGTAGAAGAGTTCTTCGCCTGCGGCAATATCGCGCAGCGCACGGATGAAGACGCGGCCGCCATCGGTTTCCTCGGCCTCGCAGTTCGGGGCGCAACTGTGGTTGATCCAGCGCGCCGAATTGCCGCCGAACTTGGCGTCGATGACGTGCCCGTCGTCGATGTGGAAGTAGAACGTATGGTTTGGGTCGGCGGGATCGTGCGGGTGGCGCTCCTGCGCCTCGTCCCAGGTGATGACCTCGCCGGTGTATTCGATGATTCGCTCGCCTGCAGCGATGTCTACCAGGGCATACACGCCCTTGCCGTGCACGCCCGAGCGGCGGACCTGGATGCGGCGGCGGGGCGCCTGGGCGGGGGTTTTGGGGCGGGCGGCTGGCACGTCTGGAAATTTGGTAAGGTAATTTCATGCATGCACGCGTGTGTGCGCACATAGGTGCGCGTGCGCGCGCATGGGAGTGAATTGTAGAGATGAATACGACTGGTAATTTCAAGACCCTGGTGATCGCCGAAAAACCTTCGGTGGCGCAGGACATCGTGCGGGCCCTGACGCCCGTGGCAGGCAAGTTCGAAAAGCACGACGACCACTTCGAGAACGACCGCTACGTCGTCTCGTCAGCCGTGGGCCACCTGGTGGAGATTGCTGCCCCCGAGCAGTACGACGTGAAGCGCGGCAAGTGGAGCTTTGCCCACCTGCCGGTGATCCCGCCGCACTTCGACCTCAAGCCCATCGACAAGACCAAGTCGCGCCTGTCGGCGGTGGTGAAGCTGGCCAAGCGCAAGGACGTGGGCGCCCTGGTGAACGCCTGCGACGCGGGGCGCGAGGGGGAACTGATCTTCCGCCTGATCGAGCAGTACGCCGGTGGCGCCAAGCCGCTGAACAAGCCTGTGCAGCGGTTGTGGCTGCAGTCGATGACGCCGCAGGCCATCCGCGAGGGCTTTGACAAGCTGCGCAGCGACGAGCAGATGCGCCCGCTGGCCGACGCCGCGCGCAGCCGCTCCGAAGCCGACTGGCTGGTGGGCATCAATGGCACGCGCGCCATGACGGCCTTCAACAGCCGCGACGGCGGCTTCTTCCTGACCACCGTGGGCCGCGTGCAGACGCCGACGCTGGCCATCGTGGTGGAACGCGAGGAAAAGATCCGCGCCTTCCGCAGCCGCGACTACTGGGAGATCCACGCCACCTTCGCCGCGCAGGCGGGCGAATACCCGGGCAAGTGGTTCGACCCGGCATTCAAGAAGCCCACGGGCGATAACGCCGATGCAGAAATCAAAGCCGACCGCCTGTGGACAGAGGCCGAGGCCCAGGCCGTGGCGCAGGCCGTGCGCGGGCAACCCACCACGGTGACGGAAGAGTCCAAGCCCACCACCCAGGCCAGCGGCTTGCTGTACGACCTGACCAGCCTGCAACGCGAGGCCAACGGCCGCTTCGGCTTCAGCGCCAAGACCACGCTGGCACTGGCGCAGAGCCTGTACGAAAAGCACAAGGCCCTGACCTACCCGCGTACCGACAGCCGCGCCCTGCCCGAAGACTACCTGGGCACTGTGCGCCAGACCATGGAGATGCTGGCCGCCAGCCCCATGCACCACCTGTCGCAGCACGCCCGCACCGCGCTGGACAACGGCTACATCAAGCCCACCAAGCGCGTGTTCGACAACAGCAAGGTGAGCGACCACTTTGCCATCATCCCCACGCTGCAGGCGCCCAGCGGCCTGAGCGAGGCGGAACAGAAGCTCTACGACCTGGTGGTGCGCCGCTTCCTGGCGGTGTTCTTCCCCAGCGCCGAGTTCATGGTGACCACACGCATCAGCAAGGTGAGCGTGCCCGGCCTCGCCGCAGCGCCGGGCCGCCCCAAGCAAGGCGACGCCCCCTCGGGGGGCAGCGACGCACACGCAGTGGCAAGCGTGGGGGCATATGTTCACCACTTCAAGACCGAAGGCAAGGTGCTGGTGAAGCCCGGCTGGATGGCGGTGTATGGCAAGGAAGCGGCAGAGGACGTGGAAGACGCCAAGGCCGGGGACAAGGGCCAGAACCTGGTGCCCGTGCAGCCTGGCGAGAAGGTGCACACCCAGGAGGCCGTGGCCAAGGGTCTGAAGACCCGTCCGCCCGCCCGCTACAACGAAGCCACGCTGCTCGGCGCCATGGAAGGCGCGGGCAAGCTGGTGGACGACGACGAACTGCGCGAGGCCATGCAGGAAAAAGGCCTGGGCACGCCTGCCACGCGTGCGGCCATCATCGAAGGCCTGCTCACCGAAAAATACATGCTGCGCGAGGGGCGCGACCTGATCCCCACGGCCAAGGCCTTCCAGTTGATGACGCTGCTGCGTGGGTTGGACGTGGAGGAACTCTCCAAGCCTGAGCTGACGGGTGAGTGGGAATACAAGCTCTCGCAGATCGAACACGGCAAGCTGAGCCGCGAGGCATTCATGCGCGAGATCGCAGAGATGACCGAGCACATCGTGCGCAAGGCCAAGGAATACGACCGTGACACCGTGCCGGGGAACTACGCCACCCTGGCCACTCCCTGCCCCAACTGCGGTGGCGTGGTCAAGGAAAACTACCGCCGCTACGGCTGCACGGGCGCAGACGGCAAATCCGACGGCTGCGGTTTCTCCTTCGGCAAGTCGCCGGGCGGGCGCACCTTCGAGGTGGACGAGGCCGAAACCTTCCTGCGCGACAAACACATCGGCCCGCTGGAGGGCTTCCGCTCCAAGGCGGGCTGGCCCTTCGTGGCCGAGCTGGTGCTGAAGTTCAGCGACGACGACCGCAACTGGAAGCTGGAATTCGACTTTGGCGACGACAAGGCCGACGAGGACACGGGCGAGCTTGTGGACTTTGCCGGACAGGCCGCGCTGGGCCCCTGCCCCAAGTGCGGCAGCCCGGTGCACGTGCACGGCAGCAACTACGTGTGCAGCAAGGCCGTGCCCACGGCGGAACACCCCACGCCCAGCTGCGACTTCAAGAGCGGCCGGACCATCCTGCAGCAGGACATCGAGCCCGAGCAGATGCAAAAGCTCCTGTCCACTGGCAAGACGGATCTGCTCGACAAGTTCGTGTCCAACAAGACGCGCCGCACGTTCAAGGCCTTCCTGGCGTGGGACCCGGGCGCAGGCAAGGTGAACTTCGAGTTCGAGCCGCGCGACAGCAAGTACCCGCCGCGCAAGACCGCTGCCAAGACACCTGCCAAAGCACCGGCCAAGAAGGCCGCCGCACGCAAGACCCCAGCGCGGAAAAAGGCTGGCGCCTGACCTGCCATTTTCAAAGCAAATCACAGGAGACCTATCGATGAGCCTCAAGCTGTACTACGCCCCCGGCGCCTGTTCCTTCGTCCCCCACTCGCTGCTGGAGCTCAGCGGCGCGCCGTTCGAGCCCATGCTCGTGAAGCTGCACCGGGGCGAACACCAGACCACGGAGTACCTGACCATGAACCCTCGCGGCCAGGTGCCCGTGCTGGTGGATGGCAGTGATGTGATCACCCAGATCGCGGCCATCGTGCTGCACCTGGACCAGCGCCTGCCCGAGGCCAGGCTGCTGCCCGCCAGCGGCATGGAACGCACCCGCGTGCTGGAAATGCTGATGTGGATGAACAACACCGTGCACCCCACCTTCACGCACGTGTTCATGCCCCAGAAGTTCACCGACGACCCGGCAGCCCAGCAGACCGTCAAGGCCTTCAACGCGGCCAAGTACCGGGAGCTGCTGGAAGAGATCGAAGCCCGCGCTGAAGTGGCGGAACCGTGGCTGGCCGGGGAGCGCCCCGGCGTGCTGGACGCCTACGCGCTCACCTTCCTGCGCTGGGGTGGCTTCGCGGGCATCGACCCCACCACTCTGCCCGCCACTTGGGCGCTGGCACAGCGTTTCGCGGCCCTGCCCGCAGTGGCCCGTGCCGTGGACCGCGAACGGCTGCAGCTCAACGTCTACAAGCCAGCGGCCTGATAGCGTCAGCGGCCGCCGTCACTCCTGCGGTTGCTGGCCACCGAAGCGCACCGACACGCGCAAGCCCCGCGGAACCTTGCCGGGGTGGGTGTCCTCCATCCGCAGGCTGGCGCCGTGCTGCTGCGCGATTTCGTGGACGATCGCCAGCCCCAGGCCGGAGCCGTCGACGTTGGTGCCCAGCGCCCGGTAGAAGGGCTCCAGCACCAGGCCCCGCTCTTCCTCCGGGATGCCGGGGCCGTTATCCTCCACCTGCAAGACCTGCACCCCGCTGTAGCGGTCCACCAGCACGCGTACCGTCACCACGCCGCCTGCGGGGGTGTAGTTGATGGCGTTGTCCACCAGGTTGCGCACCAGTTCGCGCAGCAAGGTCGGGTTGCCGTGCATCAGGCATTCGGCAGGCACATGGTCCGGGCCTTCGTAGCCCAGGTCGATGTGCTTGTCCAAGGCCCGCGGCACCGAATCCTCGATCACCTCCATCACCAGATCGGCCAGGTCGATCTGGCTGCTCGGCAGGGTACGGCCTGTGGTTTCGGCGCGCGCCAGCGCCAGCAACTGGTTCACCGTGTGCGTGGCTCGCATGCTGGACTTGGCGATCTGCTGCAGGGAGCGGTGAATGTCCTCGCCCGGCGCCGCCTGTTGCGCCATTTCGGCCTGCATGCGCAAGCCCGCCAACGGCGTCTTGAGCTGGTGCGCCGCGTCGGCCAGGAAGCGCCGCTGCGTGCTGAGCGAGGTCTTGAGGCGGTCGAGCAGATCGTTGATGGAGGACACCAGCGGCGCCACTTCCTGGGGCACGTGCCGGTCTTCGATGGGGCTCAGGTCGTCGGGCTTGCGGGCGCGGATGCGCTGCTCCAGATCGCTCAGCGGCCGGATGCCGCGCACCAGCGCCATCCAGACCAGCAGCACAGCCAGCGGCAGGATGATGAACTGCGGCACCATCACGCCCTTGATGATCTCGGTGGCCAGCTTGGAACGTTTGCCCCGCGTTTCGGCCACCTGCATCAGCACCAGTTCGTCGCGCCCGGGGCCGCGCGGCACCCAGGTGTAGGCCACCCGCACCTCCTCGGCACGCAACACATCGTCCCGCAAGAGCACGTTACCTGGCTCGGCAGGCTCTTCGATAGGTGGGGCGGGAAACTCGGCGTCGCCGCTGACCAGACGGCCGTTGCGGTCCGTCACCTGGTAGAAAACCTGGTCGGTGTCGTCGGCGCGCAGCAGATCGCGCGCCTGCGTGGTGAGGTTGAACTGCGGCCGGTTGTCCTTGTAGACCACGAACTGCGTGAGGGCCTGCAGCGTGAATTCCAGCGCCCTGTCGTAGGGCTTGCTGGCAATGCCCTGGGCCACGAACCACGTCAAAGCCAGCGAAAGCGGCCACAGCAGCAGCAGCGGTGTGAGCATCCAGTCCAGGATCTCGCCAAACAGGCTGCGCTGCTCGCGCTGGAACAGGCCGAAGGAAACCGGAGGGTCTCTGTCAGCGTCAGGCCCGTCGGCCGTTTCCGGCTCGGTGCTGGCCGGTTCAGCTGTTGATCTTCTCAAGGCAATACCCCAGACCACGCACGGTGGCAATGCGGATGGGGCCCTTTTCGATCTTCTTGCGCAGGCGGTGGATGTAGACCTCGATGGCGTTGTTGCTCACCTCTTCGCCCCACTCGCACAGTCGCTCCACCAACTGGTCTTTGCTGACGAGTCGGCCGGCACGCTGCAGCAGCACTTCCAGCAGGCCCAGTTCTCGGGCGGAAAGCTCGATCATCTTGCCGTCGATGGTGGCCACACGCCCGGCCTGGTCGTACACAAGCGGGCCGTGCTTGATCTGGCTGGTGGCGGCGCCGTTGCCTCGGCGCACGAGGGCGCGTACGCGGGCTTCGAGCTCCTGCAATGCGAAGGGCTTGGCCATGTAGTCGTCGGCCCCCAGGTCGAGACCCTTGACGCGGTCTTCGATGCTGTCTGCCGCCGTGAGGATGAGCACTGGCATGGTGGTGCCGCGGGCACGCAGGCGCTTGAGCACTTCCAAGCCGTGCATGCGGGGCAGGCCGAGGTCGAGGATGAGCAGGTCAAACTCGTTGTTGGTCATCAGGGCCGCATCGGCTTCTGTGCCACTGGCAACGTGGTCCACGGCGGCTCCGGCAGCGCGCAAGGTGCGTAGCAGGCCGTCGGCCAGCACCTGGTCGTCTTCAGCGATGAGGATGCGCATGGTGTCTCCTTCGGGCTCGGCGCGTGGTCTTTGCCCCCATTTTAGTGACCGGCTGCTGGTTCCCATACGGATGTTGTGTGGTTTCTCGGGTTGATGTGCAAGGTTATTGGTGGCTCAAGGCGTGTGCGCCCAGGGGCTGGCGCTCCAACGCTCTTGGTGGCTGTGGTGGGCCTGGCCCTGCGGGCGCGATTTTCCGGGGTGGCTGTGTCTGGCGGCCTGGGGCTGGGCGCGCCTTTGGCGCGCTTCGTCAACTGACTCGCGGTGGCTGTTTGAACGGAGCGCTGCAAGCGCGCAGTGAGTTCCA
>CBKZAG010000171.1:0-7366 GCA_966692625.1 uncultured Comamonadaceae bacterium
CCACGGTGCAGGGCTACCACCCCTACGACAAGATGGCCTGGCCGATCTACGAGGTCATCAATCACCACAAGATGCCTGCCATCTTCCACACCGGGCACAGCGGCATTGGCAGCGGCATGCGCTGCGGCGGCGGCCTGCGGCTGGAGTATTCCAACCCCATGCACCTGGACGACGTGGCCATCGACTTCCCCGACATGCAGATCGTGATGGCGCACCCCAGCTTCCCGTGGCAGGATGAGGCGCTTTCCGTGGCCACGCACAAGCCCAACGTGTGGATCGACCTGAGCGGCTGGAGCCCCAAGTACTTCCCCAAGCAGCTGGTGCAGTACGCCAACACCTTGCTGAAAGACCGCATCCTCTTCGGCAGCGACTACCCGCTCATCACCCCCGAGCGCTGGATGAAAGACTTCGAGGTGGCGGGCTTCAAGCCCGAGGTGATGCCGGGCATCCTCAAGGGCAACGCGGTGCGCCTGCTGGGGCTGGACCAGGCTTGACGCTGTGCGCCGGCTTGTGGCTTACACAGGCGGGTTCGCAAAGGCGGCGAGTTCCGCTGGCGGAATCGGGCGGCTGAACAGGTAGCCCTGGTACAGGCTGCAGCCGCTGCGCAGCAGAAAGTCGCGCTGCGCGGTGGTTTCCACACCCTCGGCAATCACGTTCAACCCCAGGCTTTCGCCCAGCGCAATCACGGTGCGAACGATGGCCTCGTCGCTGGTGTCCAGCAGCACGTCGCGCACGAAGGACTGGTCGATCTTCAACTGGTCCAGCGGCAGCTTTTTCAGGTAGCTCAGCGACGAGTACCCGGTGCCAAAGTCGTCCAGTGAGAAGCGCACTCCCAGCGCCCGCAGCGTTTCCATCTTTTTCACGATGTCTTCGATGTCGTCGGCGAAGATGCTTTCCGTCAGCTCCAGCTTCAGCTGCCTCGGGTTGGCGCCGCTGTGCGTCAGCGCCTCGTGAACGTGGCGCACGAATTCGGGGTGGTGGAACTGCCGCGCGCTGACGTTGACGGACAGGCTCAACTTCTCCATGCCGGGCAGCCTGGGCCACTGGGCCAGGAAGGCGCAGGCCGTCTTCAGCACCCAGGGCCCCATCTCGTGGATGAAGCCGCTGTCTTCCGCCAGCGGAATGAACAGCGCTGGCGACACGGCGCCACGTTTGGCATGGTTCCAGCGGCACAGGGCTTCGGCCCCCACCACGCGCCCCTCGCTGTCCACCTGCGGCTGGTACAGCAGGAACAGTTCCTGCCGCTCAATGCTCTGGCGCAGTTCAATTTCCAGCGCCACGCGTTCCGCAATCTGCGCCTGCAGCCTGCCGTCGAAAAAGCGGTGGGTGTTGCGTCCGCTGTCCTTGGCCGAGTACATGGCCGAATCGGCGCGGCTGAGCAATTCCTCCACTGAAAGCGGGGTGTCGCCAAACACCACTGCGCCCAGGCTGGCCGACGCGAAATGCTCGATGCCGTCTACGGTCACCGGCCGTGACACGGTGCCCAGCAGCCGGGTGCAGAAGCGCTCCACCTCCTGCACGGCGCTGGCCATGTCCTGCCCCAGGTCGTGCAGCAGCACGATGAACTCGTCGCCGCCCAGGCGGGCCACCGTGTCGGCGGGGGGAACGGCTTCGCGAATGCAACGGGCCTTCTCGGCCAGCAGCAAGTCGCCGTTGCGGTGGCCCCAGTTGTCGTTGATGACCTTGAAGTTGTCCAGGTCGATGAGGATGGCGGCCCCCAGCACGTGGCTGCGGGAACGGCTGGCCAGGGCGTCTGCCGCGGTCAGCATGAACAGGCTGCGGTTGGGCAGGTGCGTCAGCCCATCGTAATACGCCAGTTGGTGAACGCGCTCCTCGGCGCTGCGGCGTTCGGTCACGTCGCGCTCCACCGACACCCAGTGCGTGAACCAGCCTTGTTCGTCGGCAATGGGCTGGATCATCAGTTCCACCCAGTACGGCTCGCGGTTCTTGGTGTAGTTGATCAGTTCCGCGCGCACGGGCTGCCACGCGTTCAATGCCTGCCGTATGCGGTCCAGTTCGGCACGTTGGGTGTCGGGGCCTTGCAGAATGCGGGGTGACTTGCCCAGCACCTCTTCGCGGCTGTAGCCGGTCTTGCGTTCAAAGGCGTCGTTCACGAACACGATGCGTGGTCCGGGCTTGTCCACCGGCTCGGCCTCGGTGATCAACACCATGTCATTGAGGCTGGCAACGGCTTTTTCCAGAAGCTTGAGCTGTTCCGCGGAGCGGCGGCGGTCGGTCACGTCCTGCAGGGTGAAGAAGCGTGTGCCGGAACCATCGCCATCAGGCACGCTCTGCCCGCACATCAGCATCCAGCGGCTTGCGCCGTCGCTGGCCCGCACCAAGCCGAACTCCATGGTCAATGGCGTGTCTGGCGCCAAAGTTGCACATGCGGCCAGGAAGCGCTGGCGGCAGCGCGGCTCCACCAACTCGGCAATCTCGTCCAGCGCGTGGTCTCCCCCCGGGTGCAGGCCCACCAGTTCGCATACCGACGGCGATCCGCGCCAGCGGCGTTGCAGCACGTCCACCCAGAAGTGGCCAATGGCCGCCACGCGCTGGGCTTCCGTCAGGGCGCGTTCGCTTTCCTGCAGCCGTTGCGCGGCCTTGACCCGGTCGGTGATGTCGCGCGAGAGCATGATGAAGCGCGGCTCGCCCGTATCACCGCTGTTCTTGCGGGCGATGGACAACTCGAACCAGCGCGACACACCGTTGATGGGGATCTCGATCTGCTGGCCAGTGGACACGCCGAGGCGTTCGGCCTCGGCGATGGCACGCAGGCAGCCTTGCGCCGCCGCGGGCGGAAGGATCTCGTCCGTGCGCTTGCCTATCAGTTCTTCGCGCGGCAGCACGAGGCCGTCTTCCGTGCGGGTGCGCAGTGCCAGGTAGCGGCCTTCGCGGTCCAGCTCAAAGAGCAGATCGGGCACGGCATTGAGCGTCCCCTCCATGTCGGAGGACAACTGCCGCAGCTCGCGCGTCATGTCCAGGGCCGAGGCCTGCGCACGGTCGCGTGAACTCATCAGCAGCCAAACGATGGTGCCCGCAGCCAGGCTGAGCAGCAGCCCCAGCGCGGCAAACCAGTGGTGCGAGCGATCGGCGTTGTCTCGCACGAAGGCGGGCGTCGGGTCAAGGGTGTACGTCCAGCGCTGGCCGCCAAACTCTATCGTTCCTTTCGAGGAATAGGGGGTCGCCGTGTCATCTTGGAAGCCGCTCACCCGGCCGTTGACGAGTCCCAGCAGGAAGCTGCGCGCTGAGGGCTGATCCCCCTCAAAGAGCTGCAGCCGCAGATCAGGGTGTATGAAGCCGCTGTGGCTCTGCAGGATGTCCTTCAGCCTGAAAGGCGCATCGCCCCAGCCACGCAGACTGGCTTGCCTTTGAAACGGGGTGTCTGCCTTCTGGCCGGAGTTGTGGATGGGCAGATACATGACAAAGCCAACCTCGGGCTGCATGCCATCCTGTGCCAGCACCAGCCTGTTGGACAGGCTGGTCTGGCCGCTGTCCCGCGCGCGCAAGGCGGCCTCCCTGGCCCCGTTCACAGTCAGTATGTCCAGTCCCAGTGCGGCAACGTTGTTGCCGGTGGGCGGCTCGATGAATAGGATCGGAGCGTATTCGATGCGTTGCCCGGCTGGCCGCAGCCTGAAACCCTGCGTGCCCATATTTGTTCGAGCGTCCAGTTCGAAGGCCGCCAGTTCCCCGCCGCGCACGTAGGGTACGTAAGCCACGCCCAGCAAGCCGCTGGCGGTCTGCTCTATCTGCAGAGAAGAGACGTAAGAGCGGAATTCGTTTGCCCTGATGGCGTCGGAGCCTTCCACAAAGCCTCGCACACCGCGCAGCACCAGTTCAATGGCATTGAGCTTGGCGCGGATGTGCACAGCGACTTCGTTCCCCGCGTGTTCCACTTGGTGACGCAAGTCGTGGTCTACCCGTTCGACGCGGCTGACCCAGTAGCTCACCGGTAGCATCGCCAGCAGCGCCATGCTCAGCGCAGCGCCCGCCAGTGCACTCATCCGCCCTGGAGAAGTCCGGGCGTTTCCGGTCGTGGTTATGTCTGCGTGTCGATTCATGGATACTTGGCAAGCGCCAAGATCATAGTATTGGAAACGGCGTCTTTGACTGGCAGTTGATCTGCAGCCGGGGCGGGTTTTCCCTCTCAAGTGTGTGTGCATGGCGTCATGGCAGATGCCAGAAGTTGCAAATCGCGGACAATCTGCCCACATTCCATTGCCCGTTTTTTGACCAGGTCAACTCCTCACTCGCCATGTCCCACCAGGCTCCGGTCCACGTTCTGACACCTGCTCTGCTGCAGCCCTTTGGCGGCGCTGATGAGGCCCTGGAAGCGGTCCTGGCTTGTTTGCGCAGCTTCATTCCGTTCCGGCTTTGGATGGTCACGCGGTTGGACGACGATGACTGGACGGTGGTCAAAAGCCTGGACGAGGGCTATGGCGTGCGCCCAGGCAAGATATTCAGCTGGTGCGGCACTTACTGTGCGCGGATGGCGCGCGGCGAGGCGCCCATGTTCGCCGAAGCGGCGCAGGAGGTGGACGTGTACCGGCAGGCCCCCATCAACGCTGAAGTACCGCTGCCCATCGGCGCGTACATTGGCCTGCCGCTGTACAAGGAGCGAGGTGAGTTGGCAGGCACCCTGTGCGCGCTCGACCCGCAGCCCCAGCCGCCGCTCAGCGAACCACAGCGGCTGCTGGTGAGCACACTGGCCCGCTCCCTGAGCACGTTGATGATGGTGCAGTCCCAGGCCGAAGAGGCCAGCCGCAGGGCGGAGCGGCACCGCTACGAGGCCGAGACCGACCCGCTCACCGGTCTGTGCAACCGGCGGGGCTGGGAGCTGGCGGTACAAGACCAGGAGGCGGCCACGCGGCGCATGGTGCAGAACGCGCTGGTGATGGTCATCGACCTGGACGACCTCAAGACGGTCAACGACACGCAGGGGCATGACGCTGGCGATGAGTTGTTGCGCCGGGCGGCGCAGGTCATCCAGCAGCAGTTCCGCGATCTGGACGTGGTGGCACGCATTGGCGGTGACGAGTTTGCTGTTCTGGTGCCAGGGGCGTCATCCCGCGAAAGTGTCAAGCTCAAGAACCGCCTGCGGGGCGCGTTGGCCGAGGCACGGGTATCTGCATCGGTGGGGGTGGCGTTGCGCCTGTCTCACGACTCGCTGAGCCAGGCCATTGCCGCTGCCGACGCGGCAATGTATGCAGACAAGATGTCTCGCAAGGGCGGTGGTTTGCCCTCCGTCAGTCCCGCGTCAATGGTTTGACGCCGCGCCGCTCCATCATGTCCTGGCTCATGGCCAGCAGGGCATCGGCGGCCATGCGCGAACTGGCGTCGGGGTAGACGATGCCGTCCTCGTTGCGCAGGTGCTGCTCGTACAGGCGGGCAAAGCTGTCGATCAGCGCGTCGGCGTCTTGCCCCCAGGGCTGCCAGGGCTGTGCGGTGTCAGCCACGGCCAGCAGCAGCGTGCGCAGTTTGGGCCACAAGGTCTCCATCTGGCGGTGGTCGCGCATCAGCTTTTCGGTGGTTTCCTTCACGCGGGCGTCATCGCTGGCCAGCGTCAGGGGGAACACGTGCAGCTCTTCGTCCTGATGGTGCAGCGGTGCGGCCTGGTCAAAGTAGCGCATCACGTCGCGCGCGGCGGTACTGGCGTCGGCATCCCGGCCATGGGTGCGCAGGTGCTCGCGCAGGCGCTGCAACAGGCCCAGCATGCGCTCCACGCGTTCGTGGCACGCGGCCAGCATCTCGAAAGGGGCTTCAAAACCGCTGGCGGGCGCGCGGTGGCCGGGCAGGGGTATGGGGGCTGTGTGGCGAGCGGTGTTCATGGGCGGTCGGCTTGTGCCTTGATGGCTTGGAAGGCCTGCCAGACGGCAGGGTCGTGCGCCCGCGCAGCAACTTGCCCGCTGGCGTATGGGCGCACGAAATGCACCAGTGCCTCGGCCTGGTTGGGGCCGGGGGCGAAGAGGCGCACGCCGTCGTCGGCTGCGATCAGGTAGGTCGGGAAGGTGTCCACGTCCAGGTCACCGAGCAGGTGTTCGTCGTCTTCAATGTCCACCCAGTGCCAGCGCACGCCGGGGTGGGTATTGCGCAACTCGGCAAACCCGGGGGCCAGGTCGCGGCAGATGTGGCACCACTGCGCACACAGGCAGATGACCCAGAGTTCAGCGTCCATGATCACCCCTGAGGCGGTGGATGTCCAGTTCGGTCACCGGTGGCGCCTGGTTCCCCCAGCTGGACCGCAGGTGCGTGAGCAGCGCGGCCAGGGCAGTGTCGTCAAGCTCCAGCAGGAAGGGCGGCATGCCGAAGGGTTGCGGCAGGTCTGGGGTGGCCAGGCCGAAGCCGCCGTCCATGACGATCTGTGCCAGGTTGGCGGCCGAAGCCATGTTCACGGTGCGGTTGCCCGCCAGCGCGGGGTAGGCCATCTGCCCGTTGGCCAGTTGGAAGCCCTGGCCCTGTTCGCCGTGGCAGCTGGCGCAGTGTTTTTCGTAGAGGCGTGCACCCAGTGTGGCGTTGGCCGCCGCTGTTTCGGAGCGGGTTTGCTTCACGTTCGAAGCGGCGGGCAGGCTTGCCAAGTAAGCGGCCACGGCCCGCAAGTCTTCGGGCTTCCAGTGGCGCATGCTCAATGCCACTACTTCGGCCATGGGGCCAGACACAACGTGGTTGCCACTGCGGCCTTGGCCCAGCAGGTGCACCACGTCTTCCTGCGCCCAGCCTTGAACACCGGCTTCGGCCGCGTCGTGCAGTGAAGGTGCGTACCACCCCGTAGGCAGCGTGCCGCCGGTGAGGGCCTGCGCATCGCGCGCGCCACCCCAGCCGTCTCGCGGGGCGTGGCAGGCGCTGCAATGGCCCAGGCCCTGCACCAGGTAGCGGCCGCGGGTGATTTCGTCCGTCTGCCCCTGGGCGCTGGCTTGTGGTTCGGCAGGCTTGAAGTACAGCGCCCGCCATACCTTCAGGGCGGCCTGGGTGTTGTAGGGCCAGCGCAGCTCGCTGGGGCGGCTGGGGGTGTCGTCTGGTGGCAGGCTTTGCAGGTAGGCGAACAGTGCGTCGCTGTCTTCCCGGCTCACGTGGGTGGTGTTGGTGTAGGGGAGGGCGGGGCTGAGCCAGCGCCCGTCGGGCGCTTGCCCAAAGTGCAGCGCGCGCCAGAAGTCGTTGGCCGACCAGCCCCCCAGCCCTTGCGCGCTGGGCGTGAGGTTGGGGCCGTACACGGTGCCGAAGGGGGTGGGCACGGGTGTGCCACCAGCGTAAGGGGGTTGACCGGGCAGACTGTGGCAGCCCTGGCAGTTGCCGAGCGTGGCCAGGTAACGGCCGCGTTCGATCAGTGCGGCATCGGCTGGTGCCTGGCTCGTGGCTTGTGTGGAAACGGCCA
>CBKZAG010000172.1:0-7365 GCA_966692625.1 uncultured Comamonadaceae bacterium
AGCAGGCGCAGGCCCTGAGCGTGGCAGCGCTGGCGCAGGTCGGCGGTCAGCAGCCGGTTGAAAAGGCAGCCGCCCGCTGCCGCTACGGTCTGAGTGCCCGCGCTGCGAGCGGCCAGTGCCAGCCATTCAGCCAGTGCAGCGCCCAGAGTGGCGTGGAACAAGGCAGCGCCGTGGCCGGGGTTGGCTTCCTGCGCCAGGTGTTGCAACAGGGGGCGCAGGTCCAGCGTCATGTCTGGGGTGATGCGCCAGCCGCCGTCCAATGGCGGGCAGGGGCCGTGCCTCGCGGCAGCCTGCTCCAGGGCGATGGCCGCCTCGGCTTCGGTTTGCATCACCTCGCACAGGCCCAGCAGGGCAGAGGCAGCGTCGAACACGCGCCCCAGGCTGGTGGTGGGTGGGCAGCGGGTGCCTTGCGCCAGCAGCCGGGCCACGCCTGGGGCAGCGGGTTGGTGCGCGAAGCGCGTGGCGATGTCGCCGTTGCGGCCCAGCGCGTGCAGGGCGGCGGCGGCCATGCGCCAGGGTTCGCGGGCAGCCACGTCGCCACCGGGCAGGGCCAGCGGGTGCAGGTGGCCCAGGCGGGCGCAGCCCGGGCCTTGCAGGTGCAGCAGTTCGCCGCCCCAGGCGTGGCCGTCGGTGCCCAGGCCCACCCCGTCCAGCGCCAGGCCCACCACGGGGCCGTGCCAGCCGTGTTCCGCGCACACGGCGGCCAGGTGGGCGTGGTGGTGCTGCACGGGCAGGCAGGGCACGCTCAACTCCGCCGCCAGGGCTTGCGCGGTGCGGGTGGAATGGAAGTCGGGGTGCAGGTCGTGCGCCAGGGCCGCGGGGCGGGCGTCTTGCCCTTGCAGCCAGGCCAGCAGGGCACGGGCGCTGTCTTCGTGGGCGGCGCAGGCCTGGGGGGTGTCCAGGTCGCCCACGGTGGGGGTGAGCATGGCTGAATGGCCCATTGCTGCGCACAGGGTGTTCTTCAGCCCGGCACCCAGGGCCAGCACGGGCGGGCCTTCAGGCAGCGGCAAGCGTTGCCAGGTGGTGGCCTGGGCCGTCTCAGGCATGGGTGCCGTGAGGGTGGTGTACATGGTGGTGTGCGTGGCCATGCCCGTGCGCATGCAAGTGCTCGTGAGAGTGGTCGTGGCTCTGTGCGCACAGCTCGGCATGGCTGGTCAGCCAAGCCAGCCACTCGTCCAGCCCTTCGCCCGTTGTGGCGGACAGGCGCATCACCCGCACGCCGGGGTGCACGCGGCGCGCATTGACTTCGGCCAGGTCGGCGTCGAATTCCAGGTAGGGCAGCAGATCGCACTTGTTCAGCAACACCAGGTCGGCGGCGCGGAACATGTCGGGGTACTTCAGCGGCTTGTCCTCGCCCTCGGTGACCGAGAAGATCACCACCTTGTGCGCCTCGCCCAGGTCGAAGGCGGCGGGGCACACCAGGTTGCCCACGTTCTCGATCATCAACAGCCCGCCGCGCTGCAGGGGCAGGCGGGGCAGGGCCTCCTGCACCATGCGAGCGTCCAGGTGGCAGCCCTTGCCGGTGTTGATCTGCAGGGCGGGCGCGCCCGTGGCGCGGATGCGCTCGGCGTCGCGGCTGGTCTGCTGGTCGCCTTCGACCACGGCCACGGGCAAACGGCCCGCAAGCCGTTCGATGCTCTTGACGAGCAGTGTGGTCTTGCCCGCGCCGGGGCTGGACATGAGGTTGATGGCGAACACGCCCGCGTGCGCCAGGTCGTGGCGGTTGTGCGCAGCGATGTGGCCGTTGCGCGAGAGGATGTCCTGCTCGATAGCCACATGCCTCACGTCTGGTGCCAGCGTCAACGCATCGTCATGTCCGTCGTCGGCATGGTGGGTGTGCAGGGTGGCTCCGTCGCCGTTGCATCCGCAGGTGGTGCACATGTGTGGCTCCTTCTTTATGGTGATGAACGGGTCATTCCACATCCAGGTCGCGTACCCGCATCTCGGTGCCGCGCAGCACGCGCAAAGGCGCTCTGCCGCAGGCTGGGCACAGATCGTAAAGGGTGTCCATGGCAGCTTGCCAGCCGCACACCGGGCATTCGCCTTGGCCTGCCACGGGCAATATCTCCAGCCGGGCACCCTGGGCGCAACTGCCCGCCGTGGCCGACTCAAAGGCAAAGCGCAGGGCCTCGGGCTCCACGCACGAAAGCGTGCCAATGTCCAGCCGCACCGTGTGGGCGCGCGTGAAGCCCTCGCGCAGCGCGGCTGCCTCGATCAACTCCACCACGCTTTGCGCCAGGGACAGTTCGTGCATTCGCCGATTGTCGTGCGGCCTTTTCCTGCTGTCGAGGAACGGCACCGGCAACGCACAGGTTCCTTGTCCTAGGTCAACCCCAAAAGTCACATTCAGGTAAAAATCGTCACGAAATTGCCGTGCATGACCGGCAAGATGCCGGGCAACAGGAGGACAACGCGTTGATCGCGACACTCGAAGCCATACTGGACAGGCACGTACGCCAGGGGCACCGCCTGGTGCAGATGCTGCACGACGTGCAGGACGCGTTCGGCTGGTTGCCGCCCGACGCGCTGGACGCCGTTGCGCGCGGCATTGGCTGGCCGCTGGCCCGGGTGCAGGGCACGGCCAATTTCTATTCCTTCTTTCATACGCAGCCGGCGGGTGAATACCGCGTTCGCTTTTCCGGCAACATCACCGACCGCATGGCGGGCAGCACCGAGCTGATGGCGCAGCTGTGCCGCCAGCTCTGGCTGGAGCCGGGCAAGGTGTCGGAAGACGGGCTGGTCAGTGTGGACACCACGTCCTGCACGGGGCTGTGCGACCAGGGGCCTGCCTTGCTGATAAACGGGCGAGCGGTCACCCGCATGACGCCGCAGCGCGTGGACGAGATGGCGCGGCTGATCCGCGAGCGTGTGCCGCTGGACGCCTGGCCTGCCGAATGGTTCCTGGTGGAGGACCGCATCTGCCGCCGGGAATTGCTCCTTGACGATCCTGTGGCGCCCGGCAAGGTGTTGCGCGCCGCGCTTTCGCATGGCGCCGAAGGCGTGCTGGCCGAGATTCAGCATTCCGGCCTGCGCGGGCGCGGCGGTGCGGGTTTCAGCACGCACGCCAAGTGGCGTGCCTGCCGTGACGCCCCGGGCCAGACCCGCTACGTGGTCTGCAACGCCGACGAGGGAGAGCCCGGCACCTTCAAGGACCGTGTGCTGCTCAGCAGCCGCTTTGACGCACTGGTCGATGGCATGTGCGTGGCCGCCTTGGCGGTGGGTGCCAGCCAGGGCTTCATCTACCTGCGGGCCGAATACCGCTACCTGCTGGACCGCCTGCGGCGGCGCCTGTCGCAGCGCCGCGCAGCGGGCTTGTTGGGCCGGAACATCCTGGACAGGGGGTTCGATTTCGACATCGAAATCCACCTGGGCGCCGGGGCCTACATCTGCGGCGAGGAATCGGCGCTCATCGAATCACTCGAGGGCAAACCGGGCAAGCCGCGCATCCGACCGCCGTTTCCCGTCACCCAGGGCTACATGGGGCAGCCCACCATCGTCAACAACGTGGAGACGCTGGCGCTGGCCGGGCTCATCGGCCTGCGCGGCGGCGAGTGGTTCCGTGGCATAGGCACACCGGCATCCAGCGGCACCAAGGTGTTGTCCGTCTCGGGCGACGTGGCACGACCCGGCATCTACGAAGTGCCCTTTGGCGTGACGCTGGCCGAGGTGCTGGCCGATGCTGGGGGCAGCGATGCGCAGGCCGTCACCACCGCTGGGGCGGCGGGGCCGTGCCTGGCGGCCAGCGAGTTTCACCGCCGCATCTGCTTCGAGGACGTGGCCACGGGCGGCTCCATCATGGTGTTCGGTCCGCAGCGCGACCTGTTTGACGTGGCACACAACTTCGCCCATTTCTTCCAGCACGAAAGCTGTGGCTTCTGCACGCCCTGCCGTGTGGGCACCTCCGTCAACGCCCGCTTGCTGGACAAGCTGGCCAACGGGCGCGGCTCCCCTTGCGATCTTGATGAAATACGCCGCATGCACTATTTGATGCAAGGCTCCAGCCACTGCGGCCTGGGCAACACGGCCACCGTGGCGATCGTAGACCTTCTGGACAAATTTCCGGACGCTTTTGAACGCCGCCTGGTCTCGCGCGGCTACGAGCCCGCGTTCGACCTGGATGCGGCGCTTTCACAAGCCCGCCAGACGACCGGCCGTGACGACGCCGGTGCCCACCTGCAAAGCAACCAGGCGGCCATGGCCCGCGAGGCACGCCCGTGACCGGCCAGCCCATGTTCGAGCTGGACGGCCAGCCCGTGCCCTTCGAGCCCGGCCAGACCCTCATGCAGGCCGCCCAGGCCGCGGGCCACTACATACCGCACCTGTGCTGGCACCCAGACTTCAGCGCGCACGGCTCCTGCAAGCTGTGCACCGTGAAGGTGGGCGGGCGCTTTGCCACCGCGTGCACCACGGCTGCCGCCGAAGGCCAGATGGTGGCCAACCGCACCGAAGAGCTGGACGACAAGCGCCGCACCCTGCTGCAACTGCTGTTCGTGGAAGGCAACCACTTCTGCCCCGCCTGCGAAAAAAGCGGCGACTGCGTGCTGCAGGCCACCGCCTACGAAATGGGCATGCTCACGCCCCATTTCGACCACTTCTTCCCCGACCGGCCGGTGGACGCCTCGCACCCCGAGGTGCTGCTGGACTTCAACCGCTGCATCCTGTGCGAACTGTGCGTGCGTGCCAGCCACGAGGTGGACGGCAAGGACGTGTTCGCCCTGGCGGGCCGGGGGGTGAAGTCACACCTCGTCGTCAACAGCGCGTCGGGCCGCCTGGCCGACAGCAGCTTTGCCGCCAGCGACCGCGCGGCTTCCGTTTGCCCGGTGGGCGTCATCCTGCACAAGCGCGTGGGCTTTGCCACGCCCATCGGCCAGCGCACCTACGACGCCAGGCCCATCAGTGAGGTGGCTGTGGATGCCCAGGCCCAGGCCACGCCAGACGGGAAACAGCCATGAGCGCCGCCGTTTCCCCGCCCCCACGCAAATTGAAGATCGCCACCGTCTCGCTGGCGGGCTGCTTCGGCTGCCACATGTCCTTTCTGGACATCGATGAACGCCTGCTGCCCCTGCTCGACCTGGTGGAGTTCGACCGTTCGCCGCTCACCGACATCAAGCACTGCGGCCCCTGCGACATCGGCCTGATCGAAGGCGGTGTGTGCAACGCCGAGAACGTGCACGTGCTGCGCGAATTCCGTGCTCAGTGCAAGGTGCTGGTGGCCCTGGGGGCGTGTGCCGTCAACGGCGGGCTGCCCGCACAGCGCAACCACCTGCCGGTGGGCGAGGTGCTGCAGTCCGTATACCTGGGCGGGCACGGTGTGGCCCCTGGCAGCCAGGTGCCCAACGACCCCGAACTGCCCCTGCTGCTCAACCAGGTGCACCCCGTGCACGAGGTGGTGCGCATCGACCACTTTCTGCCCGGCTGCCCGCCGTCCGGCGACGCCATCTGGGCCTTTCTGAACGACCTCATCGCCGGCCGGCTGCCCCACCTGGGCCACGGCCTGCTGCATTACGACTGAACCATGGCCAACGACCTGGAAACCGCCACCGCCCCGCGCGAAGGGCTGCGCCGCGTGGCCATCGACCCCGTTTCGCGCGTGGAAGGCCACGGCAAGGTCACCCTGCTGCTGGACGAGCACAACCGCGTGCAGCAGGTGCGCCTGCACATCGTCGAGTTCCGCGGGTTCGAGCGTTTCATCCAGGGCCGCCCGTATTGGGAAGTGCCCGTGCTGGTGCAGCGGCTGTGCGGTATCTGCCCCGTGTCGCACCACCTGGCCGCCAGCAAGGCGCTGGACCAGGTGGTGGGCGCGCGCCAGCTCACGCCCACGGCCGAAAAAATGCGCCGCCTCATGCATTACGGGCAAATCCTGCAATCGCACGCGCTGCACTTCTTCCACCTGTCGTCGCCCGACCTGCTGTTCGGCTTTGACAGCGAGGTGGCGCGCCGCAACATCGTGGGCGTGGCGCAGCGCTTCCCCGACATTGCGCGGCAAGGCATTCTGCTGCGCAAGTACGGGCAGGAGGTGATCCGCCTGACGGCGGGCAAGCGCGTGCACGGCACCGGTTCGGTGCCCGGCGGCGTGAACCGTTCGCTCAGCGGGGCCGAGCGGCTGGAACTGCAGCGCGACGTGGCGCAAACCGTGGCCTGGAGCCGCGACGCGGTGCGCATTGTGCGCGCCATGCACGAACAGCACCCGGCGCTCTACGACCGCTTCGGCCACGTGCAGTCCAGCATGATGAGCCTGGTGGCCCCCGACGGTAGCCTGGACCTGTACGACGGTGCCCTGCGCGCGCGCGACGCCGAAGGCCAGATCATGTTCGACCAGTTCGACGTGCGCGGCTACGACACCCTCATCACCGAAGCCGTGAAACCCTGGACGTACATGAAGTTTCCCTACTTCACCGCGCAGGGGCCGGAGCAGGGCTGGTACAAAGTGGGCCCGCTGGCGCGCGTGCAGAACGCCGACCGCATGCCCACCCCGCAGGCCGAAGAGGAACGCCAACACCTGCTGGCCCACGCGGGCGGGCGGCCCATGCACGGCTCGCTGGGTTTCCACTGGGCGCGCATGATCGAGATGCTCAGCGCCGCCGAAACCATCGAAGCCCTGCTGCAAGACGATGACCTGGAAGACACAGACCTGATGGCCAGCGGCGAACGCCAGCGCAGCGGCATCGGCGTCATCGAAGCGCCGCGCGGCACGCTGTTCCACCACTACGAGGTGGGCGACGACGACCTCGTCACCATGGCCAACCTCATTGTTTCCACCACCAACAACAACCAGGCCATGAACGAGGCCGTGCGCGACGTGGCGCGGCAGTACCTGGACGGGCAGGAAATCACCGAGGGCCTGCTCAACCACATCGAAGTGGCCATCCGCGCCTTCGACCCCTGCCTGTCGTGCGCCACGCACGCCCTGGGCAAGATGCCGCTGGAAGTGGTGCTGCTGGCTGCCGACGGCCAGGAGCTTGACCGCAAGGCACGCGATTGAACATGCCCGCACCCACACTGGTGTTTGCCTGGGGCAACCCCAGCCGGGGTGACGATGCCCTGGGCCCCCTGTTCGCCGAGGCGGTGGAAGCCATGCAACTGCCCGGCGTGGAGGTGCTGACGGATTTTCAACTGCAGGTGGAGCACGCGCTGGACCTATTGGGCCGCGAGAGGGTGCTGTTCGTGGATGCGTCAGTGCAACCTTGCTTGGAAGACGCGCAGCCCTTCCAATTGAGCCTGCTGGTGCCCCAGCACCTGCCCAGCCACACCACCCACGCCCTGCGGCCAGAGGCCGTGCTGCAGGTGTTTGCCGAAGTGCAGCGCCAGCCACCGCCGCCCGCTTGGCTGCTCAGCATCCCGGGCGAGGCCTGGGGTCTGGGCGAG
>CBKZAG010000173.1:0-7339 GCA_966692625.1 uncultured Comamonadaceae bacterium
ACCCAAGCAGCAGCAGCAGTTGTACGGCCAGATGACAGCGCTGATGGGGCAATCCTTTGTATTACACACGCCGGAAGCTCTGCGTGACGCCTTGCGCCGTGGCACACAGTGCGTACATCACCCTGTAAAGCCAGGACCGTATTATCTGCTGTTGCCCATCAACACCCAGCCGAAGGTCATCCACGACCTCCATTTGGATGCTCTCCCGGTGGCGCTTCAAGCTCAGCGTACTGCCGTCGCAGACGCGGACCTGCTAAAGCAGGCTGTACAGGCAATGAGGGGCCACGCGCGTATCGTAATGAAGGTTGGTGGAGGTGGTCGTGCCTTCGCAGGGCCGTTGCGCGAATTGGCCGAGCGTTGCGGCGCCGCCGTGGTGGTTTCGCCCGGTTCGACCGGTGTGTTGCCGGATGCCCACCCTCAATACATGCACGTCGGAGGTAGCAAAGGCTCCATCAGTGGCAACCATGCAATGACGAATGCGACGCTGCTCCTGGCCATCGGTACGCGTGCAGTGTGTCAAAGCGACTGCTCGGGCGTCGGCTATCCACAGGTTGAACAGGTAATCAACATCAACGCCGACCTTTCCGACCTGACCCATTACAACCGCACAATTGCACTGCAGGGCGATATCGGTGCGGTAGTCACACAGTTGTTGTCTGCCCTTGATGCTACACCTGATGAACAGGCTCACGCACGTGCTGAGTGGTTGGATGTTTGTAGCGCCAGTAAGGCCGCGTGGAAGTGCTTCCTGCGCGAGCGCCAGACTACGCCGCCGCTGTTAGACGATGTCTGGCAGCGACCGGTGCTAACGCAGCCAGCGGCGATCAAGACTGTGTGCGACTTCGCCAAAGAGGTTGGCGCGATCAAATTCTTCGACGCAGGCGACGTGCAGGCTAACGGCTTCCAGACCGTCGAGGATGACTCGCCGGGCCAGACCTACACTGAGTCGGGTGCTTCGTACATGGGCTTCGCCACCTGCGCAGTGACTGCCGCAGGAATAGCACGCACGAAGCAGTACCCAATCGCCTTCACAGGCGACGGTTCCTTCATGATGAACCCGCAGGCGCTTATAAGTGCAGTCGAGCACGGCGCGCGGGGAACCATCGTGGTCTTTGACAACCGCCGAATGGCGGCGATATCCAGCCTGCAGAACGCGCAATACGGCCGGGACTTCCGCACAAACGATGGAGTCGAGGTGGATTACGTCCAGATGGCCTCGAGCGTGAAGGGCGTGCTGGCCCTTTGGGGTGGTGAAGACACCGTAAGCCTGCGTGACGCGCTAAGACGCGCACACGCACACAACGGCCTGTCGCTGGTGCACGTACCGGTATATGCCGGTGAGCGCCCCGAGGGCGGACTCGGTGCCTATGGCTCGTGGAACGTTGGCAACTGGTGCGACGACGTGCAGCGGCGGTACCTGTCTACCCTTGTCTGAGTAACTGAACCGAACGGACTGAACATGAAACGCGACGATTCTGGCCTGTACAGTCGTTACGGCCTTTTTATCAATGGTCAGTGGCGCGGTGCCACTGGTGGCGAAGTGCGCGAGGTCATTGACCCGACCAATGAAGAGGTAATTGGGTACATTCCGGTTGCTACACGCGCCGACCTTGACACGGCGGTGGATGCAGCTGATGCTGCATTTCGCATCTGGCGTCATACATCGCCCTGGGAGCGTTCCATCCTGTTGCACCGGACCGCCTCGCTGATCCGCGAACGTGCTGAGGAAAATGCACGCCTGATGTCGACCGAGACAGGCAAGCCGCTTGCACAGGCCCGTGGTGAACTCAACGATGCAGCCGACCAGTTTGACTGGTATGCCGGAGAAACGCAGCGCATTTATGGGCAGACCTATCAGGCGCGGGTACCGGAGGTTCGCATGCAGGTTTATTTTGAACCTGTGGGCGTGGTCGCAGCTTTTTCTGCGTGGAATTTCCCTGCGTTGTTACCTTCCCGCAAAATTGCTGCAGCTCTGGGAGCCGGCTGCACTGTAGTCGTCAAGCCCGCCAGCGAGGCAGCCGGCAGTTGCATGGCGGTGGTACAGGCGCTGCACGACGCAGGCCTGCCGCCGGGCACCGTTAACCTTGTTACCGGTGATTCCGGCTTCATCTCTGAGGTGCTGGTCGGGTCGCCGAAGGTCGCCAAAATCACATTGACTGGCTCAACCGCCGTGGGTCGCAAGATGCTTCACCTGGCAGCCGAAGGCATTAAGCGTGTCTCGATGGAACTCGGCGGCCACGCCCCCGTTTTGGTATTCGAAGACGCCGACGTAGAAGCTGCGGCTGAGCAATGCGCACGCTTCAAGTACCGCAACTGCGGTCAGGTCTGTGCGTCACCGTCGCGCTTCTTTGTCCATGAGGGCGTTTATGCGAGGTTCGTTGATCGCTTCGCCGCAGTCGCACGGTCGCTGAAGGTTGGGCCAGGCCTGGCAGCGGACACCGATGTGGGTCCGCTGGCAAACCGTCGGGGCCTAGTGCACGCACAGTCACTGATCGCCGACGCACTAGACGGCGGAGCGCGCTTGGTAGCAGGCGGCGAACGCCCCAAAGGTCTTGGGTCCAAGGGCTACTACATCGCTCCCACGGCATTGGCTGACGTGTCGCAGGCCGCGCGCATCATGCACGACGAGCCATTCGCGCCCGTGGCGCCGATTGCGCCCTTCGCGAACTTCGACGAGGCCATTGCCCTGGCCAATGCCACGCCCTACGGCCTTGCTTCGTATCTGTTCACAAGTTCGCTGAAGACAGCCACGCTGGCCAGCGAGGCGATCGAGGCCGGCATGGTTGGCATCAATGAACTTGCCATCGCCAGCGCCGAGATGCCTTTCGGCGGCGTGAAGGACAGCGGCATGGGCCGAGAAGGTGGAGCGCTCGGGGTCCGAGACTACCTGGAAGCCAAGTACATCAAGATGCGTTTATAGGCTTTCTTGTCCGAATTTTTCAGTTCAATACAGGCAATCCTCCATCTTCGAATCGATTGCTCCACTCTCTCAATTTTGGGGTCTACATGGCAGATATTCCTGACCACGGCATCGCACGCGGACTCACGAACTACGGCGACCGCGCTTTTGCGCTCTACCTGAGGCGCAGCTTCATCAAGTCGATGGGATATTCGACGGCAATGCTTGAGCGACCGGTGGTTGGCATAGCTTCCAGCGGATCAGGGTTCAACAATTGCCACCGCGCAATGCCCGAGCTGGTCGAGGCCGTCAAACGCGGCGTGCTCGCCGCCGGGGGACTTCCGATCGAATTTCCGACTATATCTCTGGGCGAGGTCTTTCTCAACCCGACTAGCCTGATGTTTCGGAACCTGATGAGCATGGACGTCGAAGAGATGGTCCGTGCACAGCCTATGGACTCGGTCGTTCTAATTGGCGGCTGTGACAAGACCGTACCAGCACAACTCATGGGCGCCGCCGCGGCAGACGTGCCGGCGATCCAGCTAGTCACAGGGCCAATGATGACCGGTCGGCACGAGGGAGAGCGTTTGGGTGCCTGCACCGATTGCCGGCGCTTCTGGGGCAGCTATCGCGCAGGCAAGATCGATCGCAAGACTATTGAAGTCGTTGAGGGCCGGTTGGCCACCACGGCAGGAACTTGTGCGGTGATGGGAACCGCGAGCACCATGGCATGTATCGCTGAGGCTTTGGGCATGTCGCTGCCGGGCACGGCCGCGATTCCGGCGGTTCACGCGGATCGGCTGCGCGCGGCCGAGGCCAGTGGTGCCCAGGCCGTACGTCTAATCCACAACCCAATTCGGCCCAGCCAAGTCATCACGGCTAAGTCGGTGCACAACGCGCTGCGCGTTTTGCTGGCGCTGGGCGGCAGCACCAACGCAATCATCCACCTGACGGCCGTGGCTGGGCGGCTGGGGATTCCAGTATCGCTGCAGGCGCTCAACGAACTCAGTGACACCACGCCTGTCCTGGTCGACCTAAAGCCGACCGGTGACAACTACATGGAAGACTTTTATGCTGCCGGTGGCATGAGCGCACTTCTGCGGGAGTTGAAACCGCTACTGCACCTGGACACGATTTCAGTCACCGGGGAAACTTTGGGAGATCGTCTCGCCGCCGAGGAAGGTGCCTGGGCCGACCACCGTGTGGTGCGCAAGGCATCGGAGCCAATCGAACCTGTGGGCGGCTTGGTGGCGCTTTTCGGTTCGCTGGCACCCGGTGGCGCGATCCTCAAGCGTTCGGCGGCCGACAAGACATTGTTCGAGAAGGAGGGGCGCGCGGTTGTATTCAGCTCGCTGCAAGACCTGTCCGAGCGCGTCGACGATCCGGACCTTGACATCCAGGCAGACGACATCATGGTGCTTCAGAACGCTGGACCAACGAGCGGCAGCGGCATGCCTGAAGCTGGTTACCTGCCTATCCCCAAAAAGCTGGCTGTGGCAGGCGTGAAGGACATGGTGCGTATATCCGACGCGCGCATGAGTGGCACCGCTTTCGGCACTATCGTGCTGCACGTGACTCCCGAAGCTTCGGCCGGTGGTCCCTTGGCGCTGGTGCGTACGGGTGATCGCATACGGCTGTCGGTAAAGGAGCGACGTGTTGACTTGCTTGTGGACGAGGTAGAACTGGAACACCGACGCTCCACACTGCCGGATCGTCCCGCTTTGGCATCGCGCGGCTACGCGAAGCTGTACCAGGACCACGTTACGCAGGCCGATGCTGGGTGCGACTTCGATTTTCTGCGCGGAGCAGAGCGACCCTAACTTGCATTTTAGGACATTGACTGCTTTGCCCGCGTCCTATTAGGCAGTGCTGTCAGGCCACGCGACCCCTCGCGAAAGTCAAAGTTGGCGACCTAGCGCCACCAAAGGAGACCACGATGAAAGTGAGAGATATCCTGCGATCAAAAGAGCGCATCCCTTCGACAGTAAATGCCGAAACGTTGCTCTCGCAATGTGTTATCACCATGGCCGATGAGGACCTCGGTTCGTTGGTCGTGATGGATGGCAGCACGGTGGTTGGGTTACTGACCTTCCGGGAGGTGATCTTTGTATTGGCGCAGCGCCAGAAGGAGCTGCGTTGCGGGCCGACTCCGCCTGTCGCCGAGCTCAAGGTGAGGGATGTCATGAATTCGACTCCGATCTTCACTGCTCCTGACGTCGAGCTAGATGAACTCCGTGCGCTCATGATCAGCCATCACCAGCGTTACATACCTGTGCTGGACAAAAGCGAGCTGATCGGCGTTCTGTCATTCCACGATGTAGCTCGCGCTGTGTTCGCAGAAAAGGATCAAGAGAATCGTATGTTGAAAAACTACATCGGTGACTGGCCCTTGTACCGCACCCAACCGTGATTTTTCGGACCACAACGGCTGCGGCGATGATTGAAGCTGCCGATGTGGAGCAGGACCTATCCGATCTACAAGCGATTGAAAGTGCAGTTGAGGTGCATTATTTCTGTTGAGGCTGTCGCACTAAAAACCTGTTGTTGGTTCATTCAGTCAGTTGTTTCAGCCCTTGCTCTCGGTCGCTGTGCCCCCCCACTCTTCTTCATCCAACATCGAGTTATCCAATTGAGGTCTTTCTCATGATTTCTGTCGCACAGACCGACAAGGTCGTAGCCACCGCGGCCGTCCCCACCCCCCAGCACATCGGCGTACCCCGAGAAATATTCCCGGGAGAGAAACGCGTCGCTACCGTGCCCGACGTGGTCACCAAGCTGGCCAAGTTAGGCTTTGGCGTGGTGGTGGAAACGGGCGCAGGCGAACTGGCCGACCTATCCGACGACGCCTACCGCGAAGCTGGTGCAAGCATAGCCAGTTCGGCCGCCGAGCTCTGGGCCAGCGCCGACATCGTCTTCAAGGTTCGCCCGCCCACCGCCGACGAGGTGGCGTTGATGCGCGCGGGACAGACCCTGATCGGTTTCGTCTGGCCGGCGCAGAACCCCGACCTTATTCAACAACTGGCGGCGAAGAAGGTGACGGTGTTGGCTATCGACTGTCTGCCGCGCACGCTCAGCCGAGCGCAGAAGATGGACGCGCTTACCTCGATGGCCGGCGTCAGCGGCTATCGCGCGGTTGTCGAGGCGGCCAATGCATTCGGCCGCTTCTTCAACGGTCAGATCACCGCCGCGGGGAAGGTGCCCCCGGCCAAGGTGTTTATAGCCGGTGCTGGTGTGGCCGGTCTGGCCGCCATCGGCGCGGCCGCCAGTCTGGGCGCCATCGTGCGCGCCAACGACACTCGCGCCGAGGTAGCCGACCAGGTGGTCTCGCTCGGTGGCGAATTCGTGAAGGTGGACTACGAAGAAGAGGGCTCGGGCGGCGGTGGCTACGCCAAGGTCATGAGCGAAGGCTTCCAGGCCGCGCAGCGCGCCATGTACGCACAGCAGGCGCGCGAGGTCGACATCATCATCACCACCGCGCTGATTCCGGGCAAGCCGGCGCCCAAGCTGATCACCGCTGAGATGGTCAAGAACATGAAACCAGGCAGCGTGATCGTCGACATGGCGGCCGAGCAGGGGGGCAACTGCGAACTCACCGAACCAGGCAAGGCTGTAGTCAAGCACGGTGTGACCATCGTCGGCTACACCGACCTGGCTTCGCGTATGGCACGCCAATCATCTACGCTGTACGGCACCAACCTGTTCCGATTGACCGAGGAGCTTTGCAAGACCAAGGACGGCATCATCAACGTCAACATGGGCGACGATGCCATCCGTGGCCTGACAGTCATCAAGTCCGGCGAGATCACATGGCCCGCCCCACCGCTGGCCCCTGTGGCGGTGAAGCCGGCGGCGAAGCCTGCTACGGCAGCGGTCGAGAAGAAAGGCGGTCATGGCCATGGCAGCAGCGGCCCTCTGCCCGCCAAAACTCTGGCCATCGTGTTCGGCCTGGGCGCGCTGGCCTTCTGGGCCATCGGCGCCTATGCACCAGCGGACTTCCTGGGCCACGTCACCGTGTTCGTGCTTGCCTGCTTCATAGGTTACATGGTGGTCTGGAACGTGACGCCAGCGCTGCACACGCCGCTAATGAGCGTGACCAACGCCATCTCCAGCATCATCGTGATCGGTGCGCTGGTGCAGATCCTGCCGCCGGAGGCCGGCACCAACGGCCGACCTGATGGCCTGATCCACTGGCTGGCGTTTGCCAGCATCGTGCTGACAGCAATAAACATGTTCGGTGGCTTTGCCGTCACCCGACGCATGCTCGACATGTTCCGCAAATAAGCCTCCGACCAGAAAGAAAAGAGACTCCTATGTCCTCCAGCCTGGCCACAGTCGCCTACCTCGGCGCAGCCATTCTCTTCATCCTCAGCCTGGGTGGCCTGTCCAACCCGGAAACGTCGCGACGGGGCCATCTCTACGGCATCATCGGCATGACGCTGG
>CBKZAG010000174.1:0-7331 GCA_966692625.1 uncultured Comamonadaceae bacterium
ACCCATTGGCCCCCAATCGATCAGGCTCTTGCTGTTGTGGGGGAGTCCATATACGACCAGTTAGGTTTCATGGCGCAACTTGCACCTTTTTTAACTTGCCGCCATTGAAGTGTTTGTAGATAGCCGGGCGATCGATGGCGAGACTGCCCGTCGCTGTGACTTTTGTGATCGCATCATTTAGGAATGAGAACAAGGCATTTCCTGTTGACTTTCCCGATGCAAGTGCGGTATTAAAGGCGGTCTGGGCATGTTCTTCAAATTCTGCACGAAGACCTAATACTGCCACCTTTTGTTCCTCAATCTCTTCGCGCTCCATATAGAGCTGATAAACGCCTTCAACGAGCTTTTTTTCATTCGATAAGTGAACAAATGATGCGTTTTATTCCTGGGGCAATGAACGCCCAACAAAAACTCAGTGTGCATGTTCCTGAGGGATTCTTCACATAGGCGATGTTTCCTTGCAGATTCAACCGCCTTATTCAAAGAGTGCTCTACGACTTGCGCAATATGTTCGGCTGTCAAGATACCCTCAAAGTCAGAGTCAAGGAACATGTCCTCACTCCACAGGCCTGAGGCCTTTGGGTCTTCCAGTATGTTGTATTCGCAGTGACGCTGAACAATGTACGCGCCAGGGGTTAGAGGATTTGTTGCGCGCTTATAGCCAATCCGCAATTGCGAAAGGTGTTCTGAAACCAAATTAAGGCAGTGACTGGCGGTCAATGTGCTACCAGCAAACGCCATGAAGCACTCTGTTTCAAAGTGTGGTGAAAGATAGCTCTTGAAATACTCGCCAACGAAGTACGGCTTCCATAGCTTTATTGTAATCCCGTGAATCTTCCGGTGGCCGCTAAGTATCGGCGTAAGCCCGCCAGAGCCCATGATGGTGATAACACTGTCGGCCACCGCAAAGAGGCCGTCTTTTGCAAGTTTGGTTTCCGTAGCTTTGCCGGACTTTGCCCAAACTTTTTGCCAAGGGTCGGCCGCCTGTTCATGGCCTGCGATGATCAGTGTCATATTGATGCTCGATGTTGTGTGAAACCTAACGCACAGTTAGCACCCAATCAGTTGCATAACCAGTTAAAGATTTGGCGTATAGCAAGACCATCCTCCCTTTGTAGTCCGTTTGTTGTGCCCTATTTTTGTTCTGTATACAAGGCAACACACCCCAAGCCCACAAGTTGCTTGATCAACTCCGGGTCTAGATGCGTTTGGAGCACTATAGCGGAAGCAGACAGAGGGGTACAGGGGCGGATTTCGGTCAGCCTTGAAAGGACACTTTCAGTCTTGGCCGGACAGTAGCTCATGCTGCAGCGTACTAGCGCTCCTGGCCGATTCCAGCCCCTCACCGAAACATCGCCTGATGCTCCCGGCGATACTGCAGTCAGCCAAACCACCGTTCGTTGCCACAGCGGGGTTTCCCTTCCGCGCAAATCAGCTTTTTGGCCAAGTGGGGGCACCTTACCAGCTCGCCTGAACCCAGTTCTCAACTTCCACCGCAGGCAAGCGCAAAAACTCCTACAGATTGTTCGTGACCAGAACCAGGCCTTCGCCGCGTGTGTGACCAGCAACGTGCCGGTCATTCACACCGATGGACAGGCACAATCCCCCCATGAACGACACCCCACCTCCGGCTGAACAACCGCGCAACCCACTCCACGGTGTGACCCTGGAGGCCATGGTCAAGGCGTTGGAGGCGCATTACGGCTGGGCGGATCTGGCGCGCAAGATTCCCATTCGCTGCTTCACGCACGACCCCAGCGTCAACTCCAGCTTGAAGTTCCTTCGCAAAACGCCATGGGCGCGCGAAAAGGTGGAAGCCCTCTACCTGTTCATGTTGCGGGAAATCCGGCGCCAGCAGCGCTGATAACTACCGCTGCAACCGTCCGCCAGGAAACACGTCCAGCAGCGTCTCAATGTCAGCAGGCTTGCTCAGCAGAAAGCCCTGCACCAAGTGGCAACCGGCCTGCCGCAGAATGCCCAGCTGGGCGTTGGTTTCTATGCCTTCGGCAATCACATCCAGCTTCATGTGGCGCCCAAGATCCAGGATCGTCTGGGCAATGGCGCGGTCGCGGGGCTGGTCGGGCAGATCGCGCACGAACGAGCGGTCGATCTTCATGGAATGGATGGGCAGGTTCTTCAGCATGGCCAGCGACGAATGCCCCATGCCAAAGTCGTCCAGGCTGATCTCCACGCCAATGGCGCGCAACTGGTGCATCACGGCAATCACCTGTTCGGGCTGCTTCATCAGCATGCCTTCGGTCAGCTCCAGCACCACATGCGAAGGCGGAATGCCCAGCTTCTGAAGCAAGCGGCTCAGCCTGTTGGGCAATTCCCGGCTGGTGAACTCCGACGCCGCCATGTTGACGTGCAGCTTCAGTCCATCAAACCCCGCACGGTGCAGGCGCACCAGGTCTTCACAGGCTTGCGCAGCCACCCAGCGGCCCATCTCAACAATCAGGTGGCTCTGCTCGGCAATGGGAATGAACCAGTCGGGCGGCACCAGGGTGCCGTCGGGTCGGCGCCAGCGCACCAGCGCTTCCACGGCGTGCATGCACCCGGTGCGGGTGTCGAAGATGGGCTGGTAGACCAGATGCAGGGCACGGTCCTGCAACGCTTGGGCCAGCTCGGTTTCGGTCTTCAGGCGCCGCGCCAGCGATTCGCTCTGGAGCGCCAGCGAACTGGAGTCGCTGGTGGAAAACACGTCGCAGCCGCTGCGCCCGTTCTGCTTGACGCGGTACATGGCAGCATCGGCGCTGCGCAGCAGTTCGGGGCCGGTCTGGCCGTTCTCGGGGAAGCGGCTCACGCCAATGCTGGCAGACACCGTCAACGCCACGCCTTCGTAATGGACAGGCTGGCTGGCCGCCTCCAGAACCAGCGCCACCAGCCGCGCCCACTCGGCGTCGTCGCGGTGCCGCAGCAGCACGGCAAATTCGTCGCCGCCCAGCCGGCCCACGCAGCTGCCCTCGGGCGCCAAGGCCTTCAGCCTGCGCGCAAACTCTTGCAATACCTCGTTGCCCGCATCGTGGCCAAACGCGTCGTTGATGGGTTTGAACCGGTCCAGGTCGATGAACATCAAGCCAAAGGCATGGCCTGTGCGCGCTGACACTTCGCACTGCCGGTTGAGCTGCTGGTAGAAGCTGCTGCGGTTGGCCAGCTCGGTCAACTCGTCGATGTGCGCCAGGCGGTGGATGACGGCTTCGTTTTCCAGGCGCTGGGCTGTCTGCGCAATCAAGGCGCCGATGGTGGCCGATAACTTGGGCAGTTGGGCGTCGGGCTGGCGCGACAAGGTGCTGTAGAACTCCAGCACGCCAGGGCAGTGTTGGTCGCCGTTGTCCGTCACGTAGGTCACGGGGAACACATACCCCGACCACAACCCGCAATCGTGTGCGCTGCTGCGCCGCAGGAACGTGGGGTGGTCTGGCACGTCTTCCACCCATTCGGCCTGCCCGGTGGCCCAGACGCGCCCCACCAGGCCTTGGCCAGGCCCCATCGACAGCGCCGAACTTGCACTGCTGAACGCGCCCACGTCGTGGTCTGGCTGGTGCCAGTAGTGCTTGCAGACCAGGCGTGGGCCCTCAGGGTGCGCCGGGTCCATGGCCCAGTAAGCGCCCCACTCCCAACCCAGGCTGCGGCAGACCAGCTGGATCACGTTGACCATGGCATGGTCCAGCACTGGCGAACCCACCAGGTACTCGGTCAGCTCGTACCCCAGCCGCTCCCTGACCGCTGCGTGTTTGCGTTCGGTCACATCCAGAAGCACACCGGCCACCACACCGGTGGCCGAAGCCGGAAGCAGGCTGGCACGCAGCCAGCGCATGCCGGACTGGCCGTCAATCACCCGGAATTCAAGCAACGCGGGTTCTGGCGGCAGCTTCCCCGCCAGCACCTCCATCAGCCTCAGGGAATCGTCGGGGGCCACACAGGCGCAGGCGTCCTCCCGGCGCAAAGAAACTGCACCAGAGAACCCCAGAAGCGCACCGGCATTGCCCGTCAGGCTCACCAAGCCGGTGCGCCAGTCGTAGTGCCAAAGCCCGAAACCGGCTGCATCCTCCAGCGCTGCCGCAACGGCTTCGTCATGAGTCGCCTTCACGAAAGAGGCTGTTGGTGCAAAGTTGTCCGCATCCTGGTCTTGATGCCGGGTGGTGAAACAGGACATGCCATTTCCCTGATGAAATCAAGGGAAAACCCTAAGCAACTTGCATGCCCGGGCAACAGTCGACCACTCACAGCAGGGAAGCTTCGTACCCTGCCTGTTCCAGCACGGCGACAATGTCCAGCGGCGTCATCAGCATGGTGTGGCTCACCCACACCGTCTGCCTGACGAGGCTGACCTCGGCCATGTCCACGCAGGGCAGGTCTTGCAGTTCGAACAAGACGACGTCAACGTCATCTTGCGACAGCAAGGCGGGTACGCGCAAGAGGGTTTCGGGCATGGCAACCTCCTTCACGGGAAGGGCCCGAGAGCTCACTTGTGCATTGTGCGCCTGCAGCAGCGCGTCGCCAAGCCCCCCGGCGGCAGTGCCGTTACAGGCTCATCCAGCCCCACACCACCGCCAGCGACGCCACGGTGATGGGCAGGCCGATGACGGCATGGCGCTTCCAGTCGATGACGATGCCTTGCTTGGCCGCCAGGTCGGCCACGATGAGGTTGGCAATCGACCCCACCAGCAGCAGGTTGCCAGCAAAGGTGCTGACCAGTGCCAGCATGGCCCCGGCATCCGCCCCCTGCGGCCCCAGGTGTGGCAGCAGCAGCATGACGGCGGGCACGTTGGACACCAGATTGGACAGCGCAGCACCCAGCACCAGAATGGCGCCGGGGTCGGCCACGGCCACGCCATGCGCACCCAACCAGGCCACGGCCTGCGCCGCCAGGCCAGTGGCCTCGAAAGCATGGTTGACCACGAACAGGCCCATGAACAGCAACAGCAGCGGCCAATCGACAAAGCCCATCACGTGAGACGAATGCAACCGACGGCTCAGCAGCAGAATGCCCGCCCCCACCAGGGCAGCCACGTCGCGCGGCCAGTTGGCGAACAGGAAGATGAGCAGCAAGGCCGTGGCCACCAGCAACCCCTTGGTGGTCTGCCAGGGGTCGAAGGCGGGTTCGTCTTCCTGCGTCAAGCTCACCCCCTCGGCACCAGCCCGCACGGTCGCCCCCTTGTGCACGCCAGGCCCATACACCAGCCAGCCCCACAGCAACGCCAGACTCACAAGCACGGGCGGTAGCGCCTGGCGCAGGTAGTCGCCAAAGTGCAGTTGCAAGACGGAACCGATGAGCATGTTCTGCGGGTTGCCGATGAGCGTGGCCGCCGAGCCGATGTTGGCCGCGCAAGCCAACCCCACCAGAAAGGGCAGCGGGTCCAGCCCGCGCCGCAGGCACAGGCGGGCCACCACGGGCGTCATGGCCAGGCAGATGATGTCGTTGGAGAACACCGCCGACAGCGCCCCCGCCACGAAGATGATCGCGGCCAGCAGGCCAGCGGGAGACAGCGGCAAGGCACCCACGCGGCGGGTGACCTCGGTGTAAAAACCGCCCAGTCGCATCTGCGCCGACACCACCATGAAGGCGAACAACAGCACGATGGTCGGCAGGTCTACGGCACGCGCGGCGTCTTCCACCGGCAGGCCGGTGAGCGCGATGACGGCGATCGCACCCAGCAGGGCCACGCCCGAGCGGTCCAGCTTGAGACGGGGCAGCCCACCCAGGAACATGCCCAGGTAGACCAGCAGAAAGACAAACACCACGCCCCAGTCGGCCGGTGCGTGCCCCAACAATTCGGGCAAGGCAGGCGCAGCGGCGGGCAAAGGTTCGGTCATGGTGTGCGGTCCGGCAAACACGGAGGTGTGCGGCATCTTAGCAACGCCCTGGCGGGCCGTTGCGCCAACTGCCCCTACAATGGCCCAATGCAAAGGCACATTCACCAGATGATGATTACCACCTCCACCCTGCGTGGGTTGAGGTGATGAGCCAGCTGTTTGTCTGACGCATACACCCAAAGGCCCCGCCGGTGAAGGACGGGGCCTTTTGTTTTACTCCGTACCGCCACTGGCCCATACGGAGAAAACCATGTCGCACCCCGTTACCCTGCCCGCCGAACCCACACCATTGCGTGTGGGACTGCTGGGTTTTGGCACTGTAGGCTCGGGCACCTGCCAGGTGCTCGCCCGCAACGCTCACCTCATCCGCGCGCGGGCTGGCCGCCCCATCGAACTGCGAATGATTGCCACGCGGACGCCCGAGCGCGCACGCCAGGGCGCGGCCAGCAAGATTGCCCTGGTGCCCAACGCCCACGATCTGGTGAACCACCCCGACCTGGACGTGGTGGTTGAGGCCATTGGCGGGTGCGGCGTGGCACGCGATCTGGTGTTGCAGGCCATTGCCCAAGGCAAACATGTGGTCACGGCCAACAAGGCCTTGCTGGCCGAGCATGGAGACGAAGTGTTTGCCGCAGCCGCCCGGCACAACGTGACGGTGGCCTTTGAAGGAGCGGTGGCGGTGAGCATTCCCATCGTCAAGGCACTGAGGGAAGGCCTGGCCGCCAACGACGTGCAATGGCTGGCGGGCATCGTCAACGGCACGAGCAACTTCATCCTCACGCAAATGCGGGAGCACGGCACGACTTTCCAGGCAGCATTGGCAGAAGCGCAGCGCCTGGGCTACGCCGAAGCCGACCCGAGCTTTGACGTTGACGGCATTGACGCCGCACACAAGCTGGCTTTGCTGGCCAGTCTGGCCTTTGGCATGCCACTGCGTTACCAGCAGATCCAGCCCAAGGGCATAACCAGCCTGGAGGCCGCCGACTTTGAGGGCGCGGCAGCGCTGGGCTACACCATCAAGCTGCTGGCGACCGCGAAGAAGACGGAACAAGGCGTGGCGCTAGGTGTGCAGCCCACCCTGATTCCCAAAGACAGCCTGATGGGCAAGGTGGATGGTTCGATGAACGGGGTGATGGTCAAGAGCGACGCCGCTGGCTTGACCATGTATTACGGTGCCGGAGCTGGTTCGGAACAGACGGCGTCTGCCGTGGTGGCCGACCTGGTGGACATTGCCAGAGACGCGAACAATGCCCAGGCCAGCCGGGTGCCGCACCTGGGCTTTCACGAGCAGCCCCTGGCTGCGCCGCGCATCATGGCGCCGGAAGACCGAAGGGGATGCTTCGGTGTGCGCTTTCCGCTTGCACCGGGGCCACAGGGCACGGATGACGACGCGGCACAGGTGGCAGAGGCCTTGGCGCGCCACGGCGTGCGCGTGGCGCGCAGTCACCAATGGACGACACAGGCGCAGCCAGAATGCAGACAGCTGTTCCTGCTGACGGAAACCACCGCGCTGG
>CBKZAG010000175.1:0-7325 GCA_966692625.1 uncultured Comamonadaceae bacterium
CGTGGTTTACCTGGCCGTGGACAACGAAGGCCAGCAGGTCGCCATCAAGGAATACCTGCCGTCCTCCCTGGCCACGCGCGCCCCCGGCGAGCTGCTGCCCCAGGTGGCGGCGGAAAAGCTCTCCCTCTACCGGTTGGGCCTCAAGAGCTTCTTCGAGGAAGGCCGCTCGCTCGCGCAGATCTCGCACAGCTCGGTGGTAAGCGTCCTCAACTTCTTCCGCGAGAACGAAACCGTCTACATGGTGATGAACTACCTGGAGGGCGCGTCTCTTCAGGACTACATCATCGTTGCGCGTGAACTCAAGCGCAAAAAAGTATTCCGCGAGTCGACCATTCGCTCCCTCTTCGACGAAGTGCTGCGCGGACTGCGCATCGTGCACCAGCACAAGATGCTGCACCTGGACATCAAGCCCGCCAACATCTTCATCACCGATGACGACAAGGCGGTCCTCATCGACTTTGGTGCCGCGCGGGAAGTGCTCAATACCGAAGGCAATTTCGTGCGGCCCATGTATACACCGGGTTTCGCGGCGCCAGAGATGTACAAGCGCAATTCGGGCATGGGGCCTTGGACCGACATCTACGCCGTGGGCGCCTGCATGTACGCGTGCATGCAAGGCTACCCGCCGCACGACGCGCCGCAGCGCGTGGAGAAGGACAGACTGTCCACTGCCATGGCCCGGCTGCGCGGTCTGTACTCTGACAGCCTCATTGAAGTGGTTCAATGGTGCATGGCCACCGATCCGCTGGCCCGTCCGCAGTCGGTCTTTGCCTTGCAAAAGGAACTCAACCGCGAGGAGGAGCGCCACTACACCGAGCCTGGCCTGGCCGAAAAGCTGCGCATGCGTCTCGGCAGCCTCATGGGCAAGGCTGACAACGCCTCCGCACCACGCCCGCGTTCCAGCTTCCACGACACATGAAGTTCTCTGTCTACCAGATCAGCCGCAAGGGGGGCCGCGAGCTCAACGAGGACCGCCTGGGTTACACCTACACGCGTGGCGCGGTGTTGCTGGTCCTGGCCGATGGCATGGGCGGGCATCCGGAAGGGGAGAAGGCGGCTGAGATTGCCGTTCATGTCTTTTCCCAGCGGTTTGTGGAACAGGCCAAGCCCCGGCTGGGTGACGTTGCGGCTTTTCTGGAGCAGGCGCTTTACGCCGCCAATGAAGCAATCGTAGGCTATGCCCAGGGACAAGCCCTGGGTGACAACCCGCGGACCACGCTGGTTGCGGCCGTTTTGCAGGATGGGCTGCTGCATGGCATCCACTCTGGAGACTCGCGCCTGTACTGGACGCGCGGCGGCCACATGCTCAAGCGCACCCGCGACCATTCCTACCAGGAAAACGCGGAGCTGTTCAAGCACCCGCCGCCCAATGTGAACCGCAGCGTGCTGTTCACTTGTCTGGGGTCGCCCACACGGCCGATCTTTGACGTGCTGGGTCCTGAGCCCCTGCGCGAGGGTGACCGCCTGCTGCTGTGCTCGGACGGCCTTTGGGCTGTGATGAGCGACGACGACGTTGCTGCCGGTCTGCACGGGCTGGCCCTGCGCGATGCGGTCACCGCCCTGGCGGAGCAGGCGTTGCAAAAAGGCGGCAAGCGCGGCGACAACGTTTCCATTCTTGCCCTGGAGTGGGAGACTTCCGACGATTTTGAGCCCACCCAGGTGATACGTACCGAGGCGCTGGGGGCAGAGCCTTACGCATCCTCGTTTCACAACGTCGCCCCTGGCGATCTGGTGGAAGATTTTGACGACGAGGCGATCGAGCGTTCGATTGCCGAGATCAATGACGCGATCCGCCGCACGGCGGCACGCAAACCCCGCTGACCGAAACTGCCGAATGACTGAAGAACTCTCCTACCGCCAGCCGCGCCCCGACGGACGCTCGCCCGATGCCCTGCGCCCTGTGCGCATCACCCGCAGCTACACCATGCACGCCGAGGGCTCGGTGCTGGTGGAGTTCGGCCACACCAAGGTGCTGTGCACGGCGTCCGTCGAGGAAAAGGTGCCCCCGCACAAAAAAGGCAGCGGCGAGGGCTGGGTCACTGCCGAGTACGGCATGCTGCCGCGCGCCACCCATACCCGCAGCAGCCGCGAGGCTGCCAAGGGGAAGCAAAGCGGCCGCACCCAGGAGATTCAGCGCCTCATCGGCCGCTCCCTGCGTGCCGTGTTCGATCTGTCCGTGCTGGGCGAGCGCACCATCACGCTGGATTGCGACGTGCTGCAGGCCGATGGCGGCACGCGCACGGCTGCCATCACCGGTGCCTTCGTGGCCGCGCAGGATGCGGTGCACCAGCTGCTGGCCGAAGGCAAGATCGAGCACAACCCCGTGCTGCACCCGGTCGCGGCGGTGTCGGTGGGCATCGTGGGCGGCGTTCCAGTGCTGGATTTGAACTACGTGGAAGACTCCGCTTGCGACACCGACATGAACGTGGTCATGACCGGTGCCGGGCACTACGTGGAGGTACAGGGCACGGCCGAGGGCGTGGCCTTCACCCGTGACGAGATGAACCAATTGTTGCTGCTGGCCGAGAAAGGCATCAACGAACTGATCGCCCTGCAGCGCGCCGCGCTGGCTGGCGCGGATGTGGAGTGAGGCGCCGCATGGTCGGTCACAAGCTGGTGCTCGCTTCCAACAACGCTGGCAAGCTGGCGGAGCTGCAAACCATGTTCGCCCCGCTGGGCGTTGAGTTGGTACGCCAGGGTGATCTGGGCATTCCCGAGGCGCCCGAGCCGCACCGCACCTTCATTGAAAACGCCTTGGCCAAGGCCAGGCACGCCAGCGCCCAAAGTGGCCTGCCCGCGCTGGCTGACGATGCCGGGTTGTGCGTGGACGCGTTTGGCGGCCAGCCTGGGGTGGACACGGCCTACTATGCCATCCGCTTTGGTTACGAAAAGAGCGACGCCAACAATGTGCGCGCGCTGCTGGAGCAACTGCGCGGCCAGCCCAACCGCCGTGCCGCCATGGTGAGCACGCTGGTGGCCGTGCGTTCAGCTGACGACCCCGAACCCCTGGTGGCCACGGGGCGCGTGGCAGGCGTCATCGCCGAGGAGCCCGTGGGCAGCAACGGCTTCGGGTTCGACCCGGTGATGTGGATACCCGAGTTCGGTCAGACCTTCGCCCAGCTCCCGGTGGAGGTGAAGAACGCCAACAGCCACCGGGGCCGCGCCGCCCGCGCCATGCTGGAACTGATGCGCGAGCGTTGGTTCTCACAGGCATGACCCAGACCGCCGTATTGCGCTGGCAGCGCCCCGGGGCCTTGCAACTGCCTGCGCTGCCGCCCCTGTCACTCTACATCCACCTGCCCTGGTGCCTGAAGAAGTGCCCTTACTGTGACTTCAACTCGCACGAGTGGGGTGCCGCAGCGGGGCAGGGTGACATGCCTGAACAACGCTACCTGGATGCGCTGCGTGCCGACCTGGAAGTCAGCCTGCCGCTGATCTGGGGCCGCACGGTGCACAGCGTGTTCATTGGAGGGGGCACTCCCAGCCTGTTCTCGCCAGATGCCATAGACCGCTTGCTGTCTGATGTGCGTTCGCTGCTGCGGCTGGAGGCCGATGCCGAAATCACGCTGGAGGCCAACCCGGGCACCTTCGAGAAGGATCGATTCCGGGGGTACCGGCAGGCGGGCGTGACCCGCCTGAGCATCGGCGTGCAGAGCTTCGACGACCGTTTCCTCAAGGTGATCGGCCGGGTGCATGACGCGGGCCAGGCGCGCGCTGCCGTGGAGGAGGCCGCGCAGACGTTCGACACCTTCAACATCGACCTGATGTACGCCCTGCCCGGGCAGACGCTCGCCGATCTGGACCGCGACCTTGACGTGGCGCTGGGCTACGCGCCGCCGCACCTGTCGGTCTATCACCTGACGCTGGAGCCCAATACCTACTTCGCCAAGCACCCGCCCCAGGTGCCTGACGACGACACCGCCTACGAGATGCTGGACCGCATCACCGAACGCACGGCGGGTGCGGGCCTGCACCGCTATGAGGTCTCGGCCTACGCGCGCGACGGCCACCGCTGCTGGCACAACTTGAACTACTGGCAGTTTGGCGATTACCTGGGCATAGGTGCAGGGGCGCACGGCAAGCTGAGTTTTGCGCACCGCATCGTGCGGCAGGTGCGCTGGCGGGAACCCAAGCTTTACATGGACAACGCTTTGGCAGGTCAGCCCATGGCGAGCGAGACCGAAGTGGTCAGTGCCGACCTGCCCTTTGAATACATGCTCAACGCGTTGCGGCTGCGCCATGGGTTCAGGCTGGTCGATTTCAGCGAACGCACGGGCCTGCCCATTACGGTCATTTCGTCAGCGTTGGAGCAGGCACAGCAGCGCGGCTGGATTGAGCGCGACCTGCAAACCGTGCGCCCGACCGAAAAAGGGTTTGACTTTCTGAGCGATCTGCAGGCATTGTTCCTGCCGGACGATGGGGGACAGTCCCCCGCAGCTTGAGCGGAGGTGCGTCATGTTCGCGGTTTACGGCACGTCGGGCCAGATGTTTCAGGGCCCGTTCGAGGAGTTGCGCAAAGTCGCGCCGTCTTTGCGGCTGGCCCGCATTCGCGCCGTCAATGCCGATCTGGACCGCCCCGACGTGGTGGAAGCGGTGCCGGGCCGTGAGCACCCGGCCAAGTATTCGCCAGCGGAGCGTGCGCTGCATGCCTACGCTGACACGCAGCAAGGGGCGGCGGGCCGCCAGCAGTTGCGTCTGGTGTCCGACGTGATGACGCGGGAGCCGGTGCTGCTCTCTGACACCCTCACGGTGTGGGAGGCGTTGCAGCGCCTGGTCGAGACGGGGCTGAGTCAGGCGCCTGTGGTCAATGCGCAGAACCGCTTGGTGGGTGCGTTGACGTGGGGCGATTTCATGCGCCTCGACCGCCTGCCCGACCCCGCCGCCAACCCGCTGGTGTGGCGGGCGCGAATGGCACAGTCTGTGACAGAGTGGATGTTCTCGCCCGTGCCAAGCGTCGAACCCGAGACCGAACTGCGCAAACTCGCGGTCGCGTTGCTGGAAACGGGCTTGCCCGGCTTGCCGGTGGTGACTGGCGACGGCACCGTTCAAGGCTATGTGTCGCGCTCGGACATCCTGCGTGCCGTGACGCACGATCCGCCGCTCGATCTCTGGGCCCGCTGAGTGCCTGGACTGCACTCGCACCGAAAACGGAGACAATACGCGTTTGGCCCCCGCGCAGGGGGCGCACACCCATTGCCGCATTGAAGCCGTGAACACCCAAGACAAGACCCCGCACAAGCCTGCGGACCTCCAGCAACTCGACGCTCTCACGGGCGGTGTCTTTACTGCGCCCACATCCGGCGAGCGAGCAGCACGCCTGCGCGACTGGCTCGCTGGTGAGCCGTCCCTGGATGCCATGAACGACGTGTACCGCGAACTTTCCCACCGGGACAAAGGCGCCGCCAAGTCGCTCAAGGAGAAGCTGGACGAACTCAAGCGCGCCAAGGCTCAGGAGGCTATGGCCGAGGAGTGGGCCGCCAAGGCGCAGGCACTGTTGGCCCTGCCGCGCCTGAACCTGGCAGATGCCATGGCTTGGCAGCGCGACGCCGCCAAGGCGGGTGCGCCGCTTTCGCGCGAACCCCTGGCAGGCCTGAAGGCAGCGCTTGCCGAGCGCATGAAGGCGCTGGAAGAACTGCAGCACCGTGTGCAGGTCGAGCGCGAGGCCGCCGTTCTGCTGGCGCAGCGCATCGAGGTGCTGTCCACCAAGTCGTGGCAGGAAGCCCAGGCAGCCCTCGAAGGGCTGCGTGCAGATGTGGCGACCTGGCAAGGGCAGGCCGACCAGTTGATGGTCGAACCCGCGTGGGACAGCCTGGACCCGAAGTTCCCATCGCAGCTCGACACCTCGCGCAAGCAGTTGGCGCTGGTGTGGGAAGCGTTTGATGCTGCCTTGGCGCAGGCCGTGGCGGCTGCGGCCGACCCGCAGGCTCCGCTGCCTGCCGTGCCGGTGTGGGCGGATGAATTGCGCGCGCTGCGCGGTGAGCCTGCGGCTGCGCCGGTGGGCATCGACCCAGCCGAACTGGCTGCTCGCCAGGCGCAGGCCAGCCAGAGCGTGCAGGCGGCGCTGGATTTGCTGGTCAAGGAACTGGCACAAGGCCACAGCAAGGCATTGCCCAAGTTTGCGGCCAGCCTGCGCCAGGCGCTCAAGGACCACGGCCGCCTGATCGACACCGAACTCGATACCAAGGTGCAGGCCGCGTTGGCCCAGGCGGGCGAGCTGGAGGGCTGGCAGCGCTGGCGCGCCGACCAGTTGCGCGAGGAACTGGTGGCCAAGGCCGTTGCGTTGACCCAGGCCCCCGATGGCCAGCGCCTGGGTGGTCGCAAGATGCAGGAAACCCTGCGCGCCCTGCGCGAGCAGTGGAAGACCACCGACCAGGGAGGCGTGCCCAACCATGCCCTCTGGAAGAAGTTCGACGAAGCCTGCAACCAGGCACACAAGGTCGTTGAAGAGTGGCTGGACAAGCTCAAACAGCAGAACGAATCCAACAAAGGCCAGCGCCTTGGGCTGATCGAAGAAGTGCGCGTCTGGACCGAAGCCCACGCCGCCAGCAGTGACTGGAAGGCGCAAGCGCGTGACCTGCATGCCTTTGCCGAGCGTTGGCGTCAGTCGGGGCACCTGAGCGAAAAGCTCTTCGCCGAAGTGCAGCCGTTGTGGAAGGCCGCCATGCAGGCCGCTCACTTGCGCCTGGAGACGGCGCAGGCCGAAAGCCTGCAACGCCGCCAGGCCCTGATCGACGAGGCCGTGGCCCTGGGCGCTGCACCGGTGCTGCGTATCGATGCCGTGAAGGCTTTGCAGCAGCGCTGGCAGCAGGAGGCGCACAGTGTTCCCCTGGACCGCAAACAAGAGCAGAAGCTCTGGGAAGCCTTCCGCAAGCCGATAGACGAGGCCTTCGAGCGCAAGTCCACCGAACGGGAAAAAGCTGCAACGGCGGTAAGCGCACACGACAAACTGGTGCTGGATGCTGCCAAGGCGTTGGACGCAGCAAGCGCCAGCGGCGACGCACAAAAGATCCGTGTCGCCATGGAGGCGCTGCAAGCCGCCATGCGAGGGCAGGCAGAGGCCGCTCCTGTGGAGGCTGCGCCGCCCGCGCCTGAAACTTCTGAGGCCGCCACCGAGGCGGAAGCCACTGCTGCACCTGCGGCGCCCAAGAAGCTGGTGGCCATGCGCGGCGATGACCGCCCCGGCATGCAAAAGGCCGTGCCTGCAAGTGGCAAACCGGGTGGACGGGACGCGAAGGGGACTGGCCGGCGCGACGAGCGGCCTGATGCAGGGCGTTGGGGCGAGCGCCCAGGCTTTGAGCAGCGTGGCCCGCGCTTGGGCGATGCCG
>CBKZAG010000176.1:0-7287 GCA_966692625.1 uncultured Comamonadaceae bacterium
TGAAGATCAACGACAAGCACATCGAGGTGATCGTTCGCCAGATGCTGCGCCGCGTTGTGGTCGAGAACACTGGCGACTCCAGCTACATCGCTGGCGAGCAGGTGGAGCGTTCCGAGATCCTCAACACCAACGACGCCCTGCGTGCCGATGGCAAGACCCCCGCGACGTACAGCAACATCCTGCTGGGCATCACGAAGGCCTCGCTGTCCACCGATTCGTTCATCTCGGCGGCTTCCTTCCAGGAAACCACCCGCGTGCTGACCGAAGCGGCCATCATGGGTAAGCGCGACGAACTGCGTGGTCTGAAGGAGAACGTGATCGTCGGCCGCCTGATTCCGGCCGGCACGGGCATGGCTTTCCACGACGCGCGCCGCATCAAAGAGCGCATGGACGATGAAGAGCGCCGTGCCATTGCCGAAGCTGACGCAGCTGCATTGGCTGCGGACCAGTCCGAAGCCAGCAGCGACACCGAAGCGGCCGAGTGATGGTTGAGGGCCCTGCGCAAGCAGGGCTGCTGACCACAGCCCCCGTCTGGCGTGAGCCAGCCGGGGGTTTTGTTTTGGGCTGCGGTAAAGTCGTAACCAAACGCGGGCGGTTGGCCGCACGGGTTTCATACCGAGACAGGAGTCAGCATGGGCATGTTCTTTTGGGTGTTGCTGGGGGCGGTGGCTGTCGTCGTCTTTTGGGCGGTGGGGGCCTACAACCGGTTGATGCGACTGAAGACCCAGGTGGCCAACGCCTTTGGGCAGATAGACGTTCAGCTGAAGCGCCGCTATGACCTGATCCCGAACCTGGTGGAGGTGGCCCGCAAATACATGGCGCACGAGGCGCGGACGCTGGAGGCGGTGATTGCCGCGCGCAACCAGGCCAGTACGGCGGAGCAGAAGGCTGCTGCGAGCCCCTTGAGTTCTGCTGCCTTGGGTGCGTTGGCTGGTGCCGAACAGGCATTGGGCGGTGCCCTGGGCAGGTTGTTTGCGGTGGTGGAAGACTACCCCGCGCTCAAGGCAGATGAAACGCTGCGGGACCTGAGCGAGGAGTTGACCCATACCGAGAACCGGGTCGGGTTTGCACGACAGGCCTACAACGATCAGGTGTTGGAATACAACCAGGCCGCCATGCATTTCCCTACGCTCATCGTTGCGCGGATGCTGGGTTTTCAGCCGTTGGAGATGCTGGCAGCGACCCAGAGCGAGGAGGAGCGTCAGGCTCCCCGCGTGGAGCTCTGACGGTTCACGGCAGTCATGCGTTTTTTTGAGTTCCAGAGGGATGCGCGTGGCCAGACGCGCCGCTTGCTGTTCTGGTTCGCCGTCATGGTGCTGGTGCTGGTGCTTCTCATCAATGCTGTGCTGGCATTGGCTTGGACGCTCACTTGGGGGGGAGCATTTGGCTTTCCTCGTCACTTCTTCCTGGTCAACACCTGCGTAACCTTGTTGTTCGTGCTTGGGGGCTGGTGGGTGGAGACCTCGAACCTACAAGGTGGCGGGGTGGCACTGGCGCAGCGGCTGGGCGCGCGCGAGGCTCGGCCCAGCGGTAGCACGGACGAGCAGCGCTTTGTCAACGTTGTGCAGGAGCTTGCCATTGCCGCTGGCATGAGGGCGCCGCAGGCCATGGTGCTTCCTCGGGAGGACGGCATCAACGCCTTTGCCGCCGGCTGGGATACGGAGGATGCCGTGGTGGCCGTGACCCGAGGAGCGCTGGAGGGACTGACCCGGGAAGAAATGCAGGGCTTGGTGGCTCACGAGCTCAGTCACATCCGCGAAGGCGACACGCGCCTGAACATGCGCCTGGCGGGCATGGTGTTCGGTTTGGAGATGATCTACCGGCTGGGCCAGAGTCTGATGGCCCCTGACGAGAAAGGGCGGCGCCATCTGGCAACGCTGCTGGGTTTTGCAATCATGGCGGTGGGCTGGTTGGGTTGGCTGGCCGGGCACGCGTTGCAGGCTGCGGTGTCGCGCCAGCGGGAGTTCCTGGCGGATGCCAGGGCCGTGCAATGGACGCGCAACCGCGAAGGCCTGGGGCGGGTGTTGCGCAAGGCGCTTGGGCAGTCTGGCGAAGCGGACGGCGCGCGATCTGGAGTGGGCAGTCCGTTGGTGCAGCACATGTTGCTGGTCTCTGTCGAGCGTGGCCGGTGGGGGCGCTGGCTGGATTCGCACCCGCCACTGACCCAGCGCATCGAGCGCATTTACGGTGGCAAGATGCCCGCGCTCCAGATGCGGGCAGGACGAGAGGATAGGAATGACGTATCAAGCGCCGCTGTCTGAACAGCTGGCATGGACCGCACGCACCCTGGCTGTGGTGCAGCAGGGCGGCTCGCTCAACGACGCGCTGCCCAAGGTGCCTGCGCCGCTTCGGCCTGGGGTGCAGGCCCTGACTTTTCACGCCTTGCGCCACGCGGGGCAGGCCGCTGCCTTGCTGGGGCTGCTGGCGCAGCGCGCTCCCCAGGCTTTGGTGGGGGCATTGCTCAGTGCTGCGTTGCCATTGTTGCTGGACGGTGGTGAAGAAGGGGTCCGCTACGCGCCGCATACCGTGGTGGACCAATGCGTGCTGGCGCTCGGCTTATTGAACGCGCCGAAGTCCGCCTCGGGGTTTGTGAATGCGTGCCTGCGCCGTTTCCTTCGGGAAAAAGACGATCTGCTGGCAGAGTTGCAAGACGACATGGTTGCGCGTTGGAACCATCCCTTCTGGTGGATCAAGCAGTTGCGGCGGGACCACCCCCTGCACTGGCAAGCCATATTGGAGGCAAACAACCGGCCGGCGCCCATGACCTTGCGCGTCAATCGCAGGCGTCAGGGGCGTGACGCTTATCTGGTGTTGCTGCAGTCGCATGGCCTGGGCGGGCAACCCGTGGGTGAAGACGGCATTGCGCTGGAGCGGGCGCAAGCGGTCGAACGGTTGCCTGGCTGGAACGACGGTTGGGTGTCTGTGCAGGACGCAGCGGCGCAGCTGGCTGCGCCGCTGTTGCTTGACGGCATGGAGTGGCCGGTGGGGGCCCGGGTGCTTGATGCCTGCGCGGCACCTGGCGGCAAGACTGCCCATCTGCTTGAACGCGCCGATCTGGATGTGTTGGCCCTCGACGTGGATGTGAAGCGTTGTGAACGCATTCACGAAAACCTGTTGCGCCTGGGGTTGCGGGCCGAGGTCCGCGCAGCGGATGCGGGCGAGCCTGACAGCTGGTGGGATGGCCGACCATTCGATGCCATCCTGCTGGACGCGCCGTGTACAGCGTCGGGCATTGTGCGGCGTCACCCGGATGTCCGCTGGTTGCGCCGCCCTTCGGATGTGCAGCAGCTCGCAGCGCAGCAAGCACGCCTGCTGGAGGCCTTGTGGCCCCTGTTGAAGCCTGGGGGGCGCCTGCTGTACTGCACATGCTCGGTGTTCAAGGCCGAGGGTGATGGGCAGACCGATGCCTTTCTCACCCGGCATGCAGACGCACGGAGCCTGCCCGCCCCCGGGCATCTGCTGCCGGGAGGCAAGGTGGAGCTTGCAACCCCTGTGATCAACGACAATCCACCGGGTGGAATGGATGGCTTCTATTACGCCTTGCTGCAAAAACTTCCTCTGGGCTGACCGTCCGGAGGGGCTGTGCGTGGTTTCCGTCTTCTGGCGGCTGGCGGCTCGCCTGGTCCTGTGGGTGTGTTTGCTGATGGGGGGCGGCATGGCTGCGGCTGAAAACGCAACTGCCGATGCTCCGAGGTTGGAGGTGGAACGAGCCATTGATGGCCTGTACCTGTCAGCGCGGTTGCCGTTCTCCCTGCCGGAGGGTATGGACGATGCGCTGCACAAGGGCGTGCCTTTGCATTTTGTCTGGCAAGCCGAAGTGCTGCGTCCCCGGTGGTACTGGGCCGATCAGAAGATTGCGAACCTCAGCCGGGTGATACGCCTGGCCTATCAGCCTTTGACACGCCGCTGGCGTCTGAGCGTCTCCTCTGGCTTGCCAGGCGACGCGGGTGTCGTCAACGCTTTGCACCAGAACGTGGACACGTTGCAAGAGGCACTCGCCATCGTGACCCGTGTGTCGGGCTGGAAGGTGGCCGACGGCTCCGTGTTGGCGCCGGACACGGCATACCGCGTGCAACTGCGCTTCAGGTTGGATGCGGGGCTGTTGCCGCGCACCTTCCAGATCGGCGTGCCCGGCCGTGATGACTGGAGGCTTGACTTCCTCCAGGTGCTGAACGTTCCTCCCGTGGGGGAAACGCAGCCATGAGCACCGGGTCCCCCGTATGGCGAACCAAGCCTGCCACACGCTGGGCTGTGGGGCTGGGGCTGGTCTTCATGGTGGGCGTGGCCATGGTGCTTTTCTTTCTGCTGACGCTGGCCACCGACCACCGCGCTTTCTACGAAGCGAACTACACCCGTTTGGTGCTGGTGAACGTGGCCGTCGCGGCGGTGCTTCTGTTTGTCCTCATCTGGTTGTCCGTGCGGCTGGCCATCCGCCTCAAGCGCAAGAGGTTTGGCAGCAGGCTGCTGCTCAAGCTGGCAGCCATCTTCGGGCTGGTGGGTTTCCTGCCTGGGCTCCTTATCTACACCGTGTCCTACCAGTTTGTATCGCGATCCATTGAGTCCTGGTTTGACGTGCGCGTTGAGACGGCCTTGTCCGCAGGCCTCAACCTGGGGCGAAGCACGTTGGATACCCTGGCGGCGGATTTGGCCAGCAAGACCCGGGCTGCGGCGACCTCATTGGGGGGGGCAAGCGATGCGTCTGCCGGACTTGCCCTGGAGCGGCTGCGTGAGCAGCTCTTGGCCAGCAACGTGGTTCTGTGGAGCCATGCCGGGCAGGCGATCGCCAGCGCTGGCGAGTCCCGCTTCGAACTCAGCCCTGCGAGACCCAGCGTGGCACAGATGCGCCAGGTGCGCAGCCAGCGTGTCGTCTTCAGCGTGGAAGGGGTCGAGGAGTTGGAGGCATTGCCCGACCCGAGGGTATTGCTCGACATGCCCACCGAGAAACTGCCAAAGGTCCAGGTGCTGGCATTGGTTCAACCCTCCAGCTTCGGTTTTGGCAGAGAGGCGCGTGTGTTGCAGGTGAGCGCACCGTTGCCTGCAGCGCTGCTGGCTGATGCCCTTGCCGTCCAGCAGGCACACCGGGAATACCAGGAGCGGGCGCTAGCTCGCGACGGCCTGCGCAGCATGTACATCGGCACGTTGACGCTGGCGCTGTTCCTGGCGGTTTTTGGGGCGGTGCTGCTGGCGGTGCTGCTGGGTAACCAATTGGTTCGGCCGCTTCTTGTGTTGGCCGAAGGCATGAAGGACGTGGCCCGTGGCGACCTTACTCCCAAGGTGTCCTTGTCTGCCAAGGATGAGTTGGCAGGTTTGACCCGTACGTTCGCCCACATGACACAGGAGCTGGCCGACGCCAGGCAGGCCGTGCAACAAGGCATGGCGCAGGTGGATGCGGCCCGGTCCAACCTGCAGACGCTGCTGGACAACCTGACTGCAGGGGTGGTCGTGATGGACGCAGAACTGCACATCCTCAGCGCCAACCCTGGTGCAACGCGTATTCTGCGCGCGCCATTGGCGGCACACCTTGGGCATGCCTTGGGGACCGTGCCCGGCCTGGACAGTTTTGGTTTATGGGTGGCGCAGCAATTCGAGCGTTTCACGGCCGGCGTGGCGGTTCCGGAAGGGGGGCACTGGCAACAGTCCTTCGATTTGCATGCCGGCGAGAAAGACGTGATGCATGCAGCGGGTGTCGTGACCCTGATCGCGCGCGGAGCGTTGCTGCCCAACGGCGAACGCCTGCTGGTGTTCGACGACGTCTCGGAAATCATCTCGGCCCAGAGGGCCCAGGCCTGGGGCGAGGTGGCCCGGCGGCTGGCACACGAGATCAAGAACCCGCTCACGCCCATCCAGTTGTCTGCCGAACGCTTGGCGATGAAGCTGGAGCCCAAGCTTGAGGGAGTTGACCTCGCGGTGTTGAACAAGTCGGTGAAGACCATCGTGGACCAGGTGGACGCGATGAAGCGGCTGGTCAATGAATTCCGCGACTACGCCCGCTTGCCAGGTGCCCAGTTGGTGCCTCTGGATTTGAATGCGCTGGTGACCGACATCGTGGGCATTTACGACGCTTCGGAAGTGCCCGTGCGGCTGGATTTGGACCCTGCCTGCCCGCCGGTGGCGGCCGACGCCCAGCAGGTGCGCCAAGTGGTGCACAACCTGGTGCAGAACGCACAGGACGCCACGCCCGCAGGCGGTGCGCCAGTTCTGTTGCAAACCCGGGTTTCGGAAAGCGGGCGGTGGGTGCGTTTGCACGTGCTGGACAGTGGCCCGGGTTTTGCTGAGGACATTCTGAAGCGGGCCTTTGAACCTTACGTGACCACCAAGAGCAAAGGCACAGGGTTGGGGCTGGCGGTGGTCAAGAAGATCATGGACGAACACGGCGGGCGGGTGGATCTTGCACAGCGCTCCGAAAGTGGCAACGTGTGTGGCGCGCAAGTGTCGCTATCATTCAAGGTTGCAAATACGCAACAGGGTTGAGCGGATCAGAGAGGACGGAAGCGCAACGTCATGGCGAACATTTTGGTGGTTGATGATGAACTCGGCATTCGGGATCTGCTGTTTGAGATCCTGAACGACGAGGGCCACGCCGTTGAGTTGGCGGAGAACGCCGCACGGGCGCGTGAGCTGCGTGCCAGCTACCGCCCGGACCTGGTGTTGCTCGACATCTGGATGCCGGACACCGATGGCGTGACCTTGCTCAAAGAATGGTCTGCCAGCGGCCTGCTGACCATGCCCGTGATCATGATGAGCGGCCATGCCACCATCGACACGGCGGTGGAGGCAACGCGCATTGGCGCGATGGCGTTTTTGGAGAAGCCCATCACCTTGCAGAAGCTGCTGCAGGCCGTGGAGAAGGGTTTGAACAAGGCTGTCGTGCGTCAGTCCGCGCCAGTGCGCCCTGCCGCATCGGTGGCACCTGCTGTTGCGGTGGCTGTTGCAGGCGCGGTCATCGAGGCAGAGCTTCAAGTGCCGGAGAACACGGCGGTGAAGATGTTTGACCTGGACGTTCCTTTGCGCGACGCCAGGGATGCCTTTGAAAAGGCCTACTTTGAGTTTCACTTGGCCAAGGAGAACGGCTCGATGACCCGGGTGGCCGAGAAGACCGGGCTGGAGCGTACCCACCTGTACCGCAAGCTCAAGCAGTTGGGCGTGGATCTGTCGCGCTCCAAGCGCAACGGTGGCTGAAGGGCAAAAAACTCTGCTATAATTTAAGTCTTGGCCCGGTAGCTCAGTTGGTAGAGCAGCGGATTGAAAATCCGCGTGTCGGTGGTTCGATTCCGCCCCAGGCCACCA
>CBKZAG010000177.1:0-7221 GCA_966692625.1 uncultured Comamonadaceae bacterium
ACCCGTGCAAACAAACCCGGGCGCAAGGGTGTGCCCGGTGCGGCGGGCAAGGCGGCGCGCACCAGCAGCGCACGGCCATCGGCATCCACCAGCGGGTCCACCGCACGCACCTTGGCCGTGAAGTTCTGCCCGGGCAACGCGTCCATCTGCACCTGCACCGGCTGCCCGGCCGACAGGCGTGCCTGGTAGCGCTCCGGCAGGCGGAAGTCCACGTACAGCAGCGACGTGTCCTCCAGCTTCACCAGGTCGGCGCCGTCCTTCACATAGTCACCCAGGTTCACATTGCGGATGCCCACCGTGCCGTTGAAAGGCGCCACGATGCGCATGCGCGCCAGGCGCGCTTCGGCGAGTTGCACCTGGGCTTCGGCCACCTGCAGGCTGGCGCGGCTTTCGTCCAGCACACGCTTGGCCACAAAGTTCTGTGCCACCAACTCTTCATTGCGCTTCATGTTGGCCCGCGCGATGGACAGCTGCGCCTGTGCCTGGCTCAACTCGGCCTTTTGCAAGGTGTCATCCAGCTGGATGAGCAACTGGCCCTGGCGCACCGCCGCGCCATCGGCAAATGCAATGCGCACCACACGCCCGCTGATTTCCGGCCGCAGCGTCACGCTCTGGTGCGAACGCAGGGACCCAACGGCTTGGGCGTCGTCCACCAGGCGCATCGTCTTGACCTGCGTGACTTCCACGCTGGGGGTGCCGCCGGGTCCGCCGGGGCGCGCTCCCGGTGCTGGCGCCCCCTGGCCTGCGGGGGCGGCTGCCGTTGCACCCGTTTGAGCAGACGGCGTCTGCCGCTGGAACCACCAAGCTGCTCCAGAGGCCACGGCAATGCCCGCCGCCGCCACGACCCAGTAAACCGCTTTCTTAGCCATGTGCTTGTGCTTCTCAGGAGTAAAACGACGCCCGCCGCCCGGCACTGGGCAGGCCAATCGCGTCACTCTAGCAGTGTTGCACGGCAAGATGTGCCGCTGGCTGTCAAAGACGTTACGTTTACCTGGCGTTTACACGATGGCGGGCTCAGCGCCGTGAGGGAACGCCGCGGTTGGCCAAGGCATCGGCGCGCTCGTTGCCCGGGTCCCCGGCATGGCCGCGCACCCAATGCCATTCAATCTGGTGGCCGCTGTTGCTCACCAGGTCATCCAGGCGCTGCCAAAGGTCCACGTTCTTCACGGGCTGCTTCGACGCCGTCATCCAGCCCTTGGCCTTCCAGCCCCGCAGCCACTCGGTAATGCCCTTGCGCACGTACTGGCTGTCCAGGTAGAGCGACACCTTGCACGGCCTGCGCAATGCCGCCAGGGCCTCGATCACCGCCGTCAGCTCCATGCGGTTGTTGGTGGTCTCGGGCTCTCCGCCAAACAATTCCTTTTCGGCCGCGCCGGAGCGCAGCAAAACGCCCCAGCCGCCGGGGCCGGGGTTGCCCTTGCAGGCTCCGTCTGTGTAAATGATGACGTGGTTCACCCACTGTGCTCCTGCGGATATGACTTGATGGATGGCCGCTGCGCAATGGCCACGGGCGCGGCAGCTGCACGGCGCGGCTTCCAGGCCGGGCCCAGCAGGTGCATGCCTCTCACGCGCTTGGCCGCGACCACGAAATACACCGCCCCCAGAATGGGCCACGAGCGCGAACCCACGGCATCCATCCACTCGTAGCGGTGCAGCCATTTTTCAGTACGCACTGCCGGGCGGTAACAACCGAACCGGGTGTCCTGCGCCTCGAAGCTCAGCAGGCGCAACCAGTCCCGCAGCCGCCAGTGCCCGATGAAATCCCCGGCCTCGGGCAGGAACAGGTGGGTCATCTCACCACGCAGGCCCAGGCGTGCGCACCAATGCGCGCGCCGCTGGCGCAAGCCCCACAGGCTGGCCGGATTGAAACCGGAGATCACCACCCTGCCTTCTGGCACCAGCACACGCTCCACCTCGCGAAGCACGGCGTGCGGATCGGCACTGAACTCCAAGGTATGTGGCAACAACACCAAGTCCAGGCTGGCCGCAGGAAACGGCAAAGCCGCGGCGTGGGTCACCAGCGCCACGGACCTTCCCCCCATGCTGGGCACCCCCTCGCCGCCCGGCAGGTCACCGGTCTGCGGCAAGGCCAGCCAGCGGTTGGGCATGCGGTTGGCGGCCAGCGCATCCAATTCCGGCAAACCCAACTGCAGGGCATTGAAACCAAAAATGTCGGCCACCGCTTCGTCAAAGCGGTCGCGCTCCCATGCCAGCAGGTACCGCCCCGGCGGCGTATCGAACCATGCGGACAGGGCCCTGCCCTGTTCCACGGTCTGCGGCTGGAGCTGGTCTCCAGCCTGGGGGTCAGGCGTCGACGGATTCATCCACCGATGGCGGTTGTGCCATGACGGTCGCCCGGATCATTTCGCGCATGGCCTTCTTCTCGGGGAAGCTCAAGGTGCGCGCCAGTTCCCGCCGCACGCGCAGCAGAAGGTGGCGGTCCGTCTCGGGCGGCACGCCTTGGCTGTTCTGCATTTCCTCGAACAGGTCCAGACGGGCATGCGGGGTCTCTTCAGCCCACCAGTCCTGGATCACACGCTCCACCTGGGCGCGCCAGTCGTCGTCCGGCGGCGCCATCGGGTTGACATCATCACCCGCAACATCCTCGTCCTGACGCGTGGTTTCCGTGAAGCGCTCGGCCATGTAGCCCGCCCCGGCGGTGGTCAGTGCACGCCAGCCCACCTCGTTGATCGCCACGCGGCGGTCGGCCTGCATGAGCAGCCGCGCCCAGCTCGGGTCGTCCCCCTGCAGCCTTGCAAAGTCCTGCGAAGCCTCATCGGTCACCAGAACCACCTTCAGCCCGCGCCACTGTGCCTCGTCGATGTACGGAATCAGTCGCTCGTCATCACTGGCCACCAGCACCATGGCACACGCGCCGCGTTGCGCCAGCTGTGCCAACTCCAGGCCCAGCGTGCGCACCAGACCCAGGCCGCCGTCCAGAGAATGCGGCGGAACCACGCGGGGCACCACGTCGTCAAGCAGTTCGCTGGGCTGCCGGTCGGTGAACAGGCACACGCGCGACAGGGGCAGCTCTGCCCCCGCCAGCCGTGACAGGTGAGACATCACGGGCATGAGCGCCGAGCGCTGCAAAGGCTGGCTGGTCTGCCCACTCTGCTGCCCTGCCAGCCAGGACAGGTAACGCTCATCCACCAGCGCCACGGCCTGGCCGCCAGTTTGCGCAGAAGCCGCGGAGTTGTAACCAGAGAAACGCACGGACGGACGCTTGTTGAGATGGAATTTCGTCTTCATGGGTAAATAAGCCCGAATCCGGGCAGTGCAAAAAGGCGTGGCGTTGACGGATAAGGCAACGGACAGCCAAATAAAAAAACTAAGGCGCCAGATTTTGGCACGGAATCGGCGGCAAGGTTCCCCGGCCCATCGGCTTTGTTATGCTCCCTGAGTGAACTTCGCCCAGCTCCTCTTTCCCGATTTTTCCTTGATCGTTTGCGGTTATCTTTTGTGCCGCTACACCGCGCTGGACCGCAAGATTTGGGAGCCGCTGGAAAGCCTGGTTTACTTCTTTCTGTTCCCGGTGCTGCTGTTCCACTCCATTGTGCGCACGCCGCTGGACTGGCAATCGGCCACACACATGATGGCCGCCGGGGTGACGCTGGGCGTGCTGGGCATTGCATTGGCGTACTCGCTGCCGCACTGGCCCTTCATCGGCCCTCGGCTGGACCGTCGCCTGCACGCCGCCAGCGCGCAGATCGGCTTTCGCTTCAACTCCTTCATCGTGCTGGCCCTGGTAGGCAAGGTGGCTGGTGACGAAGGCATGCCACTGGTGGCCGTGCTGATTGGTGTGTGCGTGCCGCTGTTCAATGTGGGCGCCGTCTTCCCCATGGTGCGCCATGCCAAGCGTGGGCTATGGCGCGAATTGCTGCGCAACCCCCTGATCATTGCAACGGTCAGCGGCCTGCTGGCCAACGTGCTGGGGCTGGGCATTCCAGACTGGCTCGCACCAACCACCAACCGCATCGGCCAGGCAGCACTGGCACTGGGCCTGATGGCCGCAGGCGCTGGCATGCAACTGGGCCGCATGGCACAGGCCAAGACCCTGGCCACCCTGGTGCTGGGCTTGAAGCACCTTGCGTTGCCGGTGGTGGCGTTCGGCGTAGCGTGGCTGTGGCAGTTGGACCGCACGCAGACCCTGGTGCTGCTCATGTTCTCTGCGGTGCCCACTGCTTCCAGCTGCTACGTGCTTGCCGCGCGCATGGGCTACGACGGCCCCTACGTGGCCAGCCTGGTAACCGTGTCCACCGCGCTGGGCGTGGTGAGCCTGCCCTTCGCCCTCGGCGTTCTGGCTGGCTGGTGACCCTCCAATGACGATGCGCGTAAACCCTAGTTCATCGAATTAATAAGTAAACATATTATTTGGGCAAACCACACCTTGGGATAGCCCATGAACGCATTCATCGATCCTCAAACCAAGTCTCGCTGGCCAGCACAGGAAGGCTCGAGCCGCGTACCCTTCTGGGCCTACACCGACCCTGCCGTCTATCAGCGCGAACTGGACCGCCTGTTCTACGGGCCGCACTGGTGCTACGTCGGCCTGGAGGCCGAAATCCCCAAACCCGGCGACTACAAACTGAGCTGGGTGGGCGAGCGCCAGGTCATCATGGTGCGCGACCGGGTGATGCCTAAAGACCGCGCCACGGACCACGGCGTCCGCGTGGTGGAGAACCGCTGCGCCCACCGTGGCGTGCGCTTCTGCCAGGAGCCGCACGGTAACGCGCGCAGCTTCGTGTGCCCCTACCACCAGTGGACCTACAAGCTCAACGGCGACCTGGCAGGCCTGCCGTTCAAAGACGGGGTGAAAGTGGTCACCGAGCAGGGTGAATGCGTCAACGGCGGCATGCCGCCAGACTTCAGCCTGCAACACAACGGCTTGACCAAACTGCGCGTGGAAGTGCTGCACGGCCTGGTGTTCGCCACCTTCAGCAGCGAGGCGGAGCCGCTGCGCGACTACCTGGGCCCCAACATCATGCCCTGGCTGGACCGCATCTTCCAGGGCCCCAACGGCCCACGCCAACTCACGCTGCTGGGCTACAACCGCCAGCGCATTCCGGGCAACTGGAAGCTGATGATGGAGAACATCAAAGACCCCTACCACCCCGGCCTGCTGCACACCTGGTTCGTCACCTTCGGGCTGTGGCGCGCTGACCAGAAAAGCCGCATGGTGATGGACGAGCACGGTCGCCACGCGGTGATGATCTCGCGCCGCAACGACGGCGGCCAGGGCCCAGCCAAGGATTCCGGTGCCGTGACCGACGTAACCGAAGGTGTGACCAGCTTCAAGGCCGACATGAAGCTCAACGACATGCGCCTGCTGGACGTGGTGCCCGAGCCCTGGTGGACCGTGCCCGACCCCACGCAGCCAGGCCAGACCATCACGCCTACTGTGACCATGATCACGCTGTTCCCCAGCCTCATCGTGCAGCAGCAGGTCAACTCGCTGTCCACCCGGCACATCCAGCCGCGCGGCAACGGCAGTTTCGACTTTGTGTGGACGCACTTCGGCTTTGCCGACGACACCCCCGAGATGACCCAGCGCCGCCTGCGCCAGGCCAACCTGTTCGGCCCGGCAGGGTTTGTGAGCGCCGACGACGGCGAAGTGATCGAGTTCAGCCAGGACGGCTTTACGCAGTGGAACAGCAACGGCCTGGGCCAGGGGCACACCATTTGCGAACTGGGCGGCAAAGACCCCGGCGTGGGCCAGCCACCCACCGAGCACATGGTCACCGAAACGCTGATCCGCTCCATGTACGACTACTGGAAAAAGGCCATGGCCCTGTGAGCCGCGAAAGAACAACAAGATGAACCAGGAACTGCTGCAAACCCTCTGCCTGCACCACGAGATCGACCAGCTCAACGCTGCTTACACCGCCGCCCTGGACGAAAAGCGCTACGGCGACTGGCCGGAATTCTTTGTGGCCGATGGCCGCTACAAAGTGCAGGCGCGCGAGAACTTCGACCGGGGCCTGCCACTGGCGCTCATGAACTTCGAGAGCCAGGGCATGATGAAGGACCGCGTCCACGGCATCACCCAAACCATCTACCACGGGCCGTACCACATGCGGCACGTCGTCAGCCCCGCCCGGGTGCTGGAAGTGGCCCAGGAAGACGACGTGGAGGTGGTGCGCGCCCAGGCCAATTACGCGGTGTTCCGCACCAAGCCGGGCAACGTGAGCGAGGTGTTCAACGTGGGCCGCTACATCGACGAGCTGGTGCGCGAAGACGGCGCCCTCAAGCTGCGCAGCCGCCATTGCGTGTACGACAGCGAGCTGATCCTCAACTCGCTGATCTACCCGGTCTGAACATCACGCCCGCCGGGCTTCAAACCTGCCGGTTGCGCGCCAACGGCGGGTTCTTGCCAAAGTACCGCACGATGCCTTTGAGCAGGGCGTCAGCCATCTCGGCCTGAAAACGTGGGGTACTCAGGCGGCGCTCTTCGTCGGGGTTGCTGATGAACGCCGTTTCCACCAGCACGCTGGGAATGTCGGGCGCCTTCAGCACGGCAAACCCGGCTTGTTCCACGCGCGGTTTGTGCAGCTTGCCCACGCGCTCCATCTCGCCCAGCATGGCGCTGCCGAGCTTGAGGCTGTCGTTGATCTGCGCGGTGGTGCTCATGTCAAGCAAGGCACGGTGCACCGTGGCGTCCTGCGTGCGCACGTTCAGCCCCCCCACCACGTCTGCGGCGTTTTCCTTGTTGGCCAGCCAGCGCGCGGCAGCGCTAGATGCGCCACGTTCGCTCAACGCAAACACACTGGCGCCTTGCGGGCGCGGGGTGTAGAAGGCATCGGCATGGATGCTGACGAACAGATCGGCCTGCACGCGCCGGGCCTTGTCCACACGCACGTGCAGCGGCACGAAAAAGTCACCATCGCGCGTGAGGAAGGCACGCATGGTGTTGCCGTTGACCTTGGTGTCGTTGATGCGGTCGCGCAGCAATTCGGCAATGCGCAACACCACATCCTTTTCCTGTACGCCGTTGGGGCCGATGGCACCCGGGTCTTCGCCGCCATGCCCTGGGTCCAGGGCCACGACGATGAGCCGGTCGGTCTGCTCCCCGCCCCCCTTGGGCTTTTGCTTGTTCGCAAAAGTGGGGCGTTCCGGCTTGCTTTCCGGGACCGGGGACGGCTTCTCGTTGGCTGGCGGCTGCTGTGCAGCGGCTGAATTGGGCGTGGGGCTTGCCGGAGCACCGCTGCGTTGCGCAATCAGTTC
>CBKZAG010000178.1:0-6977 GCA_966692625.1 uncultured Comamonadaceae bacterium
AACCGCTGACCTCTTGCATGCCATGCAAGCGCTCTCCCAGCTGAGCTATACCCCCATGGCTGCCTCAACATGCACACTGACTTTGTGCCAAATACCCCGTGTTGCCTTGGAGCATTTTGCTGCTGTTGGTGTGCATCAGCAAGACTCGAATTATAGACACATTTTCAAGCGTTTTTCAACTTGCCCAGAATTTTTTCGCGGGACTGCAAAGCCAGCACCGCATCCAGCGACGGCGTCTGCGGCGTGCCCATTACCAACACGCGCACCGGCATGGCCAGCTGCGGCATTTTCAGGCCGTGGGCAGCCAGCGCTTCCTTCAATGCGGTGGCAATTGCTGCTTTCTCCCAGTCGCATGCAGTCAGCTTGTCTGCCAGCGTGGCCAGTGCGGGCCTCACCACGTCGGTCACGTGCTGGGCCAGGTCCTCGGCGCTGGGCACCGCGTCCACATAGAAGGCACGGGCCCAGCCAGCCAGCGCCACGGTGGTGTCGCAACGGTCCTTGAACAGGCCGCAGATGGCGGCAAGCCGATCGTCAGCGGCAATGCCTTCCTTGGCCAGGTGCTTGGCCACCAGGCCCGCCAACTCGTCGTCTGCCGTCAGCTTCATGTGCTGGCTGTTCACCCAGCGCAGCTTGGCTTCGTCGAACTGGGCAGCGCTGCGGCCCAGATGGTCCAGATCGAACCACTGAAGGAACTGCTCGCGGCTGAAGATTTCGTCATCGCCGTGGCTCCAGCCCAGGCGCGCCAGGTAGTTCACCATCGCATCAGGCAGGTAGCCTTCGTCGCGGTACCAGGTCACCGGCTTGGCGCCGTGGCGCTTGCTCATCTTCTCGCCCTGCTCGTTCAGCACCGTGGGCAGGTGGGCAAACACAGGCACCTCGGCACCCAGGGCCTCGAAGATGTGGATCTGGCGCGGCGTGTTGTTCACGTGGTCGTCACCGCGGATCACGTGGGTAATGCGCATGTCCATGTCGTCCACGCACACGCAGAAGTTGTAGGTCGGCGTGCCGTCGGGGCGCGCAATCACCAGGTCATCCAACTCACTGTTCTGGAATTCGATGCGGCCTTTGCACTTGTCGTCCCAGCCCACCACACCCTCCTGGGGGGTCTTGAAACGCAGCACCGGCTTCACGCCCTCGGGCACGGGCGGCAGCACCTTGCCCGGCTCGGGGCGCCAGGTGCCGTCGTAGCGCGGTTTTTCCTTGTTGGCCATCTGGCGCTCGCGCAGGGCGTCCAACTCTTCCACACTCATGTAGCACGGGTACACGTGGCCAGCGGCCTGCAGTTGGGCCAGCACTTCCTTGTAGCGGTCCATGCGCTGCATCTGGTAGAACGGGCCTTCGTCGTGGTCCAGGCGCAGCCACTCCATGCCTTCCAGGATCACGTCCACCGACGCCTGGGTGGAACGCTCCTGGTCGGTGTCTTCAATGCGCAGAATGAAGTCACCGCCCTTGGCGCGAGCGAAAGCCCAGGGGTAAAGGGCCGAGCGGATGTTGCCCAGGTGGATGAAGCCGGTGGGCGACGGAGCGAAACGGGTGCGGACGCGTTGTGTCATAACAATTTACAGGGTGTTCAGGCCACGGGCGATGTCGTTGCGCACGTCCTCAGGGTGATCCAACCCCACGGCCACGCGGATCAGCCCCTGGCCGATGCCTGCGGACTGGCGTTGCGCCTCGGACAGCTTGCCGTGCGAGGTGCTGGCGGGGTGGGTCAACAGGGTCTTGGTGTCGCCCAGGTTGGTGCACAGCGACAGGGTCTGCAGGCTGTCCAGCACGTGGAAGGCACGCTGGCGCGCCTGCTCCGGTCCGCTGGCCTTCACCTCGAAGGACAGCACCGCGCCGCCCACGCCAGACATCTGCTGCATGGCCAGCGCGTGCTGCGGGTGGCTCTCCAGCGCGGGGTAGTACACACGGGCCACAGCGGGGTGTGCCTGCAGCCACTGCGCCAGTTCCATGGCAAGTGCGCTCTGGGCGCGCATGCGCAGGTCCAGCGTCTCCAGTCCCTTGAGCACCACCCACGCGTTGAACGGCGACAACACCATGCCGCTGTTCTTCTGCACGGGCAGGAATTTCTCCACCACCATCTTCTCGCTGGCGCACAGGGCACCCGCCATCACGCGCCCCTGCCCGTCCAGGTACTTGGTGCCGGAATGCATGACGATGTCCGCCCCCAGCTCCAGCGGGCGCTGCAGGGCCGGTGTGGCAAAGCAGTTGTCCACCGCCAGCAGGGCGCCAGCGTTGTGCGCCATGTCGGCCAGCGCGGCAATGTCGCAGACCTCGGTGAGCGGGTTGGTCGGCGTCTCGGCAAACATCAGCCGGGTGCTGGGCCGGATGGCCGCCTTCCAGGCCTGCAGATCGGTTTGCGGCGCTACCGACGTTTCCACGCCGAAGCGCGCAAACTCCGAGCCGATCAGCTTGAGCGTGGAGCCGAACATCGACTGCGAGATGATCACGTGGTCACCCGCCTTGAGCAGACTGAAACACATCAGCATCACGGCGGCCATGCCGGACGCCGTGGCCATCGCCGCCTCGCTGCCTTCCAGCGCGGCCAAGCGCTGCTCGAAGCTGCTCACGGTGGGGTTGCTTGAGCGGCCGTAGGTGTAGCCCTCTTCCTCGCCCGCAAAGCGGCGCGCCGACATCTCGGCGCTGGGCTGCACGAAACCGCTGGTCAGGAACAGCGCCTCGGAATTTTCGCCGTACTGCGTACGCGCCACGGCGGCACGCACCGCCAGCGTCTCGCGGTGCAGGCCCTTCAGGGGGTCCTTCATGGTTCAGGCCTCCCGCCGAGCCGCCTCAAGGGAGGCATGCGCCCCCTCGGGGGGCAGCGAATGAAGTGAGCGTGGGGGCGTCATTCTTAGACCTCCTGCGAATTCGGCAGCGTCAAGCGCGAGGTGGCGCCATCGTCCTCCTCGCCGCCCACGCGCTTCTCGTTCAGGCGCACCACGTCTTCAGACGTCACGTCGCCGGTTACGTACACGCCGTCAAAGCACGATGCTTCAAAACCGCAAAGATTGGTGTTCAGCGCACCCACGGCCCTCTTCATCGCGTCCACGTCCTGGTAGATCAGCGCGTCGCAGCCGATGATCTGGCGGATTTCCTCGATGGTGCGGCCATGGGCCACCAGTTCGTCCTTGGTGGGCATGTCGATGCCGTAGACGTTGGGGTAGCGCACCGGCGGCGCGGCGCTGGCCATGTAGACCTTGTTGGCACCGGCGTCACGTGCCATCTGAACGATTTCCTTGGACGTGGTGCCGCGCACGATGGAGTCGTCCACCAGCAGCACGTTGCGGCCCTTGAATTCGCTGGCGATCACGTTGAGCTTCTGGCGCACGGATTTCTTGCGCACGGCCTGACCGGGCATGATGAAGGTGCGGCCCACGTAACGGTTCTTCACGAACCCTTCGCGGTAGGGCTTGCCCAGCAGGTGCGCCAGTTCGGTGGCGCTGGGGCGGCTGGACTCGGGAATGGGAATGACCACGTCGATCTGGTCGGGCGGCACGGTGGACACCACGCGCTTGGCCAGCGTCTCGCCCATGTTCAGGCGCGCCTGGTAAACCGAGATGCCGTCCATGGTGGAGTCGGGCCGCGCCAGATAGACGAACTCGAAAATGCAGGGGTAGAGCTGCGGGTTCGCGGCGCACTGCTGGCGGCTCACCTGGCCGTCCAGGCTGATGAAAACGGCCTCGCCCGGGGCGATGTCGCGCTCGAACTCGTGGCCGGTACCTTCCAGCGCCACCGACTCGCTGGCCACCATCACGGTGCCGTCCTTGCTGCGGCCCATGCACAGGGGGCGGATGCCGTAGGGATCGCGGAAGGCCAGCAGGCCATGCCCAGCAATCAGCGCCACCACGGCGTAGGAGCCCTTGATGCGCTTGTGCACCTCGCGCACGGCGGCAAACACGTCGTCGGCCTGCAGCGGCACGCCACGGGTGGACTTCTCCAGTTCGTGGGCGATCACGTTGAGCAGCACCTCGGAGTCGCTCTCGGTGTTGATGTGGCGGTGGTCCAGCTGGAACAGCTCGTTCTTCAGCGCGTGGGCGTTGGTGAGGTTGCCGTTGTGCGCCATCACAATGCCGAACGGCGCGTTCACGTAGAAAGGCTGCGCCTCTTCCTCGCTGAAGGCATTGCCTGCCGTGGGGTAGCGCACCTGGCCCAGGCCGCAGTTGCCCGGCAGCGCGCGCATGTTGCGGGTACGGAAGACATCACGCACCATGCCCTTGGCCTTGTGCATGAAGAACTTGCGGTCCAGCTGGGTGACGATGCCAGCAGCATCCTGCCCGCGGTGCTGCAACAGCAACAGCGCATCGTAGATCAGCTGATTGACGGGAGAGCTGCTGACCGCAGCGACGATTCCACACATGGCATTGTCCTCAGGGAAAATAGGGAGCTAGGTTGTCGGGCATGGTGCCCTTGACGGCATGCAGTCCGGCTTCCAGCCAGGCCGCCCCCACCGATGCACGCCAGTCATTGTTGTCTTTGAGTGGTGTCATGTGCACCACCAGGGCCACTGCCAGCAGGATGACCACGCCGCGCAGCAGGCCAAAGGCCGCTCCCAGCGTGCGGTCCACCGGGCGCAGCCCTGCCGATTCGATACCCTTCTTGATGAGCCAGGCCAGCAGGCCGGACGCAAAAGCCACACCCACGAACACCACGGCAAAACCCGCCGCGTAACGCAGGGGTTCGGCCGTGTTGCCCAGCGGCAGCAGCGCCGCTGCCTCGTCGGCATACCACTGCGCCAGGAAGAAAGCCGCCACCCACCCCGCTACGGAGAGCACCTCGAACACGAGGCCGCGCCAGACGCCGATGAACACCGACGCCAGCAGCACCAGCAGCAGGAAGATGTCGACGGCAGCCATCAGAGTGTGAGGATGGCAGCGGGCAGACCAAGGCCCTTGACCTTGTTCGCGGCCTTTTCGGCATCGGCCCGGGTATCGAAGGGCCCCAGGCGCACGCGTATGCGCTTGCCTTCGGGCGTGTCGGCCACGTGGGTGTAGGTCTTGAGGCCTGCGCGCTCCAGACGCTGGCGCACCTCGCGGGCACGGGCCTGGTCGGCGAATGCGCCCACCTGCACCACCACACGGGCAGCCGAAGCGGCCTTGCCGTCCAGCAAGGCCTGGGCGCGTGCCGCGTCGGTGGGTGCGGCAGCGGGCTTGGCGGCTTCGGGAGCGGGCGTCGGCTTCGGCACAGGCGCTGCTTCCACCGGCTTGCTGGCAGGCTCTTCGGGTTTGGCGGGGGCTTCCGTCTTGGCAGGTGCCTGGACCATAGGGGCAGGTGCCGCTGAAGCCGCCTCTTTTGCCGGGGTCTTGGCCACGGCCTCTTCGCCCTCTGCCAGGCCATCGACCTTGGCCGCCGACGCCTGCGGTTTTTCCGAGGGCAGGCTCAGTGGCTTGGCACTGTTCTTGGCCGGGATGTCAATGGGAATGTCCACCGGGATGGGGCGCGGCTGCGTGTCGAACAGCAGCGGCAGGCCGATCACGCCAGCCAGCACGAGCACACTCGCGCCGATGAGGCGATGCCGGGCACGACGGCGCACCGCCTCGATGGTGGGTGGCTGCGACGGGCTGGCATTGCCCTGCCCGCCTGGACGGAGTTTGAACATTCGCCGGTTTCGCTCTGGGAAGACCGCGCAGCGTCACGAACGGTCGGTTCGAGGCGTCAGGGCTGCAAATGCCTGGCCGCCAGGCGGGGCACCCCGTTGCGCAAAACGCCGCCTACGGTGAAGAAGGAACCAAAAACCACGATTCTATCAGCCGGGTCTGCCTGGGCGACTGCTGCGTCCAGCGCCTGCTGGGGGTCGGCGTGCCGGCTGCTGCGCACGTCGGGCCGCTGGTTGGTGCCCTGCCAGATGGCGGACAGGTCCAGCGCCTTGGCGGCGCGCGCCAGCGGCAGGTCGGTGAAGTACCAGCGGTCGATCAGCGGGCCCACCCGCTCGAACATCACACGCAGGTCCTTGTCGGCCATGGCGCCAAACACGGCGTGGGTGGTGGGGTAAAAGCCCATGGCGTCCAGGTTTTCAGCCAGGGCCGCCACGGAATGGGGGTTGTGCGCCACGTCCAGCACCAGCGTGGGCTGGCCGGGCACGATCTGGAAGCGCCCGGGCAGTTCCACCATGGCCAGGCCATTGCGCACGGCCTGCGCCGTGACCGGCAGGCGCGGGTGCAGGGCTTCCAGCGCCGCCAGCACACCCGAAGCATTGACCAGCTGGTTGGCACCTCGCAGCGCCGGGTAAGCGAGCCCGCTGTAACGGCGGCTACGCCCTGTCCAGCCCCATTGCTGCTTGTCACCGGCAAAGTGGAAGTCGCGCCCCAGGCGCCACAGGTCGGCGCCCACTTCGAGCGCGCGGTCCAGCACGCTTTGCGGCGGCACCGGGTCGCTCACCACCACCGGGCGCCCGGTGCGCATGATGCCTGCCTTTTCATAGCCTATGGCCTCGCGGTCGGGGCCCAGGTATTCCATGTGGTCCAGGTCGATGCTGGTGATGACGGCGCAATCGGCATCCAGCACGTTCACGGCGTCCAGCCGCCCGCCCAGGCCCACCTCCAGAATGATCACGTCCAGCCCGGCGCGCGCCAACGTCAGCACGATGGCCAGGGTGGTGAATTCGAAATACGTCAGCGACACCTCGGGCTGCGCCGAGCCATCGCCCCGGCGCGCGGCCTCCACCTCGGCAAAGGCGGGCAGCAGCGCCTCGGCGGGGGCCACCTCGCCCCGGATGCGGCAGCGCTCCTCGAAGTGCACCAGGTGCGGCGAGGTATAGACGCCCGTGCGGTAGCCCGCCTGCTGGTAGATGGCCTCCAGCATGGCGCAGGTGGAGCCCTTGCAGTTGGTGCCAGCCACGGTGATCACCGGGCAAGCTGGTTGCAGGCCCTGGCCCTGGTTGAGGCGCTGGGCCACAGCGCGCACCCGGTCCAGCCCCATCTCTATGGTGTGGGGGTGCAGGCGTTCGCAATGTTCCAGCCATTGCGGCAGGGTGGAAGGCA
>CBKZAG010000179.1:0-6956 GCA_966692625.1 uncultured Comamonadaceae bacterium
GGGTGGTAGGCAACCGCAATCGGAGGCTCGCCCCCCTCCCACCCCCCCTTGTAGGTTTGCCGCTCCCCCGCCCCACCCTCGCCCCTCAACCGAAGCTCGCTCAGTGCGAGCGAATCATGGTGCCGTAGGCCTGATCACTCAGAATCTCCAGCAGCATGGCATGCGGCACGCGCCCGTCGATGATGTGCACGGCGTTCACGCCGCTCTTGGCGGCGTCCAGCGCCCCAGCGATCTTGGGGATCATGCCACCGCTGATGGTGCCATCGGCCACCAGTTCGTCAATGCGCTTCATGGTCAGGTCGGTCAGCAACTTGCCTTCCTTGTCCAGCACGCCCGGAATGTTCGACAGCATCAGCAGCTTTTCCGCATGCAGCACGGTGGCCAGCTTGGCGGCCACCACGTCGGCGTTGATGTTGTAGCTTTCGTTGTGATCGCCAAAGCCGATGGGGCTGACCACCGGGATGAACTGGTCGTCCTGCAGGGACTTGACCACGCTGGGGTCGATGCCCACGATGTCGCCCACCTGGCCCACGTCGTGTTCCTTGTTGGGGTCGGCCTGGTCCACCATGCGCAGCTTGCGCGCGTGGATCATGGCACCGTCACGCCCCGTCAAACCCACAGCCTTGCCGCCCGCGCGGTTGATGAGGCCCACGATGTCTTGCTGCACCTCACCGGCCAGCACCCACTCCACCACTTCCATGGTTTCGGCGTCGGTCACGCGCATGCCCTGAATGAACTCGCCCTTCTTGCCCAGGCGCTTGAGCAAGCCTTCGATCTGCGGGCCGCCGCCGTGCACCACCACCGGGTTGATGCCCACCAACTTGAGCAGCACCACGTCCTCGGCGAAGGCGGCCTGCAGTTCTGGGTCGGTCATGGCGTTGCCACCGTATTTGATGACCATGGTCTTGCCATGGAACTTGCGGATGTAAGGCAGCGCCTGGGCCAGGATCTCGGCCTTGTCGCGGGGCTGGATGTGCGAAGTGTCGCGGGCAATGTGGGTCATGGTGTGAAGTCGCGTGCGTTTCTGATGCTGCAAATTGTGCCGGAAATCACCCGCCGCCAGCCACCTGGGGCACAGGGTTGGGTGGCGGGGGCATTTCGGGCATGCGACACTTCAGCAGCCTTCAACCAACCGGCCGCGCGTGGCCAGCTGTACGCCCATGCCCTCCGAAATTGAATTGAAACTGCTGTTGCCCGGTGCAAACCCGAAGACCATAGCCCAGACACTGGCGCGGCACCCGGCCCTGGCCCGCCGCCCGCGGCAGGAAAAGTGGCTCACCAACATCTATTTCGACACCCCTGAGCAAGCCCTGCGCCAGCAGCGCAGCGCCTTGCGACTGCGGCATGTGGCAGGCAAGCCGGGCGGGCACGGCGAGTGGCTGCAGACGTTCAAGACCGCTGGAACATCGCAAGGCGGCCTGAGCCAGCGCGGTGAATGGGAAACACCCGTGGCGGGCCGGGCGCTGGACCTGAACGCTCTGGAAGAGACCCCATTTCACGCGTTACTGGCTGATGACACACCAGCCGCCAGCCTCGCCCCCTGTTTTGAAACCCATTGCCACCGCACCACGTGGCTGGTTCGCAAGCGGGACGGCTCGACCATTGAAGTTGCGCTCGATATCGGCAACATCGTTGCGGGCCAACAGCAGGAACCCATGCTGGAATTGGAACTGGAGTTGCTGGCAGGCCCCGCAGGCGCCCTGTTTGAACTGGCGCAGTCACTGGCGCGCCAGATGGCGGTTCTGCCCAGCGATGCCAGCAAGGCCGAACGGGGATATGCACTCGCCGCTGGCCATATCCATGCGGCAACGCGGGCGCGCCTGGAGTCGCTTGCCCCAGGCACACCCCCTATCACCGCCGCCAGCCAGACGATGACTGGCATGTACGAGCAGTTCACGCGCAACCTTGCCGCGCTGCTGCGCAGCGACGAACCAGAAGCGGTACACCAGGCCCGTGTGGCATGGCGGCGTTGGCGCAGCGCACTGCGGTTCTTCCGCCCCTGGCTTCCAGCGGAGCCAGACCGCGCCGGGCTGAGCCCACTGCTCAGCAGCCTGGGCCGCTTGCGCGATCTTGACGTGGCCCGCACAGAAACCCTTCCCCGTTGGACCGACGCCTACGTTGGCGGCCACCCAGGCAGACGAAAGAACATCGCCTCGGCGCAGGCCATATTGGATCGAGCCGGCCAAGAGGCCCGGCAGATGGCACGCCTCGCTCTTGCCACATCCAGCACGGGCCAGGTGTTGTTGGCGCACGCAGCCTGGCTCTACACGCTGCGCCAGCCTGCGAACGCCACACACAAAGGAAAAAAGCAGAGCGCCTGGGCACGCGAGCGCATGGAAAAGCTGCAACGGCGTCTGGCCCGAGCCATGCACGCCGCACGCCAGCCCGGTGCCACCGAAGAAATGGGCCATGACGCCCGGCTCCTGGCCAAGCGTGCCCGTTACAACATCGAAGCTGTGCAAGAACTGCTGCCCCGCGACAAGGCGAAACGCTGGTTGAAGGCGGCCACGGCCACGCAACTGCTCATCGGCGCCCAGCGCGATCTGCAGGAAGCCGCTGTGGTGTTGGAGCAACTGGGGGCCAAAGAATCACTCGTGGCCTTCCTCAGGGGCGCAGCCGCAGGGTGTTTCAAGAACAGCGCACGCTAAGAAATCTGCCGTCGATATGATCAGCCGCATGTCTACCAAAGCCCGCTTGCAACCCGTTTTATCGTCCCGCCGCATCTTGCTGTTGGCGGCAGCAGGTTTGACAGCCACCCCTGGTACCTTGTTTGCCCAGACAAGCGTTACGAACAAAGATTGGGCTTCGGTGGAAGCACAGGCCAAAGGCCAAACGGTCTTCTTCAACGCCTGGGCTGGCAGCGAACGCATCAACGCCTACATTCAATGGGCCGCCGAAGAGGTGCAACGCCGCCACGGTGTGAAGGTGCAGCACGTGAAGGTAGCCGACGCTGCCGATGTGGTGCGCCGCGTGCGCGCCGAAAAGCAAGCGGGCCGCCGCACGGGCGGCTCCGTAGATGCCGTGTGGATCAACGGCGAAAACTTCCTCACCATGAAGCGCGAGGGGCTGCTGCACGGCCCTTTTGCTGAAGCACTGCCCAGCTACCAGTGGGTGGACACCCAGGGCAAACCCACCACGCGCATGGATTTTTCGGAACCTGTGGATGGCATGGAAGCCCCCTGGGGCATGGCGCAGTTCACCTGGTTTGCAGACGGCAAGCGCGTACCCGCGCGCCTACAGAACATGGCTGACCTGCTGGCGTTCGCGAAATCAAATCCAGGCCGGGTCAGCTATCCGCGCCCGCCCGACTTCCATGGCACCACATTCCTCAAACAACTGTGGCTGGAGTCCCTGGCCGACCGCAGCGCACTCTACCGGCCCTACACCCCAGCCGCCCTCGACGGCGCCACCGCCGCGCTGTGGAACTACCTTGACGCCTTGCACCCGCATCTTTGGCGTGCAGGCAGACAGTTCCCGCAAAGCGCGTCAGCCATTCGGCAGATGATGGCCGACGGCGAACTGCTGCTGGCCATGACCTTCAACCCCAACGAAGCCGCCAACGAAATCGCCGCGGGCAGGCTGCCCGCCAGCGTGGTGAGTTGGCAGCCCGCCGGGGGCTCGGTGGGCAATACGCACTTCATTGCCATACCGTTCAACAGTTCGGCCACCGCCGGGGCGCAGGTGTTCATCAACTTCCTGCTTTCACCCGAGGCACAGGCCCGCAAGGCTGACATCAGTGTCTGGGGGGACCCAACGGTGCTGAACGTTCAAGCTCTTCCTGGCGCAGACAAGGCGCGCTTTACCGTGCGGCCAGCAACTGGTCAGGTGGAACAATCGGCCCCGGTATGGCCTGAGCCGCATGGCAGCTGGGTGGAGCCCCTGGAGCGCGAATGGCTGCGCCGCTACGGGCGCTGACACACCCCGTCGGCTGGGCGGGCTTGTGCGCGGCCTGCGTCTTGCTGCCCATGGCCTGGGCGCTTGTGGCCGCTGCAACCACCGCCGGCGAAACGGGCGCTTGGCTCGATTTGATGCAGGACCCACAGCTCCCCCGCGCCCTGGGCCTCACGCTGTGGACGGGCCTTGCCAGCACCGCCCTGGCCTGCGCGCTTTCGCTGCTGCTGTTGCGTCACGTCTTCCCCGGCGCCACCTGGCAGAAATGGACTGCGCGCCTGCCCGCGCTGCTGGCCGTGCCGCACGCTGCGTTTGCCATCGGCTTGGCCCTGCTGATTGGGCCCAGCGGCTGGCTGGCCAGACTGCTGTCGCCATGGGCCACGGGGTGGATAGCCCCGCCGCCTTGGGCAACCACACAAGACCCCTTGGGGCTGGGGTTGATCGCCACCTTGGTTGCCAAGGAGGTGCCCTTCCTGCTGTGGGTGGCTACCAGCCAACTGCACAGGGCGGGGCAAGCGCAGCAGTGGCAACAACAATGGCAGGTCGCTCGCAGCTTGGGGTATGCGGCAGGTAGTGCTTGGTGGCGGGTAGTGGCACCCGGTATCTGGCAGGCCTGGCGGGCACCGCTTCTGGCCGTTCTGGCCTACAGCCTCACCGTGGTGGATGTGGCGCTGGTCATCGGGCCAACGCATCCCCCCACACTGGCCGTGCTCACGTGGCAATGGTTGCAAGATCCATCCCCCAGCCAACAGGCACAGGGGACGGCTGCCGCATGGCTTCTGGCAGGAGTGGTGGGCGCGCTGGCACTTGTGCTGGAGGCACTGCGCCGCTGGCCGCTGCTGCTGGCCGTCTGGCGCAGGTGGCTCACGCATGGGCCCAAACCGGCCTTGCTGCCCAAACCACCCATGGCGCCAATAGCCAGTTGGGGGCTTGTCATCGCCCTTTATGCGGCCATTGGTGCCGCCTTGCTATTCAGCAGCGTTACCGGCTACTGGCCCTTCCCCAACGTACTGCCGCATAACGTCAGCCTAGCGGCTTGGCAGTCTGCCGCACAAAGCGGCAGCACCATTGGGCACACCTTGTTGCTGGGCGCTGCCAGCGGCGCCACAGCCCTTATCTGGGCCATGACATGGCTGGAGCTTTCGCCGCGCCTGCCGCCCCGCTGGGCCTGGGTTGGTACCGCAGTCCGGCTCGGCATGCTCCTGACGCTGGCATTGCCCATGCTGTTGTGGGTTTACGGGCTGCACCGCCTGAGTCTGGTCTGGGGCTGGGACCTGACACTGCGCGGCGTGTGGCTGGCGCACACCCTCATGGTGCTGCCCTACACGCTGGTGGCCTTGGCACCCGCCTACCACGGCTTCGACGTGCGCTACGCCCACCTTTGCGCCAGCCTGGGCCAGTCACGATGGCGCTTCTTGACCCGCGTGAAATGGCCCATGCTGAAGGCCGCGCTGGCCAGCGCATTCGCCGTGGGCTTTGCCGTGAGCGTGGCGCAATACCTGCCCACGCTGTATGTGGGGGGCGGGCGCATCATCACCGTCACCACCGAAGCCGTGGCCCTGGCCGCTGGCGGCCAGCGCAGTCTCGCGGCGGCCCACGCCAGCCTGCAATGGCTGCTACCCGCCATGGTGTTCGCTCTGGCGGCGTGGTTGGCCCAACCGCCAAACCGGAACAGCACATGACCTTGCGGCTCGAACTGCGCTCACTCCAGCTGACAGCCCCGCGCCAACCACCGCGAGAGCTGCTGCCCCCCATATCACTGGAAGTGCCAGACGGCACCATCCACACCCTCATGGGGCCCAGCGGTTGCGGCAAGTCCACATTGCTGGCCGCCGTGGCGGGTACCCTTGCGCCATCCATGGTTTTCCAGGGACACATCTGGTTGGACGGCAAACGCATAGATGCACTGCCGCCGGAACAACGCCGCGTCGGCATCCTGTTCCAGGACGCACTGCTCTTTCCACACATGAACGTGCGCGACAACCTGCTCTTCGCCGTACCAGCCGCGCCACGCGCAGCACGCCTGGCCGCCGTGGACCGAGCTCTCAAAGAAATGGAGTTGCAGCACCGTGCGCTGGCCGACCCGGCAGAACTCTCTGGCGGCGAGAGGGCGCGCGCTGCCCTGGCCCGCGCGCTGCTGGCCCAACCAAGGGCGCTGCTGCTGGACGAACCTTTTTCTCGCCTGGACGCCCCCCTGCGCCAGCGGATGCGCGAACTCGTGTTCAACACCCTGCGCGAGCGACAAATCCCCGGCCTGCTGGTCACCCACGACGAAGCCGACATTGCCGACCCCACCCGTGTGACGCAACTGCCCTCAAACAACTGACCCATGCTAGACCGCGTCGCAACCCAACTCCTGCAACCCGCCCTCACCTGCTTGGCACGTGCTTGTGTGCGCCGGGGCATTGCGGCTGACGCGCTCACGCTCGCGGGGTTTGCCGTCGGCATGGCTGCGGCGACCCTCATCGCCTTTGAGCAATACACAGGCGGCCTGTTGCTGATACTGCTTTCGCGCCTGTTCGACGGCCTGGACGGCACCGTGGCGCGCCTCACCACTCCCACGGACCGTGGCGGCTTTCTGGACATTGCCCTGGACTTCGTCTTTTACGCCAGCATTCCGTTGGCCTTTGCCGTGGCACAACCCGCCACCAACGCCCTGCCCGCCGCCGTGCTGCTGGCAGCCTTCATAGGCACGGGCACCAGCTTTCTGGCCTACGCCACCCTGGCCGCCAAACGGGGCATGCAAAACCTCAACTATCCAGGCAAGTCTTTCTACTTCCTCGGCGGGCTGACCGAGGCCACCGAAACCCTGGCCATCTTTGCGGCCATGTGCCTGTGGCCAGCCCACTTCGCCTGGCTGGCTTATGGCTTTGCTGCGGCATGTCTGCTCACCACCCTCACCCGGCTGTGGTGGGGCTGGCAAACCCTGCGCTGATAAAATTTCGCCCTCCGTCCCAAAGCCAGCCTCTGGATCAACACCACGAACCGCTGCAAATCATGAGCAAAAAAGTCTTCATCAAAACCTTCGGCTGCCAGATGAACGAGTACGACTCGGACAAGATGGC
>CBKZAG010000180.1:0-6910 GCA_966692625.1 uncultured Comamonadaceae bacterium
CCTGCACCGCCTGGATGTAGCGGTTGCGCGCCACGGTGATGCGGTTCTCGGTGCCTTCGAGTTGCACGCGCAGGTCGCTGAAACCCTGGTTGGCCTTGAGGCTGGGGTACTGCTCGGCCACCACCAGCAGGCGACTCAGGGCGCTGCCCAGTTCGCCCTGCGCGGCCTGGAAGCGCTGCATGGCCTGCGGGTCGTTCAGTGTTTCGGGCGTGACCTGCACGGAAGTAGCCTTGGCGCGCGCCTCGATGACGCGGGTGAGCGTCTCCTGCTCGAAGCTGGCCTCGCCCTTGACGGTGGCCACCAGGTTGGGGACCAGATCGGCACGGCGCTGGTACTGGTTGAGCACCTCGGACCAGGCCGAGCGCGTCTGCTCGTCCAGCCGCTGGAAGTCGTTGTAGCCGCAGCCGCTGAGGCCGACGATCAGGAACAGGGCCAACGCCCAGCGTTTGATATTTGCAAGAGTCATCGTGCACCCCCTTGGTGATCTGGCATGCGGCCATTCTAGGGCCACCCGCCATGGGGCCGGGCGGCTCAGGCAGCCCCGGCTGCGAACGCGTTGGGCGCCGGCACAGCTGCCTGAGCATCGCGCCGCGCCCAGGCGCGCTCATGGAAGAAATAGGCCACCGCCTGCACCGTGGGTTCCAGGAAACTCAAGGTGATGGCCGCCCACAGGTTGCCCGTGACCGCGTAGGCCACCAGGGCAGCCACCACGATGTGCATGAGGTAGTAGCTGCCCGTCTTCATGAGGGTGCGGCGGTGGGTGCGTGCGATGTGCCTGATGCGTGCCATGGTGATGCTCCTGGGTTGCCGATGAGTCAATGATAGGCATTCTCATTCCATGAAACAATCGAGTTTCGTAATTCGATCGATAGCATCTATCAAACACCTTCTCTACAATCCCAAAGGTCTCATCCTTGCCCGCCCAGACCATGAAATTCCTGCGCTTCTCCGACCTCTGCACCAGCGGCCAGGCCACTGGCAAACGCGTCTTCATCCGAGCCGACCTGAACGTGCCCCAGGACGACACGGGCAACATCACCGAAGACACGCGCATCCGCGCCTCGCTGCCCGCCATCCGCCTGGCGCTGGACGCAGGCGCCGCCGTCATGGTCACGTCGCACCTGGGCCGCCCCACCGAAGGCGAATTCAAGCCCGAAGATTCCCTGGCCCCCGTGGCCGCGCGCCTGGGCGAACTGCTGGGCCGCCCCGTGCGCCTGGTGGCCAACTGGGTCGATGGCGGCTTTGAAGTCACCCCTGGCGAAGTGGTGCTGCTGGAGAACTGCCGCCTCAACAAGGGCGAGAAGAAGAACAGCCCGGAACTCGCTGCCAAGCTGGGCAAACTCTGCGACATCTTCGTGCACGACGCCTTTGGTACCGCGCACCGCGCCGAAGGCACCACCTACGGCATCGCCGAGACCGCCCCGGTGGCCTGCGCCGGGCCGCTGCTGGCCGCCGAGATGGACGCCATCGGCAAGGCCCTGGCCAACCCCAAGCGCCCGCTGGCCGCCATCGTCGCGGGCAGCAAGGTCTCCACCAAGCTCACCATCCTGCAAAGCCTGGCCAGGAACGTGGACCAGCTCATCGTGGGCGGCGGCATTGCCAACACCTTCATGCTGGCTGCGGGCCTGAAGATCGGCAAGAGTCTGGCCGAGCCCGACCTGGTGGGCGAGGCCAAGGCCGTGATCGAAGCCATGAAGGCGCGCGGCGCCGAGGTGCCCATCCCCACCGACGTGGTGGTGGCCAAGGCCTTCGCTGCCGACGCACCAGCCACCGTGAAGGCAGCCACCGAGGTGGCCGACGACGACCTGATCCTGGACATCGGGCCGCAGACGGCGGCCAAGCTGGCCGCGCAGCTGAAGGCAGCGGGCACCATCGTGTGGAACGGGCCGGTGGGGGTGTTCGAGTTTGCGGCGTTCGAAAACGGCACCAAGGTGATTGCACAGGCGATTGCCGAGAGCCCGGCGTTCAGCATCGCGGGCGGGGGCGACACACTGGCAGCGATTGCCAAGTACGGCATAGAGAAGCAGGTGGGCTATATCTCCACCGGCGGCGGCGCCTTCCTGGAGGTGCTGGAGGGCAAGACCTTGCCCGCCTTCGAGGTGCTGGCAAAACGGGCGTGACGCAAGGCCCGCCATAGATCACAAGTTGTTGATTTTATTGAACAAACCCCCTGCCTGACAGGCTTCAGGCAGGGGGTTTTGCGTTAGCATCGGGAACCGATATTCGGCACACCCGAGCGAAAGCCGGGGTCGCAAAACCTCCGGTCTAAGGCATGAAAGCCACGATAGCGGGGTTGCCGGCAAGCAACCGCTCATGTGGAACCGTTTGCCGCTGCCCGTTGCCCGCCACTCTGGATGGTGCTGGTGAGCATTGCGACCCTCTTCAGCCTTGGCGTGCCTGGTTCTCAGCCCCCAAGCCGGTGACGGCCCGTCGCGTTCCATGAGTCTTCGTCTCGCACCAGCACCCTTCACGCACGCCGATGCGGCCGCGCCGCACCAGGTGCTGGACCCGTGCCACCTGGGCAGGCCCATGCACCTGCTGACGCAGTTCAATGCCCTTCTGCACGAGGACTTGTCGGTCGCCTTGCGCCGCCAACTGGGCCAGCGCCGGGACGGCCTTTTACACCTCGGCGAAGTGAAGCTTCAACGCCTGTCCGGTGGCCTGCGCGCCGCGCGCTGGCTGCATTACCCGAGCGAGCGGGGCCGCATCGGCTTTCACGCCGACCGGTCGGTGCTGCTGGCGCTGCTCGCCTGCCGCTACGACAACGCCCCGCGCGGCCCTTTTCCCACTCCAGACGCCGTGCCCGAAACCACCACCGAGGAGCGGCTCTGCCAGTCGCTGGGCCAAGCCCTGGTGCGCACGGTGCTGGGCCGCATCAACGCGGGGCTGCGCGACAGCCTGACCCTGCTGCCACGCGCGGCCATGGCCACTGGCCAGCCTGCGCCCCCGGCCGTGGGCGCATGGTTGCTCAAGGCCCCCGTGCATGCCGCAGACGAATCGCTGCTGGGACACGTGCTGTTCGCGCTTGACGAGTCCTGCATGGACACGCTGCTGAACCACCTGTCACCGCCCAGAGCAGCCAGCGCCAAGGACATCCCGTCGGTGGATCTGCCAGACGCGTTGCGGCTGACGCTGCGCGCCCGGCTGGTGGAACAGCAGCTGCCCCTGGGCCAGATCCTGGATCTGAAACCCGGCCAGGTCATACCGGTGCGGCTGGCGCAAGCCGACGTGGTGGTCAACCACTCCGTGGTCTTTCAGGCCGCTGTCGTCGAACACCAGGGCAAGCTGTGCCTGACCTCGTTTACAGAAGATTGAAACGCCATGGACAACACCAACCATTCCAACCCTGACGATGAGCTTTCGGTGGAGCAACTGCTGGATGCCGCAGCCGACGCCACACCAGCAACGGCCCCGCCCGCCGAAGCGCCCACGCGCAACCTCATGCGCCTGATGCGCAAGATCCCCGTGACGCTGACGCTGGAAGTCGGCTCGGCGGACGTTTCGCTGCATGAGTTGATGAACATCGCCAAGGACAGCGTGATCGAACTCGACACGCTGGCGGGCGAACCACTGACCATCAAGGTCAACGGTATTGCCATTGGCCGCGCCGAGGTGGTGGCAGCGGGCGAGAACTACGGACTCAAGGTCGTCGAGATCTCCGACATCCACCTGGATTCGCTCACGGCATGACCCGGCCAACACACGCGCGCTGCCGCCCCCTAGCGCTGGCGGCGGCGGCCTTGACGCTCCTGCTGCTGTGGCCGGGCAGCAGCTGGAGCAACACCATCTCCATCCTGGGCAGCACCAGCAACGGCGCCACCACCGAGTTCACGGTGAAGACGCAGGTGCTGATCATCATGACGCTTCTCGGGCTGCTGCCCGCGATGATGCTCATGATGACGAGCTTCACCCGGTTCATCATCGTCCTGTCGCTGTTGCGCCAGGCGCTGGGCCTGCAGCAGGGCCTGCCCACCCGCATCATCACTGGCGTGGCGCTGATCCTGACGCTGCTGGTCATGCGCCCCGTGGGCGAACGCATCTGGGAAAAGGCCTTCCTGCCCTATGACGAAGGCAAGATCACTTTGAGCCAGGCGCTGAAGGAAGCCGAGGTGCCGCTGTCGCGCTTCATGCTGGCGCAGACCAGCAAGGGTTCGCTGGAACAGATCGCCCACCTGGCGCAGGCGCCCGCCGTGGACGACCCCATGAAGCACCCGTTCACCGTGAAGCTTTCGGCCTTTGTGCTGAGCGAACTCAAGACGGCCTTCCAGATCGGCTGCCTGCTGTTCATCCCCTTCCTGGTGATCGACCTGGTGGTGTCGTCGGTACTCATGGCCATGGGCATGATGATGCTGTCTCCGCTGGTGATTTCCCTGCCGCTCAAGCTGCTGCTGTTTGTGCTGGTGGACGGCTGGACCCTGACCGTCAACACGCTGGTGACCAGCGTGCGCACGCTGTGAAGCCCGCCACTCCGAGGATGCCATGCTGACCCCCGAGATCGCCGTTGACCTGGTGGCCCGCAGCCTCTACCTGGTGATGCTGCTGGTGGTGGTGCTGGTCGGCCCATCGCTGCTGGTGGGCCTGCTGGTGAGTCTGTTCCAGGCCGCCACGCAGATCAACGAGCAGACGTTGAGCTTCCTGCCCCGCCTGCTGGTGACCTTGCTGGTCATCGCCCTGCTGGGGCACTGGCTGGCCAGCGAGTTGATGGACTTCTGCGTGGCCATCTTCCAGCAGGCCGCCAGCCTGGTGCTCTGACGCGCCATGGAACTGGCTTTCGACCAGATGCTGGGCACGCTGCTGGCCTTGTGGTGGCCGTTCTGCCGCGTGATGGCCACCCTGACCGCGGCGCCCATGGTGGGCGAAGCCATGGTGCCGATGTCGGTGCGGGTCCTGCTGTCGCTCGCCTTGGCCGTGGTGCTGCTGCCGGTGGCTCAACCGCCCGAGGTGATCTCGCCGTTCTCGCTGCGCGGCATCGTGGTCACGGGCGAACAGGCGCTCATCGGCCTGCTGATCGGGCTGGCCTTCCACCTGGCGGTCGCGACCATCATGCTGCTGGGCTACATGGTGTCGAGCCAGATGGGCCTGGCCATGGCGCAGATGAACGACCCCATGAACGGCTCGTCTTCCGACGTGGTGTCGGCCATCCTCTACGTGCTGGCCGTGCTGGTGTTCTTTGCCGTGGACGGGCACCTGGTGGTGACGGGCGTGCTGGGGGCGAGCTTTCGCGCCTGGCCGGTGGGTTCGGGCGTAAGTGCACTGGCCCTGCAGACCCTGCCGCTGCAGGTGGCCTGGGTGTTCAGCGCGGCCCTGCTGCTGGCCATTCCGGTCATCTTCTCGTCGCTGGTGGTGCAGGTGGGGTTTGGCTTTCTCAACCGCATCGCACCGGCGCTCAACCTGTTCTCGCTGGGCTTTTCGCTTGTCACCCTGTTCGGCCTGTTCATGCTGATGCAGATGGTGCGCTTCCTGCCGGACGGCTACCTGAGCATGACCCGGCGCACGCTGGACATGCTGGAACAGTTGATGAAGGCCGCGCCCCATGGCTGAGGCAAACAACGGCGACAAGACCGAGAAGGCCAGCCCGCAGAAGCTGCGCAAGCTGCGCGAGCAGGGGCAGGTGCCCCGCTCGAAGGATGTGGCCATGGCCGTGGGTATTGGTGCCTGTCTGGCCTTGCAGGTGCAGTTGGCGCCAGACTATCTGGCCGATTTCCGTTCGCTGTTCGCGCTGGGGTTCGCCCCGCTGGACGGCGAGGCCGCACTGGAAGACACGTGGTCCATCGCCTTCATGACCACGCTGTGGCTGCTGGCCAAGATGGTGCTGCCGCTGGCATTGGTGCCCCTGGCCGCGGCATTGGCATCGCTCTACCCCGGCGGCTGGGTGTTCACCGCCAGCCACCTGCAACCCAAGCTCGAGCGGCTCAGCCCGCTGGGGTATTTTCAAAGGCTGCTGAAACCCCGGCACCTCAGCGGCGTACTGGGTACAGCCCTGAAGGCGGCCGTGATGCTCGTGGTGCTGTACAAGGTGAGCACCACGAGCGTGCCCAGCTTCACCCGGCTGCCTGCGTTGAGCTTTCCAGACGCGTTGCTGGCCGCTACACAATTGGCCTTGCACGGCATCTGGACGTTGTGCGGCGTTTTCGTGCTGTTCGCCCTGATCGACCTGCCCTGGCAGCGCTTCATGTTCCTGCGCGAGCAGCGCATGAGCAAGCAGGAAGTGAAGGAGGAGTACAAAAGCTCCGAAGGCCGCCCCGAGGTGCGCCAGCGCATCCGCCAGTTGCAGCAGCAGATTGCCCGGCGCAACGTTCGGCGCACGGTGCCCACCGCGGACGCCGTGGTGGTCAACCCCGAACACTATGCCGTGGCACTGAAGTACGAGACCCGCCGTGCCAGCGCACCCTTCGTGGTGGCCAAGGGCATCGACGAGATGGCCTTGTTCATCCGCCAGGTGGCTCGCGAGCACAACGTGGAGATTCTGGAGTTGCCCCCGCTGGCGCGCGCCATCTACAACACCAGCCAGGTGAACCAGCAAATTCCTGCGGCGCTGTACCGCGCCGTGGCGCAGGTGCTGCGCTACGTCATGCAGCTCAAGGCCTTCCGCCAGGGCAACGCCACACGCCAACCCTTGCTGCCGTCCGACCTGGACATTCCCGCGAACCTGACCTGACCCCTCTGCGATGAACGCCCTCCGAACCGTCTGGAACGACCTCAAGCAACTGCGCTACGCAGTGCCGGCCCTGCTGCTGGCGCTGCTGGCCATGATCATTCTGCCGCTGCCGCCCTTGCTGCTGGACGTGCTGTTCACGTTCAACATCGTGCTGTCGATGATCGTCATCCTCGTCAGCGTGAGCAGCCGACGCCCGCTGGACTTCTCGGTCTTTCCTACGGTCATCCTGGGTGCCACGCTGATGCGGCTGGC
>CBKZAG010000181.1:0-6881 GCA_966692625.1 uncultured Comamonadaceae bacterium
GTGCTGAACGAAGCCATTGCCCTGGCACGCGACAACACCCTGGCCACGGCGGCCTAGGATGAGCCGACCCCCACGCTCACTTTGTTCGCTGCCCCCCGAGGGGGCTTCAGCCTCCTTGAGGCGGCTCTGCGGAGGCTGATGCTCTGCAAAGGATGACAATGCTCAACGAAACCCACGATCCGTCTCTGCGCAGCTGGGTGGCTTCGGCCAACCAGCCGGGGTGCGACTTTCCCATCCAGAACCTGCCGTTCGCGGCGTTCCGCCGAAAGGGCGCAGGTGAAGCCTGGCGCTGTGGCGTGGCCATTGGCGACCAGATCCTGGACCTGGCAGCCGTGGCCCGTGCCGGTGTGCTGCAAGGTTTGGCTGCCGAGGCGGCCCAGGCGGGCGCACAGGACAAGCTCAACGCCCTGATGGCCCTGGGCCCGCAGGCCTGGTCCGCGTTGCGTCACGCGCTGTCGGCCGCGCTGCGCGAAGGCAGTGCCGCGCAGAGCGCGCTGCAGCCTTGCCTGGTGCCGCAGGCCGGTGCTGAATACGATGTGCCCGCCCGCATTGGCGACTACACCGACTTCTACACCTCGGTCCACCACGCCACCAACATTGGCAAGCAGTTCCGCCCGGACAACCCGCTGCTGCCCAACTACAAGTGGGTGCCCATTGGCTACCACGGCCGTGCCAGCAGCATCGCCGTGTCCGGCCAGGCCTTCGCGCGGCCCAAAGGTCAGATCAAGGCGCCCGACGCCGAAGCTCCCGTGCTGGCACCCAGCAAGCGCATGGACATCGAACTGGAGCTGGGTGTCTTCATCGGCACCGGCAACGCGCTGGGCGACCCGGTGAGCATCACCGAGGCTGAAAGCCACGTGTTCGGCATCTGCCTGCTCAACGACTGGTCGGCGCGCGACATCCAGGGCTGGGAATACCAACCGCTGGGCCCGTTCCTGTCCAAGAACTTTGCCACCACCATTTCGCCCTGGGTGGTCACGCTGGAGGCGCTGGCCCCCTACCGCGTGCCCTTCACCCGGCCCGAAGGGGACCCGCAGCCCCTGCCGTACCTGGACTCCCCGGCCAACCGCAGCGGCGGCGCCTTTGACATCCAGCTGCAGGTGGGCCTGCAGACCGGCCGCATGCGCGAAGCCGGGCAGGGCGACGTGCAGATCAGCCGCACCAGCTACCGCCACGCCTACTGGACGGTGGCGCAGATGGTCACGCACCACACCGTCAACGGCTGCAACCTGCAGCCTGGCGACTTGCTGGGCACCGGCACGCTTTCCGGCCCCACGCTGGACCAGGCCGGCGCGCTGATCGAGCTCACGCTCGGCGGCAAACAGCCTGTGCAACTGCCCGATGGCGACACCCGCACTTTCCTGCAGGATGGTGATTCTGTGGTGCTGCGCGGCTGGTGCGAGAAGGCCGGTGCTGCCCGCATTGGCTTTGGCGAGTGCTGGGGCATGGTGCTGCCTGCCAAGCCTTGAGCGGGGTGGGTGTCGGCGTACCTCCAGGTAGGCTGACTACCCGGCTCCTGCCATATCATATCGGCATAACAGCTAGGCGCTGCCTTTGATGGCTCCTCCATACGGGTATGGGGTACAGTGCGGCGGCGTTTCACTCTGACGGATGGGTCTGAAGACCCTTTCAGGGAAAACCCTGATTCTGTCAGATTTTGTTATCCAATATAGTTATATTGAATAACTACATGGTGCCAAAGCCTAGCTCTCGAAGAACGGGGCAGGCTGTGGGGGTGGTGCCAGGTAAGCAACGGTTTTTTGTCATCCAAGGAGACTTCCCCATGAACAAATTCAAGCTGCGGGCCCTCGGCCTGGCCTGTGCGGCGTTGACCGCCACCACCGCCATGGCGCAAGAGGTGACCTTGCGCCTCCACCAGTTCCTGCCGCCACAGGCCACCATTCCCTCCAAAGCCATCGTGCCCTGGGCCAAGAAGGTCGAGGCGGAGTCCGGCGGCCGCATCAAGATCCAGCTTTTCCACGCCATGCAGCTGGGCGGCTCTCCGGCGCAGCTTTACGACCAGGCCAAGGACGGCGTTGCCGACATCACCTGGACCGTGCTGGGCTACACCCCGGGCCGCTTCGTCAAGACCGAAGTCTTCGAGATTCCCTTCATCGCTCCTGCCGGTCCGAACGCGGGTGAAGCCACTTCCCGCGCTGCCTGGGAGTTTGTACAGAAGAACGCCGCCGACGAATTCAAGGACGTGAAGCTGCTGGCCGTGCACACCCATGGTCCCGGCCTGTTCCACACCAAACAGCCCGTCACTGGCCTGGAGACTCTGCGCGGCATGAAGATCCGCGGCGGCACGCGCATCGTCAACAACATGCTGGTCAAGCTGGGTGCCACACCGGTCGGCATGCCCGTGCCTGCGGTGACCGAGGCGCTGTCCAAGGGCGTTATCGACGGCACCACCATTCCCTGGGAAGTGGGTCCGTCTCTGAAGGTGACCGAGATGGTCAAGAACCACACGACCTTCGCCAGTGACAAGGGCCTCTACAACATGGCCTTCGCCTTCAGCATGAACAAGGCCGCATACGACAAGCTGCCTGCCGATCTGAAGAAGGTGATCGACAACAACTCCGGCATCGAAACCGCCGCGATGTTCGGCCGCGCCATGGACGAGGGCGACAAGACTGGCCGCGAGATCGCCCTCAAGGCAAAAAACAACATCGTTACACTGGACGCAGCCGAAACGCAGCGCTGGTTGCGCACCGCCAGCTCGGTGGAGAGCGAGTGGGTGGCCGAAGTGGCCAAGAAGGGTATCGACGGCAAGAAGCTGGTGGCTGAAGCCCGCGCACTGCTGCAGAAGTACGATAAGTAATTGCAGGGAAGCCCAGCTGCCAGGTGCCAGATGCGGGGCCTGGCAGACGATCTGTTGCCACGCAGTCCGCTGGGCTTGCGTGGCAGCGGGCATTGTTTAACTACGAGGTGGACACCATGAAACTACTGTCCTCGTTGGCGAAGGCTTGCGCAATCCTGGCGGGCGTTTTGCTGACCGTGATCACACTGATCACCTGCGCCAGCCTGATAGGGCGCAACACGACCGGGACGACCTTGCTCGGCGACTACGAGCTGACGGCCGTTGCTGCCGGCGCCGCCATCGCCCTGTTCCTGCCGTGGTGCCAAGTGAAGCGCGGCAACATCATTGTTGACTTCTTCACAGCCAAGTGTCCCGAGCGCCTGAACGCGGCGTTTGACCGTTTTGGCAGCCTGCTTTTCGGGCTGGCCATGTTCCTGATCACCTGGCGCACGGCGGTGGGTGCTCTGAACGCCTATGACAACCAGACCACGACGATGATGCTGGGCTTCCCGGAGTGGATCGTTTACGCGTCCATGGTTCCTCCCTTTTTCCTGACGGGGCTCATTGCGCTGTGGCAAGCCGTCGTCGGCAACTTCTCGGAGCTAGGTGAATGAGTTCTCTGACCATTGCAGGACTGATCTTCGGCCTGATGCTGTTGCTGATGGCCGTTCGTGTGCCCATCGCCATCGCGATGTTTGGCGCGGGTTGTTTCGGTTATATCTACCAGGTGGGGCTGCCCCCGTTCTTCAACAGCCTCAACAGCCAGGCCTACGCACGTTTCGCGAGCTATGACCTGTCGGTGATTCCGCTGTTCATTCTCATGGGCAACTTCGCCACCCAGGGGGGTATCTCCAAGGCGCTGTTCGAGTTTGCCAGCGTGGTGATGGCTCGCTTCAAGGGCGGCCTGGCCATGGCTGCCGTGATGGCCAGTGCGGCGTTCGGCGCGATCTGCGGTTCGTCCATCGCCACGGCTGCCACCATCACCTCAGTGGCGCTGCCCGAGATGAAGCGCCATGGCTACTCCGGCCGGCTGGCCACGGGTACCCTGGCTGCGGGTGGCACGCTTGGCATCCTGATTCCGCCTTCGGTGCCTCTGGTCATCTACGCCATCCTGACCGAGCAGAACATCGCCAAGCTGTTTGCCGCCGCCATGATCCCCGGCATCATCGCCATGACGGGCTACATGATCGCCATTGCGGTGTACGTGCGCCTGTTCCCCGGCCACGCGCCGGAACATGACGAAGGCTTGCCGAAGATGGCGCTGCGGACGGTGCTCAACGTGGCGCCCATTGCCTTTGTCTTTCTGGTGGTGTTCGGCGGCATCTATGGCGGGTTCTTCACGCCTACCGAAGGCGCGGGCGTTGGCGCTGCCGTCACGTTCGTTGTGGCGCTCTTGAAAGGCGAGTTGACGCTCAAGAAGATCAAGCACTGCTTCTATGCCACGGCAGAGAGCAGCGCCATGATCTTCATGATCTTCATCGGCGCTGACATGATGAACTCGTCGCTGGCGCTGACCCAGGTGCCCACGCAACTGGCCGAGGTGGTCAACGGCTGGGGGCTGCCGCCCGTGGCGGTGGTGTCTGCCATCCTGCTGTTCTACGTGGTGCTGGGGGCGGTGATGGATGAGCTGTCCATGATCCTGCTGACCATTCCGATCTTCTTCCCGATGATCATGGGCATGGACTTCGGCATGCCGGCAGAGTCGGTTGCCATCTGGTTCGGCATCATGGTGTTGATGACGGTGGGCTTCGGTTTGCTGGCGCCGCCCGTGGGGTTGAACGTGTACGTCGTCAACGGCATGGCCAAGAACGTGCCCATCAGCGAAAGCTACAAGGGCGTGATGCCTTTCCTGGCCAGCGACGTCATTCGGACCTTGCTGCTGCTCAGCTTCCCGCCAATCTCTCTCTGGCTGGTCCAGTACGTGGGTTGAGTCGCCGCCGGGCCGCCCCAAGGCGACGAACGCCCCCTTGGGGGGCCAGCGAAGCGTGGGGGCCCGTGAACCCGGTGTGGCAGGCATAGCAGAATGTGATATCTGCTAGCGGCGGCCTCGCGTTGTCCAGGCGGCAAAGACTGCTTACATTGCAGTCTTTGCCGCTTTTTTGTTGGCCATTCACAGAACGCAGGAGACACACATGCAACAAATGTCCAAGGCTCAACGCTCGCGCCTGTGGCTCGCCGCTGGCCTGGCTGCTGTGATTGCAGGCGTCGTGCCGGGGTTGGCACAAGCGCAGGCTCAGACACAAGCGTTCCCCAGCAAGCCAGTGCGCATCGTGGTGCCTTTCGGCCCAGGCGGCGTGGGGGACCTTACCGCGCGCACGGTGGCGGCCAAGCTGTCGGAGCAGTGGGGCAAGCCCGTGGTTATTGACAACAAACCCGGCGCGGGCGGCGTGGTGGCGGCCGAACTGGTGGTGAAGGCTGAACCCGACGGCCACACGCTGTTCCTCATGTCCAACGGTACGGCGGTGACGCAGGCGCTGTTCCAGCGTCTGCCGTTTGACACGGTGCGGGATTTCGCGCCCATCTCCACGCTGGGCTACTTTGACATTGCCGTGCTGGTGCCGGACGCTTCGCCCTTCAAGACGTTTGGTGAGCTACTGGCTCATGCCAAGGCGAACCCGGGCAAGCTCAACGTCGGCAGCATCAACGTGGGCAGCACGCAGAACCTGGCCGCAGAACTGTTCAAGAGCACGGCGGGTATTGATGTGCAGGTCGTGCCCTACAACGGCACGCCTGCGGTGATCACCGCCATGCGCGGCGGTCAATTGGACGTGGCGGTGGAAATTCTGGGGCCGGTGCTGCCGCAGGTGCAGGCCAAGGCCATGCGGGTGCTGGCCGTCACGGGTGAAAAGCGCTCCATCGTTCTGCCTGACGTGCCCATCGCCCGCGAAAGCGGTGTGCCCGCGTTCGTTGCTTCGTCATGGAACGCTCTGGCCGCACCCGCCAAAACACCGCGCGACGTGGTGCAGCGCATACACAAGGACATTGCCACGGCTTTGGCCGCGCCCGATGTGAAGAAGCGCCTGCAGGAACTCAACGTAGAGGCACGTGGCAGCACGCCCGAGCAGACCGCCGAGTTGCTGGCCAGCGACATCAAGCGCTGGAGCGAGGTGATCCAGAAGGCCGGCATTCCGCGCCAGTAAACACAGAAAGGTGGCAGCCATGGAGCCGTTGCATGTGGGGTTTGTGGGCTATGGCGAGGTGGGCAAGATATTCACCCACGCTTTGGCCGCGCAAGGTTTGCCCTGGGTGGGGGCTTGGGACCTGAAGTTTGCCGACCCGCAGCTGCAGGCCGGCGAGCTGGCTCATGCCGAGCAGCACCGGGTACACGCTTGTGCCAGCGCCCGGGAGCTGGCTGCGCAGGCATCGCTGGTGGTGTCGGCGGTCACCGCGTCCAACGCGCTGGCCGTGGCACGGGATGTGGCCGAAGGTATCAAGCCCGGCACCTTCTTTCTGGACCTGAACTCCGCTTCGCCAGGCACTAAGCAGCAGGCGGCAGCGCTCATCGACGCTGCGGGCGGCCATTACGTGGAAGCCGGGGTCATGACATCGGTGCCGCCCTATGGCATTCGGGTACCCATGCTGCTGGGCGGCCCGCGCGCCGCAGACCTGGCGCCACGCCTCACGGGCCTGGGCCTGGACGTGCAGGTGGTGTCGCCCGATGTGGGTGTGGCTTCGGCCACCAAGATGTGCCGCAGCATCATGATCAAAGGGCTGGAGGCGCTGGTGCTGGAGAGCTACACCACCGCGCGCCACTACGGTGTGGAAGACGCCATGATCGCCACGCTGCAGGAGACCTTCCCTGGCATCGACTGGACGCGCCAGGGTGCCTATTTTTTCAGCCGAGTGGCGCAGCATGGCAAGCGCCGTGCTGAAGAAATGCGCGAGGTGGCCAATACCGTGCGTGAAGCGGGTTTCGAGCCTTTCATGACCAGTGCCATTGCCCAAAAGCACGACTGGATGGCGGCGCAGGCCCGCGCTGGTCACCTGCCGGGCGTCACCGCCACGTCCCCCTGGCAAGTCTATGCCGACGGCCTGCTGGCCGCACGCGACAAAGCGCCCGAGAGCGACAACCGGAACTGAT
>CBKZAG010000182.1:0-6876 GCA_966692625.1 uncultured Comamonadaceae bacterium
GAGATCACCTACGGCCTGGAGCGCCTGGCCATGTACCTGCAGGGCGTGGACAACGTCTACAACCTGGTGTGGACCGACACCGGGGCAGCGCCGGGCCGTTCCCAAGCTGCCCCAACCCCCTCGGGGGGCAGCGAGTCAAACGCAGTGGGCGAGCGTGGGGGCAAGCTCCTCTACGGCGACGTGTACCACCAGAACGAGGTGGAGCAGTCCACCTACAACTTCGAGCACAGCAACGCCGACTTCCTGTTCACCGCCTTCACCGCACACGAAGGCAACGCCAAGCACCTGATGGAGCAGAAGCTGGCCTTGCCTGCCTACGAACAGGTGCTCAAGGCCGCGCACACCTTCAACCTGCTGGACGCGCGTGGCGCCATCAGCGTGACGGAACGTGCCGCCTACATCGGCCGCATCCGCAACCTGGCGCGCAGCGTGGCGCAGGCGTATTACGAGAGCCGCGAACGCCTGGGCTTCCCCATGGCGCCGCGCGAATGGGTCGAACAGATCGTGGCACAGACCGAAAAGAAAGCCGCCTGAGGAAAGCACGACATGACCACGAAAAACCTGCTGGTGGAACTCTTTGTTGAGGAACTGCCCCCCAAGGCCCTGAAGAAGCTGGGCGATGCGTTTGCCGGTGTGCTGTTCGATCAGCTCAAGGCCATGGGCCTGGCGGGCGCGGACGCCGAGGTGAAGGCCTATGCCTCGCCGCGCCGCCTGGCCGCGCACGTGTCGCACGTGTGGCTCAAGGCCGCAGACCAGGCCGTGCAGCAAAAGCTCATGCCCGTTTCGGTGGCCCTCACGGCCGACGGCCAGGCCACGCCGGCGCTGCTCAAGAAACTGGCGTCGCTGGGGGCTGACGTGTCTGACCCGGCTGCCGCCGTGGCGGCATTGAAGCGCCAGGGCGAGGGCAAGGCCGAAGCCCTGTTCTACGACAGTCTGGTGACGGGCGCCACGCTGGACGTGGGCCTGCAGAAGGCGCTGGACGAAGCCATCCGCCAACTGCCCATCCCCAAGGTGATGACCTACCAGCTGGAGACCGATTGTGAGCTGCCCGGCTGGAGCAGCGTGCACTTCGTGCGCCCCGCACACGGCCTGGTGGCGCTGCACGGCGACACCGTGGTGCCCGTCAAGGCACTGGGCCTGACGGCGGGCAACGCCACGCAGGGCCACCGCTTCGAGGCGGCCAAGTCGCCCGTGGTGCTGGCCCACGCCGACGCCTATGCGCAGACGCTGCGCGACGACGGTGCGGTGATTGCCAGCTTTGCCGAGCGCCGCGCCGAGATTGCTCGCCAGTTGGCCGCCCGCGCGGCAGAGGTGGGCGGCGGCTGCCGCCCCATTGAGGACGACGCCCTGCTGGACGAGGTGACCGCGCTGGTGGAACGCCCCAACGTGCTGGTGTGCCAGTTCGAGCCCGAATTCCTGGAGGTGCCGCAGGAGTGCCTGATTCTGACGATGAAGGCCAACCAGAAGTACTTTCCGCTGCTGGACGCGCAAGGCAAGCTGACCAACCAGTTCCTGGTGGTGAGCAACATCAGCCCGGCTGACGCGAGCGCCGTGACTGGCGGCAACGAGCGCGTGGTTCGCCCGCGCCTGGCCGATGCCAAATTCTTCTTCGACCAGGACCGCAAGCGCCCGCTGGAGTCGCGGGTGCTGGGGCTGGCCAAGGTGGTGTACCACAACAAGCTGGGTTCGCAGGGCGAGCGCGTGGAGCGCGTGAGCGCCATCGCGCGCGGCATTGCGCAGCAACTGGGGGGCGATGCGCTGGCGCGCCAGGCCGACCAGGCCGCGCTGCTGGCCAAGGCCGACCTGCTGACCGACATGGTGGGCGAGTTCCCCGAGCTGCAGGGCATCATGGGTGGCTACTACGCCCGCCACGACGGTCTGGGCAACGACATTGCCGAAGCGATCGAAGACCACTACAAGCCGCGCTTTGCGGGCGACGAGCTGCCGCGCAACGCCGTGGGCGCGTGCGTGGCGCTGGCCGACAAGCTGGAAACGCTGGTGGGCATGTTCGGCATTGGCAACCTGCCCAGCGGCGACAAGGACCCCTTCGCCCTGCGCCGCCATGCCCTGGGCGTGGTGCGCATGCTGATCGAGAAGGACCTGCCGCTGGACCTGACGGCCCTGCTGGCCCTGGCCGTGCCCGTGTTTGGCGACAAGATCACCGATCCGTCTGCCGCCTTGAGCGATTTCATCTACGACCGCCTGAGCGGTAGCCTGCGCGAGCAGGGCTACAGTGCCCAGGAAGTGGACGCCGTGTTGGCCCTGCGCCCGCAGCGCCTGGGCGAGGTGGCGCGCCGCCTGGCGGCTGTGCGCACCTTTGCCGCGCTGCCCGAGGCCCCGGCCCTGGCAGCGGCCAACAAGCGGGTGGGCAACATCCTGAAAAAGGCCGAAGGCGAAGTGCAGCCCGTGGTGAAGCCCGAGCTGCTGCGCGAGGCCGCTGAGGCCGCGCTGAACGCAGCACTGAAGCAGGTGTCACCCATGGCCGATGCAGCCTGGGCGGCAGGGGACTACACTGGCAATTTGAAGGCCTTGGCCGTACTGAAGGCGCCCGTGGATGCCTTCTTTGACCAGGTGATGGTCAATGCTGACGACCCGGCCCTCAAGGCCAACCGCCTGGGCTTGCTGGCCACGCTGCACCAGGCCATGAACCGCGTGGCCGACCTGTCGCGCCTGGCGGCCTGACCGCCACGCGCAAGGAGCGGGTGAAGGACATGAAACTCATCGTCATCGACCGGGACGGCACCCTCAACCAGGACCCGGAGGACTTCATCCGCTCGCCCGACGACTGGGTGCCCCTGCCCGGCGCACTGGAGGCGGTGGCCCGCTTGAACCAGGGCGGCTGGCGGGTGGTGGTGGCGTCCAACCAGTCCGGCCTGGGCCGGGGGCTGTTCGACGTGGCCACGCTCAACGCCGTGCACGCCCGCATGCACAAGATGCTGGCGGCCGTGGGCGGCAGGGTGGAGGCGGTGTTCTTCTGCCCCCATGCGCCCGAGGACGATTGCGACTGCCGCAAGCCCGCGCCCGGGCTGTTCCACCAGATTGCGACGCGCATGGGCACGCCGCCAGCCCAGATACTGGCGGTGGGCGATTCGGTGCGCGATGCCCAGGCCGCCGTGGCGGCCGGTTGCCAGCCGCACCTGGTGCTGACCGGGCAGTCCGCCCTGCACCGCGACGGCACGCTGCCTTCGGGCCTGCCCGAAGGGGTGACCGTGCACCAAGACCTGTCGGCTTTTGCCGATGCCGTGCTCGCGCTAGATGCGCAGAAAGCTTCCTGATGTCAGCTATCCGTTCGATCCTGCACCTGCTGTTCATGGCGGTGACCGTGGTGCCTTGGGCCTTGGCTGTGATCATTGCTTCGCCGTTCCTGAACAGCACCCAGGTTTACTGGATGTGCGCTGGCTGGCTGCGGCTGGTAGTGTGGGGCGGGCGCTGGATTCTGGGCATCCGCAACCACATCATCGGTTACGAAAATCTGCCCGTGGGCAGCAAGGCGCCCGCCGTGCTGCTGGTCAAGCACCAATCCACCTGGGAAACCTTTGCCATGCCCGCGCTGATGCCGCACCCGCTGGCCTATGTGTTCAAGAAGGAACTGCTGTATGTGCCTTTCTTTGGCTGGGCGATGGCGCGTATGGACATGATCCACATCGACCGCAGCAGGCGTGCCCAGGCCTTCAACAGGGTGGTGCAGCAGGGGCAGCGCCTGCTGGACAAGGGCACCTGGGTGATCATGTTCCCCGAGGGCACGCGCATCCCGCGCGGGCAGAAGGGACAGTACAAGTCCGGCGGCACCAGGCTGGCAGTGCAGACCGGGGCGCCGGTCATCCCCATTGCGGTGACGTCGGCCAAGTGCTGGCCGCGCCGTGCCATCGTCAAGAAGCCGGGCGTGGTGGAGTTTTCCATTGGCAAGCCCATTCCCAGCCAGGGGCGTGAGCCGGACGAACTGATGCGCGAGGTGGAGGACTGGATCGAGGCGGAGATGCGCCGCCTGGACCCAGAGGCTTACACCGCCAGCACAGTCAAGGCCTGAGCAGGCGATGCGGCAGACCGCCGAGGAAACGCTGCAACTCGACCTGTTTGGCGGACAGGCGGACGATGCCCTGGTCTGGCGCCACCCCCGTGCCAACCGCCAGTGCCGCGTGGGTGAAGCGGTGGTGGCCTACGAATTCAAGCGTGGTCAGCGCCGCACGATTGGCCTCTCGGTGGGGCCTTTGGGCCTGAGCGTGCGCGCGCCGCGCTGGGCGCCCGTGGCCGAGGTGGAGGCCTTCATCCAGACCAAGGCTGCTTGGGTGCTGGACAAGCTGCGCCAAGTGCAAGAGCTTGGGCGCAACGCGCTGCCCCCGCAGCGCTGGCACGATGGCGCCACGCTGGACTACCTGGGCCGCGGCCTGACGCTGGCGCTGGACCCGAGCCACGCCTTCGACGGTGCGGGTGCAAGCGTGCAGGGTGACCGCCTGCTGGTGGGCCTGGCGCGTGACGCTGGCGAACAGCGGTTGAAGGACGCCGTGCATGCCTGGTTGATGCGCGAGGCGCGCGAACTGTTCCGCCAGCGGCTGGACCACTTTGCCGCCCACATGGGCGTGCGCTACACGCAACTCAGCCTGTCCAGCGCGGGGACGCGCTGGGGCAGTGCCTCGTCGGATGGGCGCATCCGGCTCAACTGGCGGCTCATCCACCTGGCACCTGAACTCATCGACTATGTGGTGGTGCACGAGCTGAGCCACCTGCGCGAAATGAACCACAGCCCGGCCTTCTGGGCCGTGGTGGCCGCCGTGCTGCCCGACCATGCCGAGCGGCGGCAGGCGCTCAAGCGCGTGCGGCTGCGGCACGCTTGAGCGTTGGACTGACAGGCAGTGGTGCTGCTGACCTGTGTATCCGCTAAGATTCATCCATGACGTTGACGTAAACGTCAATTTCCAACGACGCAACATGGCAACTGTCACCACCTACACCATCAGCGACCTGGCCAAGGAATTCGACCTGACCACCCGCGCCATCCGCTTTTACGAGGACATGGGGCTGCTGCAGCCCCGTCGCGAGGGGCCGGGCGGGCGCAACCGGGTCTACACGTCGCGCGACCGCACGCGCCTGAAGCTGACGCTGCGTGCCAAGCGCCTGGGCCTGTCGCTGACCGAGGCCAAGGACATCATCGACATGTACGACAGCCCGCGCGACACCGGGCCGCAGTTGCGCAAGTTCCTGGCCGTGCTGGCCGAGCACCGCCGCCAGATCGAGGAGCAGCTGGCCGATCTGCAGGCCAACCTGGACGAAGTGAAGGTCCACGAAAAAGAGGCCCGCGCCCTGCTGGCCAAGCTGGACAAGAACGGCGTGCCCGCCTGAGCGGCGACGCCTTCGGGAAGCCCCCTAGTCCAAAAGGCGTTGCTTCGTTGCATAATTGACGTTTACGTAAACGTCAATTGCCGTGCAAGGCACGGACTTGCAGGAGACCCATGAGCCAAACCTCCTCCCCCGTCGATGAAGCCGCGCTGCGTGAACGCGTGCAGGCCAGCCTGGCCCGCCAGGGCATGATGCAGCACCTGGGGGTGCGCCTGCTGAGCGTGGCACCTGGGGAAGTGACGCTCGCCGTGCCGTATTCCGACCGCGTGACCCAGCAGCAGGGCGGCTTCCATGGCGGGGCCATGGGGGCTCTGGCCGACATTGCTGGCGGCTACGCGGCGCTTACCGTGGCGCCGCCCGAGATGGAAGTGACCACCGTGGAATACAAGATCAACTTCCTGGCGGCGTTCCAGAGCGGCGAACTGCATGCCACCGGCCGCGTGGTGCGTGCAGGCAAGCGGCTGATCGTCACCACCGCCGAAGTCACGCATGTGGCCGCCGACGGCAAGCGCAGCGACTGTGCTGTGATGCAGCAGACCCTGGTGCCCGTGCCCAAAACGTACTGACAGTACTGACCAACCCGATCACACCTTCCGCAACAGGAGACTATTTCCATGAACGCACTGCCCAACCTGCCCGGCCTCGACTTCATGCTGGGTGACGACATCAACGCCCTGCGCGACGCCGTGCGCGACTTTGCCCAGGCCGAGATTGCACCGCGTGCCGCCGAGATCGACCGCACCGACCAATTCCCCATGGACCTGTGGCGCAAGATGGGCGACCTGGGTGTGCTGGGCATCACCGTGCCCGAGGAGTACGGCGGCGCCAACATGGGTTACCTGGCGCACATGATTGCCATGGAAGAGATCAGCCGCGCCAGCGCCTCGGTGGGCTTGTCCTACGGCGCGCATTCCAACCTGTGCGTCAACCAGATCAAGCGCAACGGCAACGAGGCGCAGAAACGCAAGTACTTGCCGGGGCTGATCAGCGGTGAACACGTGGGTGCGCTGGCCATGAGCGAGCCGGGCGCGGGCTCGGACGTGATCTCGATGAAGCTGAAGGCCGAGTGGAAGGAGCCGAGTGCCTCGGGGGGCGGCTACTACCTGCTCAACGGCAACAAGATGTGGATCACCAACGGGCCCGACGCCGACACACTGGTGGTCTACGCCAAGACCGAACCTGAACTGGGCGCGCGCGGCGTGACCGCCTTCATCATCGAAAAAGGCATGAAGGGCTTCAGCATTGCGCAGAAGCTGGACAAGCTGGGCATGCGCGGCAGCCACACGGGTGAACTGGTGTTCAACAACGTGGAAGTGCCCGAGGAAAACATTCTGGGCGGCCTGAACAACGGCGCCAAGGTGCTGATGAGCGGCCTGGATTACGAGCGCGCCGTGCTGGCGGCCGGGCCCATCGGCATCATGCAGGCGGTGATGGACAACGTCATTCCCTACATCCACGACCGCAAGCAGTTTGGCCAGAGCATTGGGGAGTTCCAGCTCATCCAGGGCAAGGTGGCCGACATGTACACCGTGCTGCAGGCAG
>CBKZAG010000183.1:0-6820 GCA_966692625.1 uncultured Comamonadaceae bacterium
GCGTACCGGGTGTGGGTGGAACACTCAGGTCGCACGCGGGTTTGATGGGGCTGGCCAGCGGCAGCTCGGGGAGCGTTCTGCCCTTCATCTCGGGGTGGCCGTTGACGCTGACCTCGCCCAGGTACTTCAAGAGCTTGGTGGCGCGGTCGCGCCGCGGGGTGAACTTGAGCAACTCGGGGGTCTGGTCGATGAAGCGCGTGGTGCACTGCCCGTTCTTGAAGAGCGGGTGGGCGATGACGTTCTCCAGGAACGGCAGGTTGGTGGCCACGCCCCGGATGCGGAACTCGCGCAGCGAGCGGTCCATGCGTGCGATGGCGTCATCGGCCGTCGAGCCCCAGGTGGTGACCTTGACCAGCAGGCTGTCGTAGAACGGGGTGATGACGGCGCCCGAGTAGGCGGTTCCGCTGTCCAGGCGCACGCCAAAGCCGCCGCTGGAGCGGTAGGTACTGAGCCGCCCGTAGTCGGGCACGAAGTTCTTCTCGGGGTCTTCGGTGGTGACGCGGCACTGCAGGGCGTGGCCGTTGAGGCGGATCTGCTCCTGCAGGGGAACCACAGCACCGGGCTCGCCGATGACGGCGCCTTGCGTGATGGCGATCTGGGCCTTGACCAGATCGATGCCGGTGACTTGCTCGGTGACGGTGTGTTCGACCTGGATGCGCGGGTTGACTTCAATGAAGTAGAACTGGCCGGTGTCGGCGTCCATGAGGAATTCGACGGTGCCCGCATGGGTGTACTTCACCGCACGGCCCAGGCACAAGGCGGCTTCGCACAGGTCTCTGCGCTGCACGGGGGTGAGGTAAGGCGCCGGGGCGCGCTCTACCACTTTCTGGTTGCGCCGTTGCACCGAGCAGTCGCGCTCGTAGAGGTGCAGCAGGTGGCCGTGGGTGTCGCCCAGGATCTGCACTTCGACGTGGCGGGCGCGCTGCACCAGTTTCTCGAGGTAGATCTCGTCGTTGCCGAAGGCGGACAGCGCTTCGCTGCGCCCCACGGGCATCTGGGTGAGCAGTTCCTGGTCGTTCTGGATGATGCGCATGCCGCGCCCTCCCCCGCCCCAGCTGGCCTTGAGCATGACGGGGTAGCCGATGGATGCCGCCAGGGTCAGGCAGGTGGCATCGTCACGCGGCAGCGGAGGTGTGGCGGGCATCACGGGCACGCCGACAGACTCGGCCAGGTTGCGCGCGGCCACCTTGTTGCCCAGCGTCCTCATCACATCACCCTTGGGGCCGATGAAGGCGATGCCCGCCGCTTCGCATGCATCGGCAAAGTCGGGGTTCTCCGACAGGAAGCCGTAGCCGGGGTGGATGGCATCGACCTTGGCCTGCGTGGCCACGCGCAGCATCTCGTCGATGTCGAGGTAGGCAGCAATGGGCTTCTGACCGACACCGATCAGGTAGCTCTCGTCGGCCTTGAAGCGGTGCAGGGCAAAGCGGTCTTCGGTGGAATACACCGCCACCGTGCGCAGCCCCATCTCGGTGGCTGCGCGCATCACGCGGATCGCAATCTCGCCTCGGTTGGCGACCAATATGGACTTCATGACGTGGAGTTCTGATGCTCAGTGATGGCGGTGCTTTCAACCCGGTCAGGCCAACCAGCCCTTGATACGTTTCGACAGCGCTTCGGTGCTGATGCCGTAACGATCGTGCAGCGTAGGCAATGCACCTGCATCCAGGAAGGCATCTGGCAAACCCGCCAGGCGGAAGCGAGCGGGCTGAACACCGTTTTGCAGAAGCACGCTTGCTACAGCCTCTCCAAGTCCACCGACCACTGAATGGTTCTCAGCCACGACCACGAGACGCGACTTGGCGCTCACCTCGGACAGGATGGTGGCCTCGTCCAGCGGTTTGATGGTTGGACAGTGCAACACTGCCGTGCTGATGTTGTCGGCTTGCAGGGTCTTGACTACCTCTAGCGCTCTCATTGTCATGAAGCCGCTGGAGATGATGAGTACATCGTTGCCGTCTACCAAGCGCTTGGCCTTGCCAAGTTCAAACTTGTAGTCGTATTCGTCAAGCACCAAAGGCACGTTTCCACGCAACAATCGCATGTATACGGGGCCTTGATGGTCAGCGATCTGTGGGACGGCCTGCTCGATGTCCAGTGCGTCGCAGGGATCGACGATGGTCAGTCCTGGCACGCCGCGCATCATGGCCAGGTCTTCAGTGGCTTGGTGGCTGGGGCCGTAGCCGGTGGTCAGACCCGGCAGGGCGCAACACATCTTCACGTTCAGGTTCTCTTCCGCGATCACCTGGTGAATGAAGTCATAGGCTCGCCGCGTGCCAAACACTGCATAGGTGGTGGCAAATGGAATCAAACCTTCCTTGGCCATACCGCCAGCCGCACCCATGAGCAGTTGCTCGGCCATGCCCATTTGGTGGAAGCGGTCCGGGTAGGCTTGCGCGAACAGGTGCAGGTCGGTGTACTTGGCCAGATCTGCGGTCATCCCCACGATCTCTGGACGATTAGCGGCCAGTTCCACCAGCGCCTTGCCAAAGGGTGCGGCTTTTACACGCTGACCTTCGCCTGCGATAGAGGCAATCATGGCCGAGGTGGTCAGGCGGGGCTTTTTTTCAGCAACGGTGTTCATGTTCAGGCTCCTTCAGGCTGGTTTTGATCGAGGATGGCGAGGGCCTGTTGCCACTCGGGCGGGTCAACACGGATGAAGTGGTTTTTGTCGCGCGTCTCAAGGAATGGCACGCCTTTGCCCATGAGCGTGTCGAACAGAATGACGCGAGGTTTGGCATCAGGTACTTTTCGAGCAGTTTCAAATGCTCTCAGAACCGCTGGCAGATGGTTCCCATCCACACGCTGTACATGCCACCCGAAAGCGGCCCATTTGTCAGCCAGTGGCTCGAAACCCAGAACCTTGCCTGAGGGGCCGTCGGCTTGCTGGTTGTTGATGTCCACCAGGCAGATCAGGTTGTCCAACCGGTGGTGCGCGGCAGACATGGCGGCCTCCCAGGTTGAGCCCTCGTCCAGTTCGCCGTCGCTCATGCTGTTGTAAACAAAAGCAGGGTTGCGCTTTTGCTTGAGTCCCAGCGCCATACCCACGCCAATGATCAACCCCTGCCCCAACGAACCGCCGGAAATTTCCATTCCAGGCGTGTAAGTTGCCATGCCAGACATCGGAAGGCGGCTGTCGTCGCTCCCGTAAGTCTCCAACTCCTCTTCGGGAATGATCTTGGCTTCGATCAGTGCGGCGTAATGCGCAATCGCGTAATGGCCATGTGAGAGCAGAAAGCGGTCACGGCCCTCCCATTCGGGTTCATCTGGACGGAGGTTCAGCGCATGACCATAGGCCACGGCAAGCACATCGGCCCAACCCAGCGCTTGTCCGATGTAGCCTTGCCCTTGCACTTCGCCCATGCGCAGTGCGTAGCGGCGGATGCGGTAAGCGCACCGGGCCAAGGCCGCCAGAGTGTCGGAATTGGTCGTCATGGGGTTTCCTTCGGGTTATGAGGTAAGAGTTGCCCCGCGGCCTGCCGCGAGCAGGCCGATCCGGGATGAATGAAATGGAGAGTCAGCGCAGGATGGAAGCCGGCACGTAAGACACCAGGGCGAGCACAAGGAATGCCACGAAGTAGAAGGGCCCCAATTCGCGTACGGTTTGCCCGACCTTGACCTTCGCCAGCGCGCTCGTGATGAACAGAGTGGTGCCCACTGGGGGGGTGTACAGGCCAACCGCCAGGTTCACGACCATCATGATCCCAAGCTGCACGGGATCCATTCCTATGCTTTCGGCCAGCGGCAAGAATACGGGGGTCAGAAGCAGCACAGCAGCGGGCAGGTCAATGAACATGCCAATAAACAGCATCAGCAGGTTCATGATGAGAATGACTATCCAGTCCTGCTCAATGTTCAGCGTGATCCAGTTGGCAACCCCACTGGGCATCTGGTCGTACGTGAGCAGCCAGCCAATCGCAGCCGAGGCCATGATCACCAGCAATACGACACCTGTGGCCAGCCCGGCGTGCACTACTGCATCATTCAGGCGCTTGAGCGAGAGGTCCCGATAGACCACCACAGACACCACCGCCGCATACAAAGTTGACAACACCGCCACTTCGGTGGGCGTGGCAATGCCAAAGCGGAGGAACACCACGATGAGCACCGGCAAGACCAACGCTGGTGAGGCATACAGCAAGTGGGTGCGAAACGCGGTCCAGTCGATAGGAGTGGTGTCACGCGGGAAGTTGCGGCGACGACCAACCCACCAGCACATGAACATGAAGCCACCGCACATCAGGATGCCCGGCAGGATGCCGGCCACGAACAACGCGGCAATGGAGGCATTGGCCGTCAAAGCAAACAGGATCATTGGGATCGACGGCGGAATCAGGATGTCGATGGTCGCTGCGGCTGCCAGCGTGGCGGCCGAGAAAGCCGGCGGGTAACCCAGGCGTTTGTGCCAGGGAATCAGCAGCGATCCGATGGCCGAGGCGTCGGCGACTGCTGAGCCCGAAACGCCGCCGAACAACGTGGACGAAAGCACGCCCACTTGTGCAGGGCCACCATGAAAACGGCCGATCAGTGTTGACAGCACGCCGACCAAAGCGGCGCCTAGGCGCCCACCCATCATCAGCGATCCCGTCAGCATGAAGAACGGGATCGCGATCAGCGGAAAGCTCTGGACTTGCGCCACCATCTGCTGGACGAGCAGGTCGAGCGGGACGCGGTCGGAAGTGGCGGCAGCGGCCATTGCGGCCACCAGCAGGGCGTGGGCAATAGGCATAGCCAATACGGCCGCCCCGAGAAAAACAAAAAGAATCAGTGCGCTCATGGTGCGTTCCTTAGCGTGCGTGACGTGGCGACTTACCAGTGCGCTTCAGGCACTGCGGTTTCTTCACCGTGCGGATGTTCCACAGGGGGTGCCTGCCAGGCGTTCCAGGCAGACTTCAGCGCCAACAGGCCCAGCATCAACAAGCCAGTCATCACACAACCGTAGGTGAGCGAGCCGGGTATTTGCAGGATGGGGGACTTCTCGTCGTGAACGATCTCCAACATCTGGAAGGTCGCCCAGGCCAGCGTGCCGTACAGAGCCGCGACCACAAACCATGTGCTGATGGCGATCCACCGGCGCAGAGATGCAGGCACCGCGTCCATGAGAAAGCTGGTTGTGATGTGCGCTCCATGTGCGGCCGCGAGCACCACGCCGGACATGACCAACCAGGGAAAGAGCAGCTCGGGCACTTCATTGGCCCATTGCAGGCTGCTACCGGTGGCGTAGCGCAGCACGGTATTGACCACCAGAATCACAAAGATGATGGCCGTGCTGATCCACAGCATCAGGCGACACAAGCCGACAACGGCCCGCTCAATAAGGTTCATCTAACAACTCCTTAGGCTGCGTGGGCTCTTGCCCACACAGCCACTGCCAGAATATTTGCAGTTCTCAATCAACGCGCAGCGGCAATGACCTTCTTGAGGTACGGGCCGATAGGCGTGGCCAGCCATTTGTCGTCTACCGCTGCAGTAGCTTTGGCAAACGCTGCTTTGTCTACAGTAGTCACCTGCACGCCCTTTGCCTTGAGGTCATCGAGCAGCTTGGCGTCGGCGTCAGCGGAGAGCTTGCGTTGCAGTGCGGTGGCCTCGGCAGCGGCCTCCTGCACAGCCTTTTTGTCCGCATCAGACAGGCGGTCCCAGGTACGCTTGCTCATCAACAAGGGCGTCATCTGGAACTGATGGTTGGTCAGTGCCAGGTGTTTTTGCACCTCATACAGCTTGCTGGCATGGATGTTGACCAACGGGTTCTCTTGGCCATCAACCACGCCCTGCTGAAGCGCCACATACAGTTCAGCGAACTTGATCTGCTGCGCTTCGGCGCCCAGTGCTTGCATGATGTCCACCAGCGTGGCGTCAGGCGGCACACGCATCTTCAGGCCCTTCATGTCTTCGACCTTGCCAATGGGGCGCTTGCTGTTGGTCATCTGGCGGATGCCGTTGTCCCAGGTTCCCAAAAGGATCATGCCCTTGTCGGCCGTCTTTTGTGCCAGTTCCTGACCCAGTGGGCCGTCCAGCAATTTGAAGGCTTGTGCCGGAGAAGAAAACATGAAGGGCATACCAAAGGCCGCGTACTCCGGTACTGCGGCGGAAACCGCACCCTGCGAGTTGGCGGTCATGTCGAGCGCACCGGTGCGCACGGCTGTCACCATGGCTGCGTCATCGCCCAGTTGGGCCGAAGGCGCAACCTGCACCTCAATGCGCCCACCCGTTTTGGCTTTGAGCACTTCGGCAAATTTGACCGATGCCTCGTGGCGCGGGTTGCCTGGCGCTGCGCCATGGCCCAGCGTGAGCTTCACGGCTTCCGCCTGTGCAGCCAGCGGCAAAGCCGAGACGAATGCTGCGACGAGCAATGTTTGATTGAATGTCTTGCGTTTCATGGTGTTGTCTCCTGGGTTGACGAGTGAATAAGAAATCAGTGGATCAACATGCCACCGTTCACGTCCAACGTGATGCCGGTGCAGTAGGCTGCCAGATCGCTGGCTAGGAACACGCAAGCGCCAGCCACGTCGACCGGTCGCCCCAGTCGGGCCAGAGGAATGGACTCGGCAATTTCAGCCTTCTTTTCGTCGCTGAGCTTGCCTTGGGTGATATCTGTCTCTATCAGGCCCGGGGTAATGCAGTTGACGCGCACGCCGTTAACACCGAATTCCCGCGCCATGGCGCGAGCCAGACCAAGTACGCCAGCTTTGGCGGCGGAATAGTGCGGACCACCAAAAATGCCGCCCCCGCGCTGTGCCGACACAGATGAAATGCAGATGATCGAGCCGTTTTGCTGCGCACGCATAGCGGGGATCACCGCTTGAGACATGTACAACGTGCC
>CBKZAG010000184.1:0-6808 GCA_966692625.1 uncultured Comamonadaceae bacterium
GGGGGGCGCTGGGACTGGGGGCAGTCAGGCGGCGGCCAGGCGGCCTGCCATCAAGATGCCCGCGTGCAGGCGCTGGGTGGCCTCGCTGCCTGCGCGGCTGGGGGCGTGGTTGCTGGTCAGCAGGCTCCATACCATCTCGTCGTCGGCGCGGAAGCTGCACAGCAGCGTGTTGGTGGAGCTGAGCTTGAGCACCTGCGCGGGCGACAGCGCCGCGATCAGCTCGGCAGACGCCTCGCTGATACCGAGGCGGAACACGGCCTCGGCCTTGTCCTGGCGGATGAGCTGCTGCGCCAGCATCAGGTAGGTGAGGTTGGCTTCGCGGATCTCGGCGAGCAACTGCTCGGCCTGGGCAGAAGGGGTGGTGCGTGCGGTGTCGGCGGCGGTTGCGGTGGTCAAGCTCACACTCCAGAAAAGTCGATGCGTTGAAAAGGATTGTGAAATCCCGCCAGTTTTTCTGGAGTCGGAAAGCCGCTGTTCGGCGTGTCGGCGCGGCAGGTGTGGCTTGTCAGCGAAATGCCTACACAGCTTTCTTGGCGGCCTCTGTGCGCTGTTCCCGCAGAAAGGGCCTGTCTATGCTTGCACTGAGCAGTTCAATGTCTTTTGCGGTCACACCCACCGACTCAAAGTGACTGCGCCAACCAGCCACCACACCGGCAACTTCGCGGATGTGCTGCCTGGCCTGCGCTTGCGTCAGGCGGAAGGCCTTGTATTCGCTCAAGGCGTTTTCCAGCGTGGACTCGCTGCCACGCGCGCCCACGCCTATCTGCTGGTAGCCCAGGTTCTGGCACGAAGGCAGCAGGTCGAAAGCTGGCGCCAGATGGGGCTGGTGCCCATCGTCAAAGACCAGCGCGTGGTTCTTCTCGTGGTCGTCGGTGTTGTCTATGAGGATGTTGAACACCATGCGCCTGTAGAGTGTGGCCGCCATGTGCAGCGCTTCATGCGCCGGGGCGTAGCGGCGCAGGTAGAGCGCAAATTCCGCGTAGCTGAATTCGCCTCCCATCGCACGAATGGCCGTCCTCAGCGACATCGCATGCAAACGCCTGTTTTGCTGCAGTGCGCCTTGTTGAACGCGGTCGAACCGCTGCACTGCCACCGCATGCCCGCGTGAAGCACCAAGGTCGATGGGCCTGGTCTGGGCGGGGCGCAGGCCCGCCTTTTGGGCCAGGGTCATCGTGGCGTGCTCCACCAGCCCCACGTCCATGGCCTCGTCGCGCTCGGGGAACTTGACGATACAGACTTGCCCGTCGATGTTGACCAGCGCCTTGGGCTTGGCGCCGCCCAGCGTGGCGCCGGGGCGGATCAGCCGTGCCCGGTTTTCGTCAATCTGCTGGCCTGCCTCTATGGCCTGTACCAGTTCGTAGATCGCCGCCACTTCACCCAGGTGTGGCACCAGGCCGCGGTCGCATGGCACATACCGGTCCTCTTGCAGCGACACACCCAACGCGCCAAACCGGTCATCACCGGCAAAGAACAGGTATTCCAGAATCGACAGCCGCTTGGGCGCGTCGATCTGCCGAATGACCCGCTCACCCCAGCGGTCAGGGCGCGCATCGTCAACGGCACCAGGCAGGTGCTCCGGCTCGGGCAAGAATTCACCTGTCCGCAGAGGCAAGTCCGGGCTCAGCGAGAAGCCGTGTTCGAGCCAACTGCTGCTGTACTGAAAATTCGCGCCCTTGAGCCTGGGGTTCAGGTCGAGCGCGCCCACCAGGCGTGGCGTTGCCGGGTCCTGCAGCCAGAACACGTGCATGCGGTCCTGTGGGGTGTAGTTTTTTGCACTCATGACCTGCCCCGGGTGCTGGACCGCTTGGGCGCCAAGGCCTTTCTTGCCTCGGCGTCGGCCGCCGCGTAGTCCAAATGCGGCGCCGCCAGTTGGCTGATCTCGTCAGCCCGCCCAATAAGCCAAAGGGCCGTTGCATACGCCCCCATCGACACCTTGGGGTCGCCCCGCTCCATGCGCAGCAGCGTGGGCGGCGTCACACCCAGGCGCAGGGACCAGGCCGCACGCGACTCACCCCGGCGCTTGCGTGCGATCTCCAGGTTCTGGCCGAGGTCACGCAGCTGCTTTTCGACAGCAGGGGGGAGGAACTCGTGCGATTCGCTGGGTTTGGGCATGTACGAAATGGTCAATACATGGAAAGAATCTTCTCAAAATTGTAAACTGTATTTGTCAATTTACAAGCAAAAAGATATTTACCGTCAGGGCGGCATATGACTGCCCAGGCGGGCAATCAGCTTGCATCACGGAGCCACGCAGGAATATCCCGCTGGCTGTTCAGCACGCGCCAAACATCGACGTGATCGTCGTGCTCGACGTAAAAAACCAGATACGGATACCGAGAGAGGGGCCACACGCGCAGTCCCGGCAAGTTCAGCTCGTGGGCATACCGGGGCGACCCTGCCGGGGCATGGCGGCCAATGTATGCGTAGGCCTTCTCCAGCGCGCTCACAAACCCAAGCGCCACTTGGTCACCTGCTTCCCGCAGGTAATAGGCCAAGGCTTCTTCTACATCCCGGTTCGCCAGTTCTCGCGGGATGACAGGTTTGACCTTCAAGCGCGCAGACTTTGCTGAACCCGGTCACGCAAAGCATCAAAGTAGGCGCTGTCAGCCGTTTGAGTTGGCTGGGATGAAGCCCCAGCCAACAACAGGCCCCGCAGGTGTTGACGATCTTGATCCTTGCGGATCAACTCGCGCACATATTCGCTGCTGGTGCCGTACCCGCGCTCGGCCACCTGCGCGTCCACGAAAGTTTTGAGCGCGTCAGGCAGAGAAATGTTCATCGTCGTCATGCTTGGCAGTCTATCTTTCTTGGCAAAATTTGCCAAGATAGCCAAGTCTTGACCCGTTCATACGACTGACGATCACCGCACACGCTGATGCCGGTAGTACCGCTTGGCCAGTACCTACCATTGAAAGTCTCACTGTTGACTCTAGGCTGACAACAGCCGTTCACCCATCGGCGAAGCAGTGACAACTCTGCTCAGCAGCAGGCGTTCATGGGGGCGGTTTTCTAAACAAGGTGACTGCACCTGACTATCTTGCATATCTAGCAATGCAGCCCCCACACATCCATTCACCGTCGTCGTAGATGCCACCCGTCATGTCAGTTCGCTGGTGGCACCAGCCGCATTCGGAGTAGATAGCGTTGTCCTCGTATCTGTTGCGTTCCGGCTTCCTGTAGCCCTTCTGATTTGACGGCAGAAGCTTCGGATCTGGCGCCTTGGCGAACCTTCCACAGTTGCTGCACCAGTAACCACCATGGTGCTCAATCGTGCTGGCCTTCTTGCAGAACGGACACACCACCTGGTCAGGAGCAACCACCGGCACCACGTTGGCCGGCACAAGTTCGGCAATGCTCTCCACACGCTTGCACGCCATGCCGTTGGTATTCAGGTGGTTAAGTAGCGGATCAAAGCCTTTGTCGCCACTGAGCACGAAACACTGTGTGTCTGGTGCCGTCTCAAAGGTACGGCCGAGCTCAAACGCAATGTGGAAGTCCAAGGCGTTCTTGCCAGCGCCTGAAATCTTCAGGAAGTCGACACGACTGAACCTGTGCGCTGTCGCAGGCTTCTTGGAAGCCTTGGGAGGATTCTGATTGGCCCCCACAAAGATGATGGCCCTGAAGCTCTCGTCCAGAGGCGACAGGTCCACCTTGTGCTTGTTCTCCAGATCAACGAGCAAAAGCTTCTTCGTCATTTCGTTACCTTGCCGGAAGGTGCCGCTGCTCGCCAACTATGGTCAAGGTCTTGGCCCCGCGTGTCATGGCGACATACAGATCCTTGGCGTCCAGTGAGTCAGCGTCAAGAATGACCGCATGGTCATACTCCAACCCCTTCACCAGCAGCGTTGTGCCAATGAGCTTGCGGTGACTGATCGGCCTCCCCGTGTACCTCATGTCGCGCTGATATTTATTCGCAGCTTCCGTCAGATTCGCACCCACCCCATCAATGTGAATCTTCAGCACGTTGAGGAGGCGATACAGCAGATCACGACGGTAGGCTGACGTTTCAGGGTTGGCCTTTAACGCCAAGAAGAAAGCTCTAAGGTGAGCACTTGTTGGATTGCCCAAGTAGGCATTCGCAGCATGCAGGACCAACGGATACTTGGTCGCCTTGCTTTGCTTGGCGACCTCGCCCTTCTGAGTTCCTGCAGTCAGAGCCTTTCCAACCCCTGTAAAGCACTTTTTGGAAAAATCCAAAGCCAGGAGAAAGCCTTGCTGGGTTGTCTTGGCGGCAACCAGCTTCTTGATGAACAAATGAAGGTCTTTGCCTTCAACCTCTTCAATGGAAGAAAACTTTCCACCCATAGTTCGTGCCAACAGATGGGTCTTGTTCTTGGACTGCTGATCGCCACCAAGCAGAGCAATCACACTATCGTGATTACCCAGCAAGTCCATGAGCGAAAAGTACTGCTTTGATTCCAAGAATTCTGGGGTGGTGTGAACACGTACCACACAGTCAGGCAGACCGTTTGAAAGATCGATCTTCTGCCCTTGTTCCAGGGTCTCCCTAGCCTTCTTGAGCCAAGCTCCAAGCTTCGGATCGCCAGTCGTTTTCCAGCGCCACGGCGTCTCTAGCTGACCGAGGCAAGTGAAGGTCGGATAGACACACACCGTCCAATCAACGGGCTTGCCTTCGTCACCACCAAAGTCAAAGATGGCCTGCATAGGATCGCCCAAGATTCGGCAGGGCATGAACTCAGCAAAGGCACAGACAAGGCCATGCTGAAGACCGGAGCAGTCTTGGTACTCATCTACATACACGCCGGCATAGGTGGCAGCGACAACGCGGCGAACGAACTGCTTCCCAAGCAACCCAGAACAGCACTCGTAGAGCTTGTTCCACTGCTTGCTTGTGGGGTGCTCTACCTTCCAGCCCGAAGTCTTCGGATAGGCCAAACAGAGCCGCAGTGACCAGCTCGCAATCGTGTCAATCTGGTATTTGGAGGACGGCACGCCAAGAGCGGTCATCTTGGCCTTGATGGAGTTCACACCCGCGAAGGTGTGGGTCAAAATCAGTTGCTTCTTGGTGGCCGCCTTCACTGCCATGGCGATAAGGTGCGTCTTGCCGTAGCCGGCCGGCGCGATCACATACCCCTTGGTAGTGAAGTCGTTGAGCTTGAGGGCCAATTCCTCAGACATGTTCAGCCCAAGTCCAAAGCGCCCCCAGTTTGACAGCCAAGTCCTTCTTCAAGAATGCGGCGTCGTTGAACGCTGGGCTCACGACCTTGAACCACTGATCGCCCCGCGTGGTGTCCTTGAACCACCCTGGTTCTTTTCCATCCTTCTTTCCCTTCTTCGCTGCTGAACCTATAGCGGTACGCAGCTTCGGGCTATCAAGCCACTTCTCAACGTCCTGATCAAGTGGCTCCTGAACTCTGGAGCGCACTTGGTCACAAACTTGATAGCCAAGGTCGTCCTGCGCAAACTTCAAGCTGACCAAGACGCTGTCCCAAGGCAAGTCTTGGAATGCTCGCTCCTCCAAGGAGAGGTTGTCGCTCCACATGTGGACCGAGATACCCAATTTCACAAGTGCAGCAGCGTCTGCCATAGAAAACTGATCTTCAGCGTCTGCATCCGCAAGCACTGAAACGTCATAGCCGAGCGACTTGAACGCCTTTGCTAAATCCTTAATCTTGTTGGCACCCCTCGCGTCTAGAAGGGCAACGCCGTGATACGACAGCGGGTCTTTGCCCTTGCCGACCTGGTGATCATCAAAACCTCGCACGAACCCAACTTCGGTAGCGCCCTCGCAGACCACAATCTTCTTCGCCAAGAACGCTTCAGTGCTGGACCGAATCTTTCCCTGCACTTCAAGTTCTTCCAGACCGTCCTTCGCTGCGGAAGTGATCTGCACAACCCCATCCTTGCTATGCACGACGTATAGCTCTTTGACGGTGAGTTCCCGCAGGACTGTGGGTGAGTGCGTGGTGAGGAAGTATTGGCCTCGTTTGTCCTCTCGGACATGCTTGATAAGGCGGGTGATTCGGTGCGGCTCCAAGCCAAACTCCACCTCGTCAAACAAGGTGATGTGGCCTTCATCTAAACCCATCTTTTGAATGCCGCACAGCAGCATTCGCCGTGACCCAAGACCTAGCTGACGAAGAGGGATGTCACCGTCATGGAGCGCCAACCCACCTACTTTCAGGTTGATAGAAGCCAGATCGAGGTGAGCCTTGTAAGCGTCAGACACCGGCACCCCCAACAGCTTTGCAATCTCCTGCGACTTCCCAGCCGCCGCATCGAAATTCTTGAGGGTAACAGGCCGATCACCGTCCAATGAAGCCCTGGCTGTTCGGGAAGCATTTGCCAGCAGCTCGTTCAGACTTTGCGCTTCGGTGAGCTTCGCCAACGCCGTGCCTGTAGCCCATGAAAGCTGCTTCTCGCTATAGGCGCCGATGAGGCCGACACTGACCTTGTTCCTATCGCCTTGCTTGAACTGAACGCCGTCAGGGTGACGATCACAGACAACCATCCACTTGGGCTCAAGATCTTTGTCGACCGTCAGCCGCACAGTCAGGACACTCTCCAAGTGATCTTCAGGCTCGTCAGTGAGCTTGAGGGTGGCAGCATCCCAGCCACGGAGGTACTGACCGTACTTGTCCAAGGAGCAGAATGCTTCGGTCAAGGCCCCGACGGTGACTTCAATGACGATTGAATCCGCGACTTTGCACTGGTGAAAGTCAGAGTCGCTGAGGGTCAGGTTCCACTGCGGATGGAAGGCATATCTGATGGCCTCCAAGATCGTGGACTTGGAAGAATCACCTTTGCCAATCAGGCAGAAGATGTCGGCGTTGGGAAGGCTCCAGTC
>CBKZAG010000185.1:0-6801 GCA_966692625.1 uncultured Comamonadaceae bacterium
CGACGCCTACAACAGCTACATGAACGTGAACCTGGGTGCCCAGACGGCCCAGGCGTCACCTGTTCAGCTCATGCTCATCCTCGTGAGCGGCTTGCAGGACGAGCTGGAGCGGGTCAAGGCGCACATTCAGGCGGGCCGTTACGAACTCAAGGCCATCAGCATAGACAAGTGCACGGGCATCCTCAACGGCATGTCCAGCGCGCTTGACACGCAGGCCGGGGGGGAGTGGGTGTCGCAGCTGGCCGAGCTGTACGACTACTGTGTGCGCCGCCTGCATGCAGCGGGTTTTGCTCTCGACACCGAGCCGGTGGACGAGGTGGCACGCCTGATGGACACCCTGCGCGACGGGTGGGAAGGGCTGCAGCGCAACCATGGTTGAAGTGGACACGTTGAACCGGCTCGCGCAGGGTCTGCTGGCCAGTGTCCAGACACAGGACTGGGCAGCCTTGCGGCGGCTGGATGCCGAAATGGCCGAGGTGTTGCGCCGTGCCGCAACCGGACAGCACCCGCAGCCGGGCTGGAGCGAGGCCATCACCGGGTTGCGCGAGGCCCACGCGCAAGCGCTGCAGGCCTGCTGCTGCGCCCGCGACCTGGCCCGTGACGAACTGCACAGCTTTTGCGCCCAGCGCGAAATCGTTGAGGCGTATGCCTTGACGCAAGACATGGAGATGCCGATATGAACGTGGCTTTGCCCATCCTTCCCGCAGCGGTGCTGGCCACCGGTGGCGCGGACAAGCAGGATGGCCTGCTGCCCGCGTCTGCCACGAACCTGGGCATGCCGCCCGGTGAGGGGCTGAACCTGCCCCTGTTCATTGATGTGTTGTCGCAAGTGCTGCCCTCTTCGGTTCTTGCCCAGATGAACGCGCCGGTGCAGCCAGAGGATGTGACGCCAGGCGAGGCTGCGCAAGACGCGCAGCCTGCGGGGCGGGAGCCCGCGCTGGCCAATGTCTTGGCCGACGGTGTTGACACGGGGCTGCTGCCTGCAGCGTGGGGTCAAGGGGCATGGAGTGCCGTTGTAGGTGCCGCTTCACGGGGTGCCGGGCAAGACGCGGAAACGTCCAGCAAGGACGACGATGAGGGCCAGCCCGTGGTTGCGGCGGCAATGGCGGCTGCCGTCCTGCCGCTGCCTGCTGCGCCGTTGGTTTCCCTGGATTTGAACGGGGGGCTTCCGCTCCAGTCCAGTCAGAAGTCCATGGCCACGGAAGGCCGTGGCACGGGGCTCCTGGCTGCCGCTTTGCCTCAGCACGGCATGGCCGGGGCGGATTCCCTGGCTTCGATGGCGCCATCCATGGTTCGCCAGCCCGCCATCACCGCCGTTACCGCTGATATCGCCCAGCCATCGTCCGACGGAGGCTTCGCCGCGTCGCTGTCCGAGCAGGCGCCTGCGCCGCTGGTGTCCGACCGGACCGCAGCCCTCATCCAGAACTCGGCCACGTTGCAGCAGGCGGGCGATGCTGCACAGCCGCTGGCCTTGAACCCGCGCCAGCCCGACCTGTGGCAGCGGCCCTTGGCGCAAGCCCTGGGCGAACGCCTGCAGGTACAGGGCGCGCAGGGCGAAGAGCAAGCCCTGATCCGACTCGACCCGCCCTCGTTGGGACGCGTGGAGATCGTTCTGCGCCAGGAGGGCGGGACCTGGCAGGTTCAGCTCAGCGCCACCCACCCGGAAGTGAGCCGCCAGCTTCAGGCCATCAGCGAGACGCTGCGGCACGAACTGTCGGTGCGCCAGCAAGCCTCGGTCACCGTGCAGGTCACGTCCGATCACCTGGGCCATGCCGACGGGCGCCAGCAGCGCCAGCGTCAGGACGGCCAGCAGCCCCGGGAACCCGGCCGGGCCTGGGACGACGACGGGGCTGCACAAATCTTTGATCTTGCGTGACAGCGGTACATCTACATGAAAAAAATCAAATTGATAGCGGTGGTGTTGCTGGCGGTGCTCCTGGCCGCCGGGGCGGCGGGGGCCGGGGTGTGGTGGCTGATGAAGTCCGGACACGGCCCCGCGCCCGCCGGGCACGCCGAGGCGCCAGCCCCGGTGGAGGACAAGAAGGAATACAAGTACCTCAACCTTGACAAGGTGATCGTGATGCTCCGCGCGCAGGAAGGCGCGCCGCTGTCCAACTACATCGCGGTGGACCTGGTGTTCAAGACGCCCAAGGAGGGCGAGGCCGCCGTGAAGAACCAGCTGCCGCTGTTGCGCAGCCTGGTGGTCAAGGCCTTGTCGAACTACACCCTGGAGCAGGCGGGGCTGTTGACGATCGACGAACTGACGGCGGCGATCAACCAGGCGCTGGACGCTGCCTACACCGCCGATGGCCGTGAAAAGCCCTTCAGCGTGGCCATGATCGGCAAGCTGATCATCGAGTGAGCATGCTGATGCAAAGCGGGTACACCGAATTCGCGTGCGTCGAGGAGGCGCAGCGGCTGGCGGCTGTTGATGAACAGCGCCATCTGCTGGCACACGCCCCTTTGGTGCGGCGGGTGGTGCGCCAGCTCGGTTCTCAGGCGGCAGGCGCCATGGACCGTGAAGACATGATGCAGATCGGCCTGATGGGCTTGCTGGAGGCCTTGCGGCGCTACGGCGAGCCCGACGAGCGTTTCGGGGCCTATGCTGCCTTGCGCGTGCGCGGCGCCATCCTTGACGAGTTGCGTCGCCAGGACTGGCGGCCCCGCACCGTGCGCCAGGAAAGCCACCGCTTGCGCGACGGCGTGCGCGAACTCACGCGGCGGCTGGGCCGCGAACCCAGCGAGGCCGAGATCGTCAAGGCCCTGGGCATTACCACGGATGCCTACGTGGCCTACCAGCAGGACACCAATTCGGAGCAGATGGCCAGTTTCGACGAACTCGTGCAGGACCTGCACCAGCAGCCCGGTGCCCACCATTCCCCCGAGGCGGAGTGGATTGCCCGCCGCAGCATCGAGCAGGCGCTGCAGGCACTCAACGAGCGTGAGCAGCGCGTCATACAGCTGTACTACGAGTTCGAGCTGAGCCTCAAGGAGATCGCGGCGGTGCTGCAACTGACCGAGGCGCGCGTCTGCCAGATCAACAAATCCGCACTGCAGAAGATGAAGACGCTGCTGCAGTCCCACTGACTTCCGACACAGAACACGGACCGATCTTTCATGCAACTGTTTCTCGGCTTCTTCATCGTCATCTTCTGCGTGTTCGGGGGCTTCCTGATCCACGGCGGCAACCTCGGCGTGATCTGGCAGCCGATCGAACTGCTGATCATCGGCGGCGCGGGCCTGGGTGCCATCGTGGTGGGCAACCCGCGTCACGTGCTGACCGAAATGAGTCTGCAACTGCGCAAAGTGATGACACCACGCAAGCGCGACGCGTTCGAGTTCCAGCGGCAGTTGCTGCTGCTGATGTACGAGCTGCTGCAAACAGCGGCCGGTGGCCTCAAGGCGCTGGACGCCCACGTCGAGGAGCCGCACAAGAGCCAGCTGTTCAAGAACTACCCCATGGTGCTGGAAGAGCCGAAGCTGCTGCACTTCATCGTGGACAACTTCCGCCTCATGGCCATGGGCAAGATCAACGAGCACGAGCTCGAGGGCGTGCTCGACCAGGAGTTGGAGGCCATCGACGAGGAACTCAACCAGCCGGCCAAGTCCCTGCACAAGATCGGCGAGGCGATGCCGGGCTTCGGCATCCTGGCGGCGGTGCTGGGCATCGTGATGGCGATGAACTCCGTGGGCGACGGCGCAGGTGCCGCCGAGATCGCGGCCAAGGTGGCCGCCGCGATGGTGGGAACGTTCATCGGCATCTTCCTCTGCTACGCCGTGATCGACCCGATCAGCAACATCATGAAGCAGAACGTCAAGAGTGAGATGTCCACCATGGAGTGTGTCAAGGTGGTGCTGGTGACGCACCTGTCCGGCAAGCCCGCGTTGCTGGCCATCGATGCGGGCCGCCGTCTGGTACAGCTCAACATCAAACCCAGCTTCTCGCAGCTGGAGGGCTGGATCAACGCGCTCAGCGGTGGCGGGGAAGAAGAAAAGCCCCAGTTCAACCGCCGCGCGGGAGACCGCCGTGGCTAGTGGCAAGGAGCACAAGGCGGCCATCATCAAGCGCGGTGGCCGCAAGCACGAGCATGACGAGCACGGCGGCAGTTGGAAGGTGGCCTTCGCCGACTTCTGCCTGGCGCTCATGTGCCTGTACCTGGTGCTGTGGGTGCTGGCCGCGCGTCAGACGGAAGAGGCGCAGGCCTCGCTGCAGAACGCTTCGAGCAGCCTGCTTGATAACGGCAAGGGCAAGCTGAGCGACACCATGGGCGGGCCGCGCGGCAGCCTGATCTCGCGCGAGCCCTTGCCGCGCCACAACGAGGCGGTGCCGTCGCGCAAGACGGGCTCTGGCCCCGATTACCCCGACGAAATCGGCAAACCCACCGGCAAGAGCCGCGTGCGCTACGAGTCGCCGCAAGATCTGCAGGATTTGGCCAAGGTGCTGGCCCGCATGAGCGAGCAGGGTGGCCTCAAGGCCAACCTGCAGACCGTGATCACCCCCTATGGGCTGCGGGTGATGCTGCACGACACCGATCACGAAGGGATGTTTCAACTGGGCAGCGCGGTGCCCACGGAGCGCTTTCGCGGTCTGTTGATGAAGATGGGCCCCTTGTTCGCGCAGATGGAGAACCAGATGCTCATCGTCGGCCACACCGACGCGGTGCCCTTTTCCGATCCGCGCAACCACGCGGTGTCGAACTGGACGCTGTCCAGCGGCCGCGCTGCTGCCGCCCGTGGCCTGCTGCTCGATGGCGGCATGCCCGAGCGCAGCGTGCTGCAGGTGGTGGGCATGGCGGAACAGGCGCCCCTTGATGCCGCCGACCCGCTGGCCAGCGAGAACCGCCGCATCGAACTGGTCATCCTCACCAAGGCCCAGGCAGACAGCGTCACGGCCATGTTCGGCCAACCCGAGAAGACGGACGAGGCAAACCGCCAGTTGCTGCCGCAGGTCGATGCCGTGCTGCCCAGCCCCGGCGTGCTGGCCGTGTTGCGCGACCAGTTGAAGGCGGTGGGCCAGCAGTTGCGCGGGACGGCACCTGCCAGCCAGCCCTGAGGCCGACCAGGAAAAGCACAGACATGGATACCAAACCCACCCGAGGTGACCGCATGCGTATACCCGCCAACCTCAACACCGATGCCACCAACGCCGCTGCCCGGCCCGCATCCAGCAGCAACGGCGGTGCCGCGCCTGCCCGTTCGTCCGGCCGTCCGTCTGGCGGTGGCGATCTTCAGTCCGGGGTGTTGCAGCCGGCGCTGGGTGCCATGCGCGACATGCCCGAGATCGATGAAGCCCGCGTGGCCGAATTGCGCGATGCCCTGGCGCGTGGCGATATTCCGTTTGACGCAGGCAAGCTGGCAGGCCTGATCAGCCGCTTCCACGGGACGCAGTCATGAAGCCGGCCGCCGGTCACCTGCGCTACATGGAGATGGTGCGCGCGGACGTCCGCGACTACCGGTCTCTGCGTGAACGGCTGGACGAGCAGTTCAAGGCCGCGCTGGGTCACCAGGTGGAGCGGATGCGCGAGCTTGGCGAGAGCATTTCGGCGCTGGTGGACGTACTGAACGAGCGCCGCATCCAGCGCCTGGCGCTTGCGGCCGAACTCACTGGCAAGGGACTGGTGCCTGCCCATGCCGCCGTCCAGCAGCAGCTCGGCGGCCAGGCAGCTTCCCTGCTGGCGGGCTGGACCGGGGAGCTGGACGGGTTGGTGCGCGAATGCAAGCGCCTCAACCTGCGCAACTGCAGCCTCATCACCGAGCAGCACAGCCTCATGTGCCGTGTCCTGCAGCAGGAGGAGCCGACCTATGCGCCTGCCTGACGCTGGTCTTCCCTCCATGGCAGCGGCAAATGCCGCAAACATGGGCATGGCTGTTCGTCCTGCAGGGCAGGGCGGTGGTTTTTCGCGCCTGTGGAACGAGGTCAACGCCGAGGTGCGCCACTTCATTGAGCATGGCGGTTCGGGGGCTGGCGAGGCCGTGTCCGTCGAAGGTGCCTGGCGGCGTTGGCAACTGGAGCAGAGCGCTGCCTCACAGGCGCCTGGTGCAGCGGCCAGTCCTGAGGACCAGGCCAGTTTCCTGGCCGCTGTCGGCACACAGGCCACCGAGGCCGCGCGCCAACTGGGCGTGTCGCCCGAATTGGTGTTGGCCCACGCCGCGCTCGAATCGGGTTGGGGCAAACGCCCCTTGCGCAACGCCGACGGCAGCGACAGCCACAACCTCTTCGGCATCAAGGCCGACGCCAACTGGCGCGGTGCGGCGTTGCAGGCCATGACCACCGAGCACGAAAACGGTGTGGACGAACACCGCAGCGAGCGCTTCCGCAGTTACCCCGACGTAGGGGCCGCCATGAACGATTACGCGCGGCTGCTGCGCAACAACCCCCGCTACCAGGCGGCGCTCAACGCTGGTGGCGACGCCGTGGCCTTTGCGCAGGGCCTGGCGCGCGGCGGCTATGCCACCGACCCGGACTACGCCCGCAAGCTGGTCCAGGTCGCCCGGCAACTTCAGTCACGGGATTGAGGCATGGGCGCGCTGCTGACCGGTTCCACCACGCCATGGCTCACCACCCGGGCATCGATCACCTTGCCGCTGGCCAGGTTGCGCACGCGCACGGTTTGCCCGCGCGCGCCGCTGTCCAGGCTTTCGCCCGCATGGGTCACCTGTACGCCGCCCGCGCGCGCCACGATCTGCACCGCACCGCCGCGCTTGACCAGCATGTCGGCCTGCAGGAAGCGCTTTTGCAGCACCTGTCCGGCACGCAGTGCGCGGCGGCTGGTCTGGCCTTCGACGTCTTCTGGGGCACTC
>CBKZAG010000186.1:0-6775 GCA_966692625.1 uncultured Comamonadaceae bacterium
GTCTTTACGCCTGGGGAGGCTACTTCGCCGCCACGTTGGGCATGGGGATCAGCCACTTTGGCCTTTCGCCCATGTTGGCGCTGCCGGCTTTGTTCGTGGCGGCTATTGCGGTAGGTGTTCTGCTGGGCACGGTCATGGAGTTTGGGCTGTTGCGCCGCATTCTTGACAAGGACCCGATTCTGCAGCTACTGGTCACGTTTGCGGCTTTCATGATCCTGGAGGACGTGCAGCGGTTGATCTGGGGTGTGCAGCCCATTTTTGTGTCTGACGTGGTGAACCAGTTAGGGACGCTGGAAGTGGCGGGCGTTGTCTACACCCGCTACCAGCTTTTGGTGCTGCCGAGTGTGGCAATTCTGGCTTTCGTGGGGTTGCGCTGGTTTCTTGGTCGCACGGCACTTGGGCGACAAGTGACTGCGGTGACTCATCACCGTGAAGTGGCCACCGCCATGGGCGTGAACACTGGGCGCGTGACGTGGTTGACCATCTCTATCGGTGCCGCCCTGGGGGCTCTAGGGGGCGCGTTGGCTTCGCCGACCACTTCCTTCACACCTGGGATCGGCGCTGAAATGATGGTCTTGTCTTTCGCCGTGGTGGCCACTGCCGGGCTGGGACAAATTGGCGGCGCTGCATTGGCGGCCTTGATGATCGGTCTGGCACGTTCGTTCGCGGTGTACCTGATGCCCGAGGTTGAGGTGCTGATGCCCTACCTCATCATGGTTGCAGTGCTTCTCGTGCGTCCTGAAGGGCTGTTTTCATCCGCAGCCGCAAGGAGAATCTGATGCGCATGTATTCGTTCATTGTTGCGTTGGTGGCTGCGGTGCTTCTGTTGGGCTTCGGGGCACCTTGGTTGAAAACGCCGATCCTTTTGGCGCTTTCCAATGGGATGGCCGTGGCGGGTGTCATCGTGCTGATTCGGGCTGGCCAAGTGTCTTTCGGTCATGCCATGTTTGTCTGCGTTTCCGGTTACACCGTGGCATTCATGGCCCGCGCATGGAACCTGGATGGTCTGTTGCTGATTGGCTTGAGCGCAGCCTTCGCAGCCCTGGTCGGAGCGGTTGTCGGAGTCTTCATGGTTCGTTACCGAGGAATCTTCTTCGGCATGTTGAATCTGGCCTTGTCCATGGTGCTGTTTTCGGTCTTGGGCAAGTTTGGCGCTGTGACGGGGGGGACCGACGGCTTGCGCTTTGACCGTCCAACCTTCGCTTTCATCACCTTCGAGCGCGAGGGGTTTGAAACGGCTCTGCTGATCGTCGCCGTGCTGCTGGCGCTCGCATCGGGCTGGCTGGTGCAGCGGTACTTCCGCAGTGTTTCAGGTCAGGCCTTGGCAGCTATCAAGACGAATGAAACCCGTCTTGAATATCTGGGCATCTCTGCCAAGCGGGTGTTCTGGGGCGGCTATGTTCTGTCGGCCGCCTTGTGCGGCTTGGGCGGAAGTCTGTTTGCGCTGACCCAGGGCCTGGTGACGCCGGAGATGGGTTACTGGGTCCGTTCCGGTGAGGTGGTGTTCATCGCCATTCTGGGGGGCTCTGGCCATGCGCTGGGAGCGTTCATTGGAGCGTTTGTATTCGAGTTCACCAAGCTCTATGTCGCGTCGTGGCTGACCGGCACTTGGCAGCTGGTGTTGGGTCTGGTGTTGCTGGTGATGGTGTTCGTCGCCCCGGCCGGCATTCTGGGTCTGGTCTTCAAGCGTATCGGGGGCAAGCATGCTTAAACGGGGTTTGTTGTCTACCCGGGGGTTGTCGTTGTCTTTTGGGGGTGTGATTGCGGCAGACTCGATCGACTTTGACCTGGTGCAGGGCGAACGGCTGGCGGTCGTTGGACAAAACGGCGCTGGCAAGACTACCTTTCTCAACATTTGCACGGGCTACCTTAAGCCGACGTCTGGCCACGTGTATTTCGGTGGTGAGGAGGTGACTGGGCAAAGCCCTCGTTCGATCACCCGTCGTGGGGTAGGGCGGTCGTTCCAGTTGCCTCAGGTGTTCACCGAGCACACCGTGCGGCAGTGTCTGATGCTGGCAGCCTCGGCGGTGCACAAGAAGCACGGATTCCTGTTGCCGCTGGAACGTGCGGTCGATGTTCGGGAGGTCGACGAAACGCTGGAGCTGCTGCAGCTATCGGCGCGAGCCGACGACATCGCCGGTGCGCTGCCAGAAGGTCAGCGCAAGCTGCTGGACGTGGCTATGGCGCTGGTGCTGCGTCCTCAACTCATGATCATGGACGAACCCACCAGTGGCGTGTCGACCGACGAAAAGCACGAGTTGATGGCGGTGCTGATGCATGCCTTGGACGAGCGCAAGGTGACCAGCATCTTCGTGGAACACGACATTGACATTGTTCGACGCTATGCAACTCGGCTGTGTGCCTGGATTGCCGGGCGCATTGCGGCCGATGGCACGCCTGATGAGGTTCTGAACGACCCGATGGTCATCAAAAACGTGATTGGTGAATGACATGTTGAACCTGCAAAACGTCTCTGCGACCATAGCGGGCATTCAGGTGCTGCGGGGCATCACCGTGGAACTCTCGCGTGGTTCCACCGTGGCGGTGGTTGGTCGCAACGGCGCTGGCAAGACCACGTTGCTGCGCTTGATCATGGGCTTCATGCCTGGGCATGAAGGCCGTGTCCTGCTCGATGGCACCGACTTGTCGCTGGTCCCTGCACGCCACCGCACGCGCTTGGGCATTGGTTATGCCCCTGAGGACCGGGTGATGTTTCCCACGATGACCGTCGAGGAGAACTTGCGCTTTCCCTGCCAGGTTCTGGGAATGCCGACCAAACATATTGACGAGCGCCTGGAAGAGACCTTGTCGATCGTGCCTGAACTTCGTGTGATGTTGCCGCGGTCTGGGGCGGCCCTGTCGGGTGGGCAAGGAAAGATGGTGGCGCTGGGACGTGCCGTCATGGTGGGCGAGCGCATGGTGTTGCTGGACGAGCCGTTCCAGGGGTTGGCTCCGGTGCTGGCGCAGCAGTATGCCGCGTCGCTGCACCGACTCCACGAAGCACGTCCAGAGCTTTGCGTCGTGATAACCGAATCCAACCGTAGTCTGCTCAAAGATATTCCCACTTGCACCCTCGTGCTGGAACGAGGTGAGTTGCAGGCTGGCGAGGAAGCCGCAGCCGCGGTGCATTGACATTTCACACTGAGTCGCACAAGGAGAACTCGACCATGGCAGAACATTTCATCAACGGGAAATGGGTCCCGGCCAGCAGCGGACAGACGCTGCCGGTGATTGATCCCAGCAATGGGGTGGCATTTGACACGCTCGCGCGAGGTAACGCGGAAGACGTTGATAGCGCGGTGAGCGCCGCGCGTGCCGCGCTTTCCGGTCCCTGGGGACAGATGACGGCTACCGATCGTGGCCGCATTCTGTCGCGCATGTCCGAAATTATTCTTTCGCGCAAAGAGGAACTGGCTCGCCAGGAAGCGCGAGACACGGGTAAGCCCTTTTCCCAGGCACGCAACGACATTGAAGTCGCTGCCCGTTACTGCGAGTTTTATGGTGGTGCAGCAGACAAGGTGCACGGGCAGCACATTCCGTACATGAAAGATTTCAACGTCGTGGTCATCCGTGAACCGTACGGGGTGACGGCGCACATCCTGCCCTGGAACTATCCGGCCCAGATGTTCGGTCGTTCTGTGGTCCCGTCCCTTGCCATGGGTAATGCCGTTGTCCTCAAACCGTCTGAAGACGCCTGCCTCTCGCCGTTGGCCTTCTGTGACATTGCGACAGAAGCGGGCTTGCCGGCTGGAGCCTTGAACGTCGTGACCGGCCTAGGTGAGGAGGCCGGGGCGGCGCTGACAGCGCATCGCGATATCGACTTTGTGACGTTTACCGGGTCCCCAGAGGTGGGAACCCTGGTGCAAAAGGCCGCTGCTGAACGGACCATCAAGTGCGTTCTGGAACTGGGGGGGAAGTCGCCTCAGATCGTGTTTGAAGACGCTGACTTGGAACGGGCGGCCAATTTCGTGCTGAAAGCAATCACTCAGAACGGTGGTCAGACCTGCTCAGCCGGTAGTCGACTTCTGGTCCAGCGCAGTATCTACGACCAGTTTGTGGCGAGCGTGGTGGAACGTTTCAAGGCGTCTTCCGCGGGTTCCCCAGAAATGGACCGGGATTGTGGTCCGCTGATCAACGCAGGTCAGAAGCGACGCGTGGAGGGGTTTATTCGCCGCGCTATCGATACCGGCATTCCTGTGCTCGCGCAAGGTTCTGTTGCTGATGGCGTGCCAGAAGGTGGCTACTACGTGGCACCGACCTTGTTCGGCCCCGTTCCACGTGATCACCAGTTGGCGTGTGATGAGGTGTTTGGCCCGGTGTTGTCCGTGATCCCGTTCGAAGACGAGGCCGATGCCATCCAGTTAGCCAATGCCACTGACTTCGGCTTGCTAGCTGGCATCTGGACGCGCGATGGTGGCCGTCAGACGCGCATGGCCAAGCAGATGCGATGCGGTCAGGTCTACATCAATTGCTACGGTGCAGGTGGTGGGGTGGAGCTGCCTTTTGGCGGCGTCAAGCGCAGTGGGCACGGCCGCGAAAAAGGCTTCCTGGCCTTGGAAGAGTTTTGCAACGTGAAGACCGTGGTGCAGTACCACGGTGAATGAGGAGACAAGTATGCGTCTGAAGGAAAAAGTGACGATCGTGACTGGCGCAGCCAGTGGCTTTGGCGCGGAAATCGCTCGGCAATACGCAGCGGAAGGCGCCAAGGTAGTGGTGGCCGACATCAACGGCGAGGGGGCGAAGGCTGTGGCCGATGGCATCGGCCCCACTGCCATCGCAGTGGCCTGTGATGTGACCCAAAAGGCTGACATCGACGCCATGGTGGCCAAGACCGTCGAACGGTTTGGGCGCCTGGATGTCGTGGTCAACAACGCTGGCTGGACGCACAAGAACCAGCCCATGCTGGACGTGGACGAAGCCACCTTTGACCGCGTTTACAACATCAACGTGAAGTCCATCTTCTTCATGACCCACGCGGTGGTGCCGGTGATGCGTCGACAAGGCGGAGGTGGAGTGATCTTGAACGTGGGCTCGGTGGCTGGCATCCGCCCACGCCCTGGTTTGACCTGGTACAACAGCTCCAAGGGGGCGGTCAACCTGTTGTCCAAATCGATGGCGGTGGAGTTGGGGCCGGAGAACATACGCGTCAATTCGATTTGCCCGGTGATGGGTGCCACGGGCTTGCTCGAATCGTTCATGGGCATGCCCGACACGCCGGAGAACCGCAAGAAGTTCATCGCTACGGTGCCGCTGGGGCGCTTGGCTGAACCTCAGGATATTGCCCGTGCGGCAGTGTTCCTGGGCAGTGACGACGCGGAGTTCATCACCGGTGTGGAGTTCCCGGTGGATGGTGGGCGCACCATCTGATTCGCTCTGGCGATTGGCCTTGAAAAAAGGACCCGTCTGCACGGGTCCTTTTTCGACCTACAGCAGGATTACGTCACGCAGCGCCGAGCCGCTGGCTAACCGGTCGAAGCCCAAGTTGATTTGATCCAGGGTGAGCTGCTCCCCCATCAGCCGGTTGACCGGCAACTTGCCCTGCTCATACAGCGCTACGTAGCGTGGAATGTCGCGGATGGGCACCGACGAACCAATGTAGCTGCCACGCAGTGTGCGTTCTTCGCCCACCAGTTGGGTTGGTGAGAAAGAAAAACGCTTGTCCGGGTGAGGCAGCCCTGCCGTTACCGTGCTGCCGCCCCTGCGGGTGATTTTCCATGCCAACTCCATGGCGGGGATGGCTCCGGCCATTTCAAAGGCGAAATCCACTCCGCCCCTTGTTTGCGACTTGACCCTTTGTTCGATATCGGGGTCGCTCGCGTTGAAAGTTGCGGTGGCCCCCAATTCGCGGGCCAGTGTCAGTTTGGACTCGTTCATGTCAATGGCGATCACGTCGCGCGCTCCACTGGCTACCGCGGCCAGCAAAGCGCTGAAGCCCACGCCGCCCAGTCCGAGCACTGCGGCAGAATTGCCTGCTTGCAGCCGAGCGGTGTTGATGACGGCACCCACGCCGGTCAACACCGCACAACCAAACAATGCGGCCTCCGCATCGCTGATGTCGGATTCGAGTTTGATGCAAGAACGACGCGAGACCACAGCGTACTCGGAGAAGCAAGACACGCCGACGTGGTGGTTGACGACCGTATCGCCCAGGCGCAAGCGACGGGCTCCTGAGAGCAGGGCGCCCGCCCCATTGGCAGCGGCGCCCGGTTCGCACAAGGCAGGGCGGCCTTCAGCACAAGGCAGGCAGCAGCCGCAGCTCGGCATGAACACCATGATCACGCGGTCTCCACGCTTCAAGTCTCGAACGCCGTGGCCGCATTCGACCACGACACCGGCGGACTCGTGTCCCAACACCATGGGCAGCGGCCGAGGGCGGTCGCCGTTGATGACCGACAGGTCGGAGTGGCAAAGGCCGGCCGCCTTGATTTGGATGAGCACCTCGTCTTGACCGGGCGGGTCAAGGTCAACCTCTCGAATCTTGAGTGGCTGACTTTGGGCGTAGGGGGCTGTGGCACCGATGGACTCCAGTACCGCTGCGCGAATTTTCATGGGACGTCTCCTGTGAATGCGTAGGCAGTCTAGGCGCTGTGGCGGAGTGGCGCCTATGTTTTTTCTGTACCTAGCCTCAGGCAGCATTGAACCCTGCCGCGCGGGGTAGGTTGAATGGGGCAGCCTTTATGAATTTCGAATGCTGGGTTCGAGAATGAATGATTGCAATCGGAGGCGGCTGCGCTGACCATTCAGCAAAACAGTAGGAGACTGACATGACTCAATC
>CBKZAG010000187.1:0-6749 GCA_966692625.1 uncultured Comamonadaceae bacterium
AACCAGAGAGGGAACCAGAGAGGGAACCAGAGAGGGAACCAGAGAGGGAACCAGAACGATGCCATATCGGCCATCCGGACGCCAGTGCTTGTCGATGCGACGTCACAGATCATCAACCGAAGAGCAAAGAGGCCAAATTTGACCACGCACTTCGGTCGAGATCATCTCCAAGCGGACATCCATATTTGGATGTCCTAAAGGCATAACCACTCAAATTTGAGCACTCACGTTGACTGAACCATCCCACGCCAAGGCTAATGAGATGCTGCGCGCTTTGGGGCGCCGTATCGCACAAGCACGCTTAAATCACGGCTGGACCCAGGCAATGCTGGCCAACCGCATCGGCCTGGGCCTTCGATCCATCCGTCGAATGGAAGCTGGAGCACCCGGCACAGCCATCGGTCACATCGCCCAGGCGCTTGAAGCTTTCGGTATGCAGGAAGATCTGAATGCAATTCTTCGCAGCCAAGAACCGCCCACTGGCGAGTTTGTAGCTATGACTTCTGTCAGACAAGGGCGAAGCGAGCGGCCGACAGTAGGCAAGCAATTGAATTCCGATGCAGAACGACCGGCAAAGGCGGAGCCCACCACACTGATGATCGGTATCGGCACCAAAAATCTGCCTGTTGGTCGACTAGACATTTATCGCGATTCTCAGCTAACACGCAGTGAGTTTCAGTACGAGACGGGGTGGTTGGAACGGCCTCGCGCGGTGATGGTCTCACCTGAGCTGCCCCTGCATGCAGGCGTCCAAGTGCTCAATCCCGAGTCGTCAAGCTCCGCTGGGCTCTTCTCCTCGCTCTCTGACACAGCACCCGGACCATGGGCCCGTCGGGTCATTGACCAAGCCTACCACCTAGCCAAGCAGTCTGCGCCCAGCTTGGGCCCACTCGACGAGATCCAATACCTCTGTGCCTGCGATGACGCTCACCGCCTTGGTGCCCTGCGCCTGCCGGGCGCCACCCTGTCCTGGTGGAAACACGATCGTCGACCTTCGAACGCCATAGTGAAGTTGGTAGACGCGACAAAAGCGGCCTGGGCATTAGAGACCGACACCATCTCACCGTCACAGTTGACCACCTTGATGAATCAGGGTTGCTTCATGGGTGGCTCCCGCCCCAAGCTCTCTTATGTCATGGACGATGGCCGCATCGCGCTGGTCAAGTTGGCGCACCCCAAAGACACGTACAGCGTGCCAACGGCCGAGGTTCTGGCCCTGAAGCTGGCTCGACGGGCAGGCATAAATGCGGCACAAGCGGCGCTCTGGAAAATCGATGGCATTCCGGTAGCGGTCATTACGCGCTTTGATCGCACGCCAACAGGTGGGCGACTCCACTACGTTTCTGCCGCATCCCTACTGAATGCTCGCGGGCGAGACAGGTGCGGCTACCTGGAGTTACTTTCAGTCATGGCACAGGTTTGCAGCAGTTACGAGGCAAACGCTCACGAGCTCTGGCGAAGGCTCGTTTTCAATGCACTCATCACCCGTGTGGACGACAACCTGCGCAGCATCGGGTTTCTGTACTCGTCAAACTCCCGCAGCTGGGAATTAGCACCTGCAGTCGGCCTAAACCCCACGCCTCAGCAGAGCTATCGCTCCCAGACTAGCTTGAGCGCGGAACTCGGTCCAATCACGTCGTTAATGACACTCGTCGAACATGCTGGTTGCTTCGGGCTGGACCGAGGACAAGCTCGTGCCAGCCTGCGCCAGATAGTGAAGGCGATCAAGAACTGGCGTCAATTGAATGATGTGCACTTAACGATCACCGAAGAACGGGTTCTGCAGTCAGCTTTCGCTCACGAGCGTCTGAGGGAAGCAGAAGTTCTGACTGCATAACATTGATCGCAACCACAGGCCAAATTTGGCCCATCGAAGAACAACGGTGCCGCATTCCAGCTTTGATGTGAACCAAAAAAGTAGGGTGTGTGAGTTTTGCTTTTTTATCGCGCGTGCGCGCACGCGCGCGTTGTTTTTGGAGTCGTTTTCTGATTTGCAAAAGGTACAACTACACAGTCTTGGCACCCTGTCAAGAACCTGGCACCCAGAGAATGGTTCGCTCAAGACTACGCCCACCGCCAAGACAAGCATCCAAGATGCATCGAAACGCGCCTAGAGCGCGTTTTTTTATGGCCGCACAGACTCGCGCCGCGCCAGTCGAACAAGCACAACAATCCCCCTGCAGGAAGTCAATCTCTGCACCAGCAAGTTGACAAGCAAAGCATGACTCACATACGATAGTGAACATTCATTCACCAAAGTAAATATGCCCGACACCAAACACCTGGATGCCTTGCGTGCCTACTGGAAGGAGAACAAGGCGTTCCCTTCCATGGCCAAGCTCGCTGACGTGTTGGGCCTGGCATCTTCAGGCGGCGTGTTCAAGGTGATTGGCCGGCTGGTGGACGCTGGCTACCTGGAGCGTGTGGAGGGCCGCATTGCCCCCACCCGTGAATTTTTTGCCCTGCCCGTGCTGGGCAAGGTGCGCGCCGGTTTGCCCCAGGCCGAAGACCAGACGGCAGGCCTGGAGACGGTGGGCGTGGAGGACTACCTGATTCGCCACCCTGAGCGCACGGTGTTCTGCCGCGTGCGCGGCGACTCCATGAAAGACGCGGGCATGCTGGACGGCGACATGGTGGTCGTGGAGCGCAACCGCCCCACCAAACCCGGCGACATCGTGGTGGCATTGGTGGACAACGAACTCACGGTCAAACACCTGCATCCGCTGCCCGGGGCTGGCGGCTGGGTGCTCAAGCCCGCCAACCCCGACTACCCCGACATTCTTGCGCGCGAGTCGCTGGAGGTACTGGGTGTGGTGGTAGGCGTGTTCCGCCGTCTTTGACAGTCAAGCCAACTTTTTTTGTGAGGTAGCCATGAGTCTCAAAGCCATTTTCCGCAAACTGACCGGCAAGGGCGGCGCGCTCAACAAAGCACGCACCACCCGCGAAATCTGCCAACTCAACGTGATCGCGGCTTGCGCGCGGGTGTCGGTCTACGAGCTGGATTGAGTGCCATGCAAGGCCGAAGAGCAGGAGTTACCAAGTAAACTCCTTTTCATCCAGGCCTCATCCACCCGTACATGCACAGTTGGACCCTCCTGCTCGCCAGCACCATCATGCTTGGATGCGTGACCAGCTTGGCTTTCGCGGTGTGGTTCTTCAACCGGCGCATTCCGGGTCTGCCCGCGTGGATCGCGGCCTTTACCTGCGCATTTCTGGCATCGCTCAACTACGTCGTTCGGCCTCTTCTGCAGGAAACCTTTGCGCTGGTGAGCATCACCGTGCTCACTCTGGGCACTGCCTACTTCAACCTGCACGCTTGCAGGCAGCACCTGGATCTCAAGATATGGCCGTTGCGCCATGGCGCCACAGTGCTGCTGGCTGCAGGTCTGCTGGTGTGGTCAATAGAGGTTTTGCGCACCAACCTGCCTTTGCGCTTCGTGTTGCTGAGCCTCATATCTGGAGGACTGTTCATCTACGCGGGCTGGCTATTGACGCGCGATGGCCGCGGAGATCATACCTTCCGCTACCTGTTTGGCTGGACTTGTCTGGTGCATGGCCTCTTTCAAGTGCTGCGCCCGTTGTTCCTGCTATGGAATGCAGGCGTGCCGGGAAGTTTTGCCGAGACGTTGGACCGTGTGCAACCGATCATGATCGAGACCCTGGTAGCCCTGCAGATCATGTCTTTTGGCGTGCTGATGCTGGTGAACGAGCACCTGCGCACCGAACTGGTCCGTTTGGCGCGCATGGACCCGCTGACCAACGTGTTCAATCGGCGCTCGTTTCTGACGCTGCTGGACAAGGCAGTAAGCCATGCGCAACGGCACCGGGCTTCGGTGCCGTTGCTGCTCATCGATCTGGACCATTTCAAGTCCATCAACGACACGCACGGTCACTTTCACGGCGACACGGCCTTGCGGCATTTCGTTGAAGTTGCGCAATCGGCCATCCGCCGAGAGGATGTGCTGGGCCGCCTGGGAGGCGAGGAATTCGGGATATTCCTGCCCGGCACGGAGCTGACCGTAGCGGGTGAAGTGGCTGAACGGCTGCGGATGGCTCTGGCCCGGTCGGTACTGGAAGTGCAGGGGAACCACATCGCTTTGACGGCCAGCATTGGAGTGACGGAATGCAAGGAGCATGCTGACATTGAAGCCGCACTGCGCCGCGCGGATGAGGCGATGTACCGCGCGAAGGCCCTGGGGCGCAACCGTGTGGTGCTGGCGCCTGTTGCGGCTTGAGTTACGTGATCAACGCTGCGGCACGAGGCGCAGCAACTGCCCGTCGTTCTCGTCAGTCAGCAAATACAGCAGTCCGTCTGGTCCCTGGCGCACGTCGCGCACACGCTGGCCGAGCTGTGGCAGCAGGTGTTCTTCCCGCACCACGCGGCCATTTTGCAATTCCAGCCTGGCCAGGTAGCGGAACTTGAGCGAACCCACGAACAGGTTGCCTTGCCAGGCGGGGCCATAGCGGCCGCTGCGCAGGAAGGCCATGCCCGAAGGCGCAATGGATGGGGTCCAGTGGTGCAGGGGCTGCTCCATACCGGGCTTGGCGGTCAGGCCTTCGCCAATGGCGCCACCCCCGTAGTTCTCGCCGTAGGTGATGACCGGCCAGCCGTAGTTCTTGCCGGCCTCGGGGCGGTTGATTTCGTCGCCGCCCTGGGGGCCGTGCTCGATCACCCACAGGCGCCCGTCCGGCCCCCAGGTGGCGCCCTGCGGGTTGCGGTGCCCCCAGCTCCAGATTTCGGGCATGGCCCCGCTCTGACGCACGAGCGGGTTGTCTGGCGGTGAACTGCCGTCTTTGCGCAGGCGCACGACCTTGCCGTGGTGGTTGTCCAGCGTCTGGGCGTCGCGCATGCGCTGAAAGCGCTCGCCAAGCGCCAGGAAGAGGTGGCCGTCTGGCGCTTCAACGATACGGCAGCCGAAATGCAGGCGGCTGGGCACCTTGGGGATCTGGCTGAAGATCACCCGCACCTGTTCGAGGCGCCGGCCATCTTCTGACAGGCGTGCCGTTGCCAGTGCGGTGGAATTGCCGCCACCAGACGCCGCTGGTTCGGCGAAGCAGAAGTAGATGCGCCGGTTGGTGGTGAAGCCGCTATCGGTGATGAGATCCAGCAAGCCGCCCTGCCCCACCGCATCGACCGCAGGTACGCCTTCAATAGGTGGACCTGCGCGCCCGTCGGGCTCGATCAGGCGCATGCGGCCAGGGCGTTCGGTGACGAGCATGCGCCCGCCATCGACAAAGGCCACCGCCCAGGGATGATCCAAGCCGCGTGCTACCACTTCGGCTCGCACGGCAGTGGGGGCCGTCTGGGCCTGTACGCCGCCCAGCCATACCGCAAGGGCGGCCAAGGTCCACACCCCGAAACGTTTGTGCTGGCTGGGCATGCCTGACCCTCCTGATTCAATGTCCTTCAGCGCCGCTCGTGTCCAACCGCAAAGGCCTGTCCTCGAACTCGGTGTTGAGCACCACGGTGCTGGTGGTGCGCGCCACGCCAGGAATGGCCTTGATCTGGTAGAGCACGTCTTCCAGCCGGCGCGCGTGCGTGGTGCGGATCTTGGCCAGAAAGTCGTATTCCCCGGCCACGCTGTGCAACTCCAGCACCTCGGGGATCTCGCGCAGGCGCGGCGCCACTTCGCGGCAATGGGCGCCACCGTCATTTCGGATCGCCACGTAGGCGGTGAAGTTCAACCCGATCTTTTCAGGGTCCACCCGCAGCGAAAAGCGCTCTATGACCCCGCGCTCGATCATCTTCTTCACCCGCTCGTGCACGGCGGCGGTGGACAGGCCCACCTCGGCGGCGACGTCGGCGTAAGAACGACGGCTATCTCCACTCAACGCCGAAAGAATTCTCCCATCGAGCTCGTCGATCTGTAAATTTGCTTGCATTTCACCAAATCCCGGGGTAAAGTTCAGAAAATTCCCACATACCAGGAAATTTTCCAGAAAGAGGCCTGCCGTGCCGAGCATTTTCAATCAAACCGCGAACAATGGCAAAACCCTGCGTCTGGCGACGGCGCTGTTGATCGTCTACATCGTGTGGGGGACCACCTACTACGCTCTGGGTGTGGCCATGCAGGGCCTGCCCCCGCTGTTGATGAACGGCAGCCGCTTTGTGGTGGCGGGTGCGGTGATGCTGGCCGTGGCCCGCTGGCAAGGCGTGGCATGGCCCACCCGGCAGCAGTGGCGCAATTCGGCGCTGGTGGGGGCCTTGATGGTGTTTGGCGCCATGGGCCTGGTGGTGCTGGCGCAGAAGCTGGGCATAGGCTCCGGGTTGATGGCGACGGTGGTGACGACCATGCCCATGTGGCTGGCGCTGTGGACGCACTGGGGCGGCGAGCGTGTGCCCGCCACCAGTTGGGTGGGCCTGGTGCTGGGCATGGGCGGCGCGCTGTTGCTGGCCATGGAGGGGGACTTCACCGCCACCTGGCTGGGCACGCTGTGTGCCTTCGGGGCGCCGCTGTGCTGGAGCATTGGCTCCTACGCTTCGCGCAAGCTGACGCTGCCCGCACCGGCCATGGCCTCTGCCGCACAGTGGCTCACGGGCGGAGTGCTTGGGCTGGTGGTGTCGCTGCTGGTGGAACCGGGCGCGCGCAGCGGCGCCTGGTGGCACGAGGCCACGGCCGCCTCCTGGCTGGCCTGGGGCTACCTGGTGGTGATGGGCACGCTGGTCACGCTCAACGCCTACCTGTGGCTGCTTCAGAACACCTCGGCCGCGCTGGCGGGCAGTTATTCCTTCGTGAACCCTGCCGTGG
>CBKZAG010000188.1:0-6693 GCA_966692625.1 uncultured Comamonadaceae bacterium
CGGCATTGCCAGCCCCAGCGCCCAGGCCTACCGGCCCCTGTTGCAACCGGGCCAGCACAAGCTCATCGGCTTTGCCGAGCGGGTGCAGGGCCTGATCGTGCCCAAGGGCAACCCGCGCAAGTTGCAAGGCCTGGCCGACGTGGCCCGCTGGCGCCTGCGCTACGTGAACCGGCCGCAGGGCACCGGCACAAGGCTGCTGCTGGAAGAGTTGCTGGCCGAAGCAGGCCTGAGCGCCAGCGACCTGAACGGGCATGGGCAGACGGAACCTTCCCATGCTGCCGTGGCCCAGGCCGTGGCCAGCGGACGTGCCGATGCGGGGCTGGGCACTCAGTCCGCCGCCGAAAGGCTTGGGCTGGGGTTCGTATCGTTGGTACGTGAGCACTATCATCTGGCGTGTCTGAAGTCCGCCCTGGACCAACCCGCCGTGCTCGCCCTGCGGCAGGTACTGGCCACGCCTGCATGGCAATCGGCATTGGCCACCGTGCCCGGCTACGCCCCGCTGGCCAGCGGGCAGGTGCGCTCACTCAAGGCCGTTCTGCCCTGGTGGCGCTTCAATACCTGAGCAACAACCCGCTCAGAAAGCCTCTTTTTCGGCTTCCAGGTAAGCCAGGCTCACGTACTTGCCAATGTTGCTGTCAAAACCCGCCATGCCAGCCGCACGGCGGGCCACGCGCGGGTCTTTCAGCACAGCCGCCTTGGCCGCCTCCACCCCCTGGCCGGCCTCCACGGCCTTCAGGCAAGGTTCGTAAATCCCGGCCATGAACTCGCCATAGGTCTTGAGCAAGTCCTTGCCGCCGTTGCCGTGCCCTGGCACCCAAAGCTGGTCACCAGCGGCAGCCTGTATCGCCTCGTAGTACTTGAAAGTGCCCCGGTACGAGCCATCATCGATGTTGGCGATGCGGTTTTCCATGGCAATGTCGCCCACATAAGTCAGGCGGTCCTGCACCACCTCCACGCACAGGTCCGAAGGGGTGTGCGCCGTGCCGTAGTGATGCATCTTCAGCGTCACATCGCCAAACTGGTAGGTCTTTCCATGCGCCGTCGCCTGGTTGGGTGGCACCACCTGCGTCCCTATGGTGGCCTGGTTGGTCCAGCGCTCCATCAGGCTGCGCCACAGGTTGCCCTCCACGCCCTTGATCTGCTCGATGGTGTGGGACAGCGCATAGATGGGCAGATTGGCGCCGAATGCCTTTGCAAAGGCGTGGTTGCCCAGCCAGTGGTCGCCGTGGTAGTGGCTGTTGAACACCGCCACCACCGGCAGCGGCGTCACCTTGCGGATCATGCGAATCGCCATCTGACCGATCTGCAGCGACGCACCCGAGTCCAGCACCACCACGCCTGCGCTGGTCACCACGAACAGAACGTTGGCCATCAGACCCTGGTTGTCCGCCGTGGGAAAACCGTCCTTGGCATAGACCATCCAGACGTGTTGCGAAAGCTGCTGCGGTGCCACATCCGGCACAGGCGGCCCTTCAATGAAGTCTTGCACCTGCTGAGCAAACAAACGCACTTCTGGCACGGTCATCAGGCCTGCACCTGCCAAGCCCAGCCCACCTGCGAGCCTGAGCCAGTGGCGGCGTGTCGCGCCTTGCTGTGCGTTGAACATGGGTTTCGCCTCCATTAATCATAAAATAAGCAATTACGGATTTTTATTGTCCACCTGGCAGCACCAGATGTCAAAAATCCATGGCAAGGCGCCGGTCAGCGGCTCAGGCGACGGGCAATCTCGGCCACCAGTTGGCGCGCCAGAACCAGCTTGGGGCCGTGCGGCAATTCCTTCGTGCCGCCGGCGTCCACCAGCAGCAGTGCGTTGTCGTCACGCCCAAAGGTGGCCGGGCCGATGTTGCCCACCAGCAGCGGCACGCCTTTGCGCTCGCGCTTGGCTTGTGCGTGTGCAGCAAGGTCGTGGCTCTCGGCGGCAAAACCCACGCAGTACAGGGCGCCTTCGCGGGCACGCGGGCTGGCGGCCACACCCGCCAAAATGTCCGGGTTCTCCACAAACGCCAAGGCAGGCGGCAAGCCGCTGCCATCCTTCTTGATCTTTTGCCCGGCAGCGCTGGCCGGGCGCCAGTCAGCCACGGCAGCGGCGGCCACAAAAATGGAGGCACGCTCCACTTCGGCCTGCACCGCTGCCTGCATCTGCAAGGCGGACTGCACGTCAACGCGGCGAACACCGCGCGGCGTGGGCAAGTGCACAGGGCCTGCCACCAAGGTCACTTCAGCCCCGGCCTCGCGGGCGGCGCGCGCCACGGCAAAACCCATCTTGCCGCTGCTGTGGTTGGTAATGCCGCGCACCGGGTCGATCGCCTCGAAGGTGGGCCCTGCCGTTACCAGCACGTGCTGCCCAGCCAGCACCTTGGCCTGGAAATGCGCAATCAGCTCTTCCAGCAATTCCTGGGGCTCCAACATGCGGCCGTCGCCCACCTCGCCACAGGCCTGGTCCCCCTGGCCTACGGGCAGCACCACGGCGCCGTCTGCACGCAACTGCGCTGCGTTGCGCTGGGTGGCCGGGTGCGCCCACATCTCGCGGTTCATGGCCGGGGCCAGCAGCAAGGGCGTGCGGTCGAGCGGGCGCGCCAGGCACGTCAGGGTCAGCAGGTCGGCAGCGCGGCCCTGGGCCAACTGGGCCATCAGGTCGGCGCTGGCCGGGGCAATCAGTATCGCGTCCGGTTCGCGCCCCAGGCGGATGTGCGGCATGTTGTTGGGCTCGCTGGCGTCCCACTGGCTCAGCAGCACGGGTCGGTTGCTCAGGGCCTGCATCGTCACCGGGGTGATGAACTGCGTGGCAGCCTCGGTCATCACCACCTGAACGCTCGCCCCGGCCTTTACCAGCAGGCGGCACAACTCGGCCGACTTGTAGCAGGCAATGCCCCCAGAGAGGCCCAGGACGATGTGTTTTCCGGCAAGGTCTTCCATGGGCGGGAATGTACCACTGGCGCTCCACCTGTACAGGCCGATCACGACGGCTTGGACTCTTCCCTCTCCACCGCCAGCAATGCCTTCAAGTCTTCGCGGCCGCGCTGGGTGATGCTGAGCAACGCCTCCCTGTCACCGCGGACCTTCAGCGCCGCATCCAGCAGCGACATGTCGTGGTTCTCGAAATGCCTCACGATGGTCGCCGCCCTGTCCGGTTGTTCGCCCAAAGCCATCAGCGACTGGCGAGCGGCCTCCAGCGAGGAGTGAAAGGTCTCCCTGATGGGTTGCAGACCGCGCTCGCGCAACTCGAACGCATCGGTGCGGCTGCGCGCCCGCACCACCACCGGCACGTTCGGCCAACGCTGCCGCACCACGTCTGCCATGGTCAACGCCGCCTGCGGGTCATTCACCGCAATCACCAGCAACCTCGCCTGGGCAATGCCTGCCTCCTCCAGCAGATCCAGCCTGGCGGCGTCGCCGTAGTAGCACTTCCATCCGAACTCCCGCATCAGTTCCACCTGGTCCGGGTCGTTGTCGATGAGCGTTGCCGGGACACCATGCGCCATCAACACCCGCCCCACCACCTGCCCGAACCGGCCAAACCCGGCAATGATCACCCCGTTGGTCTCGTCAATGGCCTCGCGTGGGCGCTCACCACAATCCATCTTCACGAAACGCTGGTGCAACACCAACAGCAAAGGCGTGCAAAGCATGGACACCGCCACGACGGCGTTCAGCAGATCGTAGGTTGGGCGCGTCAGCAGGTTCTGGCTCAATGCCGCACCGAAGATCACAAACGCGAACTCCCCCACCTGCGACAGCGCCACGGCCATCAACAGCGCCTCGCGGTTCTTCAACGCGAAGGCCCTGCCCCAACCAAACAGAACGCCCCCCTTGGCAGCCACCACCAGCAAGGCCAGTCCCACGATGGTGCCGGGTTCACGCGCCAGCAGCGACACGTCCACCGACATGCCCACGGCAATGAAGAACAGCCCCAGCATCAGCCCCTTCACCGGCTCAATGTCCAGGCGCAGCTCGTAGCGGTATTCCGAACCGGCCAGCAGCACGCCCGCCAGAAACGTCCCCAGCGCCATCGACAGGCCCACCGACTGCACGGCCATGGCCACGCCAATCACCAGCAAGAGCGAAAAGGCAAAGAAGATCTCGCGCATCCCTGTGCGGGCCACAATCCGCATCACCGGGTTGAGCACCGTCCGGCTCGCCAGAACAATGGCCGCGATCACCGCCAGCGCCTTGGGCACGGCCCAGACGTCAAAGCCATCGGATGAGGCAGCAGGCGCAATCAATGCCAGCAGAATGAACAGCGGAATGACCGACAGGTCCTGAAACAGCAGCACCGCGAAAGACGATTGCCCACCGGGTGAGCCCAGGAGCTTTTTCTCCTCCAGCGAAGCCAGGCCAATGGCCGTCGAGGACATGGCAATGCCCGCGCCCGCCACGGCAGCCATCTGCCAGGGCAGGCCCGCCAGCGTCAACGCCAGCATGACCAGGGCCAAGGTGCCCGCCACCTGCAGCCCGCCCAGCCCGAACAGCGGTTTGCGCAGGGCCCACACTTTTTCCGGCTCCAGCTCCAGGCCCACCAGAAACAGCAGCAACACGACGCCAAATTCGGCAAAGTGCAAAACGTGTTCGGGGTCCGTCACCAGCCTCAGCGCGTACGGCCCGATCAAAATGCCCGCGATCAGATAACCCAGCACCGACCCCAAGCCCAGCCGCTTGGACAACGGAACGGCCAACACCGCAGCAGCAAGGTAGACCGCCGCTTGAGCGAGAAACGCGGTAGAGCCCATGAAAACCCCGGCTGATCAAAACCATGCAGTTTAGTGCGGGGCTGCCGCCGCCCTTGCCTCCTTATCCTAGGGTCGGAATCACTTCGTAACCCGTCGGCAGGTCACGGCTTTTATAATCGGCATTTCCTCTCCTGCGGACCTGCAAAGGTTCGTCTGCGACATGACCAAATTTGTGTTCGTTACCGGCGGCGTGGTGTCCTCACTGGGCAAGGGCATCGCCTCCGCCTCGCTGGCTGCGCTGCTCGAATCGCGCGGCCTCAAAGTCACCCTCATCAAGCTCGACCCCTACCTCAACGTGGACCCGGGCACCATGAGCCCCTTCCAGCACGGTGAGGTGTTCGTCACCGACGACGGCGCCGAGACCGACCTCGACCTGGGCCACTACGAGCGCTTCATCAACACCCGGATGAAGAAGGCCAACAACTTCACCACGGGCCAGATCTACAAGTCTGTGCTGGAAAAGGAGCGCCGCGGCGACTACCTGGGCAAGACCGTGCAGGTCATTCCCCATGTCACCAACGAGATCCAGGAATTCGTCAAGCGCGGCGCGGGCATCGGCACGCCCGACGCGGTCGATGTCGCCATCGTCGAGATCGGCGGCACCGTGGGCGACATCGAATCCCTGCCCTTCCTGGAGGCGGTGCGCCAGCTCAGCCTGCGCATGGGCCCCAACAACGCGGCCTTCGTGCACCTCACCTACGTGCCCTGGATCGCCGCCGCTGGCGAACTCAAGACCAAGCCCACGCAGCACACCGTGCAGAAGATGCGCGAGATCGGCATCCAGCCCGACGCGCTGCTGTGCCGCGCCGACCGCGTCATCCCCGACGACGAGTGCGAGAAGATCAGCCTCTTCACCAACGTGGCGCAGTGGGGCGTCATCTCCATGCCCGACGTGGACACCATCTACAAGGTGCCGCGCGTGCTGCACGAACAGGGGCTGGACGGCCTCATCTGCGACAAGCTGCGCCTGAACACCCCGCCCGCCAACCTCAAGCGCTGGGACGACCTGGTCTACGAGGTGGAACATCCGCAGGGCAAGGTGCAGATCGCCATGGTGGGCAAGTACGTGGACCTGTCCGACAGCTACAAGTCGCTCAACGAAGCGCTGCGCCACGCGGGCATGAAGAACCACGTCAAGGCCGAGATCACCTACATCGACTCCGAGACGCTCACGCCCGACAACGTTGCCAAGGAACTGGGTCGCTTCGACGCCATCTTGGTGCCTGGCGGCTTCGGCAAGCGCGGCACCGAGGGCAAGATCGCCGCTGCCCGCTACGCCCGCGAGAACAAGGTGCCCTACCTGGGCATCTGCCTGGGCATGCAGGTCGCCACCATCGAATTCGCACGCCACGTGGCAGGCCTGGCCAACGCCAACTCCACCGAGTTCGACCCCGCCACGCCGCACCCGGTCATCGCCCTCATCGACGAATGGCAGGACGCCGACGGCTCCATCCAGAAGCGCGACGCCAACTCCGACCTGGGCGGCACCATGCGCCTGGGCGCGCAAAGCTCCGACGTGGCCGCTGGCACCCTGGCCTACAGCATCTACGGCGCTGTGGTCACCGAGCGCCACCGCCACCGCTACGAAGCCAACACCCAGTACCTGGACGCACTGCGCAAGGCTGGCCTCGTCATCTCCGCGCTCACCCAGCGCGAACAGCTGACCGAGATCGTCGAACTGCCGCAGAACGTGCACCCCTGGTACATGGGCGTGCAGTTCCACCCCGAGTTCAAGTCCACCCCCTGGGACGGCCACCCGCTGTTCAACGCCTTCGTCAAGGCGGGTCTGGACCAGCACGCACGCAAAGGCTGAAGCCATGCAACTCTGCGGATTCGACGTAGGCCTCGACCGGCCGTTTTTCCTGATCGCAGGCACCTGCTCCATCGAGGGGCTGGAGATGTCGCTTGAAGTGGCTGGCCAGCTCAAGGAAATCTGCTCGGGCCTGGGCATTCCCCTGATCTACAA
>CBKZAG010000189.1:0-6683 GCA_966692625.1 uncultured Comamonadaceae bacterium
GCAAACTGCTGCGGCACCACAATCATCTGGAAAGCCATTTGCAGGTACTGCCGCACATAATTCATGGAACGCAATGCGCCGCCCGCGCCGGGTGATGCCGCCAGCAGCGCCACCGGCTTGTTGGCGGTGGTGGCCAGGCCGCTGCGCTGGCCGACCCCCGGCTGTATGCGCGACAACCAGTCAAACGCGTTGATGAACAGCGGCGTGGGAAAGCCGTTGTACTCCGGCGTCACCACCAGTACGCCATCGGCCGCCTCCAGCGCGCGCTGCAGCTCAAAAGCCCCCTGGGGCACGCCATCGGCTTTTTCCAGGTCGCCGTCGTAAATGGGCAACGCCAGGGCGCGCAGGTCCAGCACCGTGGGCTGCATGCCCAGTGCTTGCGCACGCCGGGTCGCGTGGGCCGCCAGTGCAACGTTCCACGAGCCCTGTCGGGCACTGGCGGGTATCACCAAGATTCGGGTGGGGTCCACGGCACACTCCTTTCGTTCGGCATTCCGCCTCAAACCTGTTCAAGCTCGTAGGCGCTGCTGCGCCCGCCCGCCGGGGCTTTACGCAATACGCCATGTGCAATCAGTTCGTTGATGTCGCGCAGGGCCGTGTCTGGCGAACACTTGGCCAGCGCGGCCCACTTCTGGCTGGTCAGCTTGCCTTCGAAGCCGTCCAGCAACCGGTTGATGACCTTGGCCTGCCGCGCGTTCATGGGCAAGGCCGCCCAGCGGTTCCAGAAGCGCGCCTTGTGCAGCACCCCGTCCAACATCGTATGGGCTTGCTCCAAGGCACGCAGCAAGGTGCCCAGAAACCAGTGCAGCCAGGGGGTCACGTCCATGCCGTTTTTTTGGGTTTGTTCCAGCATGTCGTAATAGGCGCTGCGTTCGCGCTGTATCTGGGCCGAAAGGCTGTAGAACCGTTGGCCGCAGCCGTCGCTGCGGGCCAGCAACAGGTCGCCCACCGCACGGGCTATGCGGCCGTTGCCGTCGTCAAACGGGTGCAAGGTGACCAGCCACAGGTGCGCCAAGCCTGCCTTCAGCAATGGGGGGTCTGCACCTTCGGCGTTGAACCACGCCAAAAAAACCGCCAATTCGTGTTCCAGCACATGTGCGGGTGGTGCCTCGTAGTGCACACGCTGGCGGTGCAGCGGGCCAGACACCACCTGCATCGGGCCCCGCGCATCGTCGCGCAGGGCGGCCACGCGCACGGGTGCCAGACCACTGTAGCCAGTAGGGAACAGGGCCGCGTGCCAACCCAGCAGCCTGGGCAAGGTAAGCGGCTGGTTGGCGTGGGTGGTGGCGTCCAACACCACTTCCACCATGCCTTCCACGTGCCGGTCTGCGGGTGCCAAGGCACCAATGTCCACCCCCAGCCGCCGGGCAATCGAAGAACGCACGGCATGCGGGTCGAACTGTTCGCCCTCTATTTCGCTGGTCTTCAACACGTCTTCGGTCAAGGCCAGCAGGCTGGCAGCGTCGCGCTGCGCCATGCCCAGGTCGGCCAGGCGGCCCAACAGGTTGCCTTGGGCGCGGCTCACTTCGGCCAGGGGCAAGGCCAGCCGAGCCAGGTCGTAACGCCAGTGCGGCCAATCGGCTTGCTGCCAGATATACGTGCATTCACCGCATTTCATGCGGAGATTATGTGCCGCAATCCCCGCATCTGCAAGCCGTTATAGGGAAACACCCAGTAGCCATCCATTACATTTGCACACATATAATTGCGAACTGGTTGAATTAACGAGCGACCAGTTTTTCATCATTTCGAGTTTGAGCCCCTGCCCAGGGGCTCTTTTTTTGGCCGGTTCAGCGGTGCGGCCCGGCCTGATGCATGATACGGGCGCCCCGTTTTTGCCGCACCATGCCCAAACCGCCCAAACCCCGCAAGCCCACGCCACAGGCCTCTCATTTGCAGACCGGCCAGCCTGCCAACGCCGCCTTGGTTTTGCGGCAGTTCCGGGTGGTGTTCAACGCGGTCAAAACGCACTTTCAACAAGTGGAAAAGCAGGTGGGCATGGGCGGCGCGCAGGTTTGGGCGCTGCATGCGGTGCACAGCCAGCCGGGGCTCAGCATGAACGACCTGGCCAAGGTGATGGACATTCACCAGTCCACCGCCAGCAACCTGGTGCGGCAGTTGATCAAACGCCAGCTGGTGCGGGCCGAACGTTCCAGCACCGACCGCCGCAGCGTGATGCTCTACGTGGAGCCCGCTGCAGAGCCGCTGCTGCAAGGCGTGCCCGGCCCGTTCCAGGGCGTGCTGCCCGGCGCGCTGGAACAACTGCCCGCCGAAACGCTGGCCCAACTGCACCAGAACCTGGGGCAGCTCATCCAGGTTCTGGAAGCCGACGAAAAGGCCGGCAGCATCCCGCTGGCCCAGTTGTGATCACGCCAGCGGCGGAACCATGGCGGCAATGATGTCGCTCATGGCAATGGTACCCAGGTGCCGCCCCTTGGCGTTCACCACATTGGCGGCGTCCTGGCTCTCGGCACTCAACAGCCGCGCTGCCTCCTCGATCACCAGGTTGGCGTCCACCGTTGGCCCTTGAATGGGCGGGTTGGGCTGCATCAGCGTTCGGCAGCGTATCACCCGGCCCCGGTTCACGTCGCGCACAAAGCTGGCGATGTAGTCGTCGGCGGGCTTCAGCACAATCTGCTGGCCGCTACCTTGCTGTACCACTTCACCGTCGCGCAGTATGGCAATGCGGTCGCCCAGGCGCAGCGCTTCGTCAAGGTCGTGGGTAATGAACACAATGGTCTTGCCGATTTCCTGCTGCAGGTCGAGCAGCACGCTTTGCATGTCGCTGCGGATGAGCGGGTCCAGCGCCGAAAACGCTTCGTCCATCAGCAGAATGGGGGCGTCGTTGGTGAGCGCGCGCGCCAACCCCACGCGCTGCTGCATGCCGCCTGACAGCTGGTTGGGGTAGTGGTCTTCGTACCCCTTCAGGCCCACGCGTTCAACCCAGCGCATGGCGTGCTCGTGGCGCAGCTTGCGCTTCACGCCTTGAACCTGCAGGCCGTATTCCACGTTCTCCAGCACCGTGAAATGGGGGAACAGCGCAAACTTCTGGAACACCATGGCCGTCTGTTCACGACGGAACTGCAGCAACTCCCGCTGCCGCATGGCCACCACGTCAGCCTCTTTGCCGTCGGTCTGCACCAGCACCTGCCCGGCAGTGGGGTCGATCAGCCGGTTCACGTGGCGTATCAGCGTGCTCTTGCCCGAGCCCGACAAACCCATCACCACCTGTATGCCGCCAGCGGGCATGTCGATGTTGATGTCCCGCAGGCCCAGCACGTGGCCGTGCTGGTCGCGCAGTTCCTGCTTGCTCATGCCCTGGCGCACCGGCTCCAGGAACTTGTCTGGCGTGGGCCCGAACAGCTTGTAAAGGTTGCGAATCTGAATGCCTGTCTGGCGCGTTTCAGCCATGTTGCACCTCCAGGTGTTTTTGCAGGCGCTTGCCGTAGGCCTGTGAGGCGCGGTCAAACACAATGGCTATGCCCACAATGGCCATGCCGTTGAGCAGCCCCATGGTGAAGTACTGGTTGGTGATGGCCTTGAGCACGGGTTGGCCCAGGCCCTGCACGCCAATCATGGAGGCGATGACCACCATGGACAGCGACAGCATGATCGTCTGGTTGATGCCCGCCATGATGGTGGGCAGCGCCAATGGCAGCTGCACCTGGCGCAGCTTCTGCCAGGCAGATGAACCAAAGGCGTCGGCCGCTTCCAGCAGGTCTTTGTCCACCAGGCGTATGCCGAGGTTGGTAAAGCGTATGACCGGTGGAATGGCGTAGATGACCACGGCGATCAGCCCCGGCACACGCCCAATTCCCAGCAACATCACCACAGGTATGAGGTACACAAAGCTGGGCATCGTCTGCATCACGTCCAGCGCCGGGTTGACGAAGCGCTGCAGGCGGTCCGAGCGGCTCATGGCAACGCCTATGGGCAAGCCCAGGGCAATGGCCACCACGGTACACACGAAGATCATGGAGATGGTCTTCATGGTGTCTTCCCACATGCCAAACACGCCAATGGCGAGCAGAGTCAAGGTGGTGCCCACCACCACCTTGAGCGAGCGCGAAGCCAGCCACGCCACCAGCACAATGACCGCGAGCACCACCGGCCAGGGGGACTGCGTGAGCAGACGTTCCGACACCAGCAGGAACTGGCGCAAAGGCTCGAAGAACTTTTCCAGCACCTCGCCATATTCGCGTGTGAAGTCACGAAACGCGCCGTCCACGAAACGGCGCAGCAGGCTCAGCGTTTCCGTTCCCAGGGCCGGAAACGCCTCCAACCAGTCCCGGCTCATCGCAGCGCGGCCTTCACCTTGGTAGCTACATCAGGCGTCACCCAGGCGCTCCACACCTCGGGCTGGGTCTTCAGGAAGTGGCGGGCACCATCTTCACCGCTGGCCTGGTTATCGCTCATCCATGCCAGCAGTTGGTTCACGGTTTCGTTGCCCCAGCTGCGCTTGTTCAGGTATTCCACCGCCGGGCCGCCCGCTTTCTTGAATCGGTCTGTCACCACCGTGAACACCTCGGCCCTTGCCCAGTCGGTCTTGACCGGGTTGGCGCATTCCGCCTTGGCATTGCAGGCCTCGAAGGCGGCCTTGTCGTGTGGCACACCCGCGTCCAGCTTGACCATCTGGTACTTGCCCAGAATGGAGGTGGGCGCCCAGTAGTAGCCCAGCCAGCCCTGCTTGCGTTCATAGGCTTTGGCAATGGAGCCGTCCAGCCCAGCGGCGGAGCCAGTGTCCACCAGCACAAAGCCTTTTTTCTCGGCGTCCCACGCCTTGAAGGCGTTGACGGTGGTGAGCTGGCAGTTCCAACCCGAGGGGCAGTTGTGCACGGCGCCCTTGGTCTTGTCTTCGGGGGCAGGGAACAGGTCTGGGCGCTTCAGCGCATCGTCAATGGTCTTGATGCCTGGGTTCGCGTCTGCCACGTACTTCGGTATCCACCAGCCTTCCACGCCACCATCCTTCAGCGATTGCGCGGCGTAGTGCAGGCGGCCATCCTTGACGGCGGCATCCAGCGGCTGGCGCACAGCGTTGATCCAGGCTTCGGGTGCCACGTCAGGGCGGCCTTTTTCCATCATGGACGTGAGCGTGGGCATGGTGTCGCCCGGTACAACTTCCACCTCGCAGCCATAGCCCTGTGAAAGGATGACCCGGTCGATTTCGGCCAGCACCTCGGCGGACTGCCAGTTCATGCTGGCCACGGTGACCTTGCCACACGCGGCGGATGCCAGCCCTGGCAAGGCAACAAACGCGCACGCGGCTGCAAGTCGGAAGAAAGTCTGACGGTTCATGGGATCTGCTCCTTTGGTCGAAGGGAGTGGGCACCGTGCGGTGTGACGCTGTACCGGCTGACCGGAAGGACCACCGCCAACGGGCGGGAATGCGGCAAGGGGCTGTTGAACAAGCCCCGCCTGGGCCAGAAGATGGCCAGGTAAGCACCGCAAAAGAAAGGCGCTGCGAGTGCAGCACGCCTTTGAATTATATTTATGCAAATATATATGTCAAGAGGTAACATCCCCGCTCAACCAGCGTCTCACCATGCAGCAGCCCACCGTCCCGATGTCCAGCGTCAGCGACCTCAAGAGCGACAACGCGGTCTACAAGACCCTTCTGGAATCCACCAAGGCCATTCCCTGGAAGATCGACTGGCCCACCATGTCCTTCGCCTACATTGGCCCGCAGATCGAGCCCTTGCTCGGCTGGAGCCAGGAGAGTTGGGCCAGCGCCCAGGACTGGGCCATGCGCATACACCCCGACGACCGCGACCGTGTGGTGAACTTCTGCATTGCGCAGTCGCAAGCCGGGGTGGATCACGAGGCCGACTACCGTGCACTCACCAAGGACAACGGCTACGTGTGGATACGCGACGTGGTGCACGTGGTGCGCAACGGCAACGGCGAGGTCGAAGCGCTGGTGGGTTTCATGTTCGACATCAGCGAACGCAAGAAGACGGAAGAAAAGCTCATTGCATTGCAGCGCGAGCTGGAAGCCTTGTCGTTCAAGGACGGGCTCACCGGCATTGCCAACCGCCGCCAGTTCGACGCCAGCCTGGAGAAGGAATGGGAAAACGCGCAGGCCAACCAGTGGCCGCTGTCTCTCGTCTTGCTGGACGTTGACTTCTTCAAGCAGTACAACGACCTGTACGGCCACTTGCAGGGCGACAAGTGCCTGACCGACATTGCGCAGACGCTGGGGCTGGCAGCTGTGGGCCCGCGCGACGTGGTGGCGCGCTTTGGCGGGGAAGAGTTCGTCATACTGCTGCCCGAAACCGACGCCACGGGCGCGCGCAAGGTGGCCGAGCGCTGCCAGCGCCTCATCGACAAGCGGGCTATTACGCATTCGCAGTCGCCCAACGGCCAGCGCGTGACCCTGAGCATTGGCGTGGGCACCGTGGTGCCCAGCCACCCCATGACGGCGGCGGAATTCCTGCACTCGGTTGACGAACGCCTGTACGCTGCGAAGCAGAATGGACGAAACCGCATAGAGGGCTTTGACCATGAACTACCCGCACGCCACCGCGCTCCAGTTTGAAGACAACCGCACCACACTTTCTGGCGGCACCACGCCGCAGGTGGTGTTGGCTGTTGGCATAGGGGACTTGGCCAGCAAAGTATTCCGGCACGACCCGCCCGCCCCCTATGAAATGGAACAGGCGATCGACCTGGTGGAAGACGCGCTG
>CBKZAG010000190.1:0-6669 GCA_966692625.1 uncultured Comamonadaceae bacterium
CGCGCCCGCCATGAAGCTGGGCTCCACGGGCTCACCCAACAGCCACGCGCCCAGCAGCACGCCGAACAGCGGCGTCAGGAAAGAGAAGACGCCCAGGCGTGAAGCCAGGTAGTGGCGCAGCAGCCAGAACCAGGCCAGAAAGCTCACGAAGGATACGATCACCGCCTGGAAGGCCAGACTGCCCAAAACCAGAGGTGTGGGATTGAAGGTGGTTTGTCCCATGAGCCAGGCGGCGGGCAGAAGGAAGGCAAAGGCGCAGGCCAGTTGGTAGAGCAGGGCCTGCGTGGCGGGCAGCGTGGCCACGCGGGTGGTGCGGATGATCACCGTGGTGGCGCCCCAGGCCATGCCGCCTAGCAGGCTCAGCAGGTCGCCCCACAGCATGCGTTGCCAATCCGCACCCGAGCCAGATTGGCGCAGCAGAAACGCGGTGGCAATGCCCGAGAACGCCAGCAGAATGCCCAGCCACTGCAGCGGCGCCAGCCGTTCCGAAGGCAGCTTCCAGTGCAGGCCCAGTGCCGCAAAGATGGGCGCGGTGTAGAGAAACACCACCACGTGCGCCGCCGACGTGAAGCGCAATCCTTCGCCCACCAGCAGGTATTCAAACGCGAACAGCGCGCCCACCACCAGGCCGGGCTTCCAGACGCCCGCCACTTGCAGGCGCTCGCCCCGCCACCACATCAGCAGGCCCACCAGCGCGGCGGCCACACCAGAGCGCAGTGCAATCTGCAGCACGGGGGAAAAGTCCTGCGCCGTGGCCTTGAGGGCAATCTGCTGCATGCTCCAGGTCAGGCAGAGCACGATCATCAGGCCGATGGCGCGGCCATCCAGGGGGTGTCGAGTGTCCAAGTTCGTGTGGCGAGAAGGGTTGGGGAAGGTATTGTGTGTTTGGCCGAAGTGCAATACATAATGAAAAACAGACAAGTCATCGTGCCCAACCGCCAAAATGCGCCGCACCCCCTCTCAAGCCCGCCACCTGCACGTTTCGCCCTTCACCGATACGCTGCCGGGGCCCATGTACTTTCGCGTGGCACAGGTGCCTGCCGACGGCACCTACCCCAGGCACCGGCACCGCTGGGGGGAGTTTGTGTACGCCTTCAGCGGTGTGATGGAGGTGGAGGTGAAGGGGCGTTATTACCTGATACCGCCCCAGTACGGTTTGTGGCTGCCGCCCGATGTGGAGCACCGGGGCCTGAACCGGCAGGAGGCTTGCCACTGCTCGCTCTACGTGGTGCCAGAGCTTGTGCAAAAGCTGCCGCAGGAGGTTTGCGCGTTGACCGTGGACCCGCTGCTTCGGGCCTTGTTGGACGAGTTGCGCGTGCGCCCGCCCCATTCGCCGCAGACGCCAGAGCAACAGAGGCTCTTGCAGGTGGTGCTGGACCGGCTGGCCGTGGCCGAATCCACAGGCAGTTACCTGCCGATGTCTGCCGACCCCATGCTGCTGCCAGTGCTGCAGGCGCTGGAAGCGGCACCCGGTGACGAGCGTTCGGTGGCGGATTGGGCGGCGCACGTGCACACCACCGAACGCACCTTGCTGCGGCGCTGCCAGAGCGAACTGGGCATGACACTGGCCGAATGGCGGCAGCGCTTGCGTGTGGTCAAGGCCATGCCCTTGCTGCAGGCGGGCGAGACGGTGGAGAACATTGCGCAGGATCTGGGTTATGCGTCGGCCTCTGCCTTTATTGCGATGTTCCGCAGGCGCATGGGGGTGACGCCCGACGAGTACCGGCGCGGCGCTCAACCCCTGCGCCAAGCGTGATAACGCTGCAGCCAGCGCAACAACGCTTGCGGCGCGTGCGCGCGTTTCCATTCTCCCGCCGCGTATTTGTTGGCCTCTGCCAAGGTGGGGTAGCTGTGGATGGTGCCGAGGATTCGGTTGAGGCCCAGGCCATGCTTCATGGCCAGCACGTATTCGGCCAGCAGATCGCCCGCGTGCTCCCCAACGATGGTCACGCCCAGGATGCGGTCCTTGCCCGGTTCGGTGAGCACCTTGACGAAGCCCTTTGCCGCGCTGTCGACGATGGCGCGGTCCAGGTCGTCCAGCCCGTAGCGCGTGACCTCGAACGGGACGTTCTGGCGCTTCGCGTCGGCTTTGCTCAAGCCCACGCTGGCCACTTCGGGGTCGGTGAAGGTGACGCGGGGAATCACCGTGCCGTCCACCTTGAAGCGCCGGAATTGCCCGAACAGGGCGTTGACGGCCGCGTACCACGCCTGGTGCGCGGCGGTGTGGGTGAACTGCCAGGGGCCCGCCACGTCGCCAGCGGCGTAGATGTTGGGGTAGAGCGTTTCCAGGTATTCGTTGGTGACGACGGTGCGCTGGGTGGGTATGCCCAGCTCCTCCAGGCCGTAGCCGCTCAGACGGGCTTCGCGGCCCACGGCGCACAGCAAGGTGTCGAAGGTGTGGCGGTGCTCCGCCCCCATGTGTTCGGTGACCAGCCACTGGTTGCCTTGCGCATCGCGCTCGGCCCGCAGGGCGCGGTGGCCGCAGCAGACCTGCACGCCGTCTGACGCCAGCGCTTGCGCCACCAAGGTGCTGGCGTCTTCGTCTTCACGGGCCAGCAGGCGCGGCGCCAATTCCACCAGCGTCACGCGGGAGCCCAGCCGTGCCATGGCCTGCGCCAGTTCGCACCCGATGGGGCCGCCGCCCAGCACCAGCAGGCGTGCCGGCGGGGTGTCCAACCCGGCCCAGGCCTCCCACAGGGTGTCGCTGGTGACGACGTTCACCTCGTCCAGCCCCGGCAGCGCAGGCACGATGGGCCGCGCTCCTGCTGCAATGACGGTGCTGCGCGTGGTGAGGCGCTGTGTGCCGCCTTCTTTCAGTTGGACTTCCACCGTCCATGGGTCCAGCAGCCGTGCGTGGCCGTGCAGCACTTCAACGCCCAGGGCGGTGTAGCGTTCGGTGCTGTCGTGCGGTTCGATGCGGCGGATCACGCCGCGCACGCGGTCCATGACCTCGCGGAAGGACAAGTCGGGCTCCACGCTGCGCAGGCCGTAGCGGCTCGCGTTACGCATCTGGTGGGCCAGCTTGGCGCTGCGCAGCAGGGCCTTGCTGGGCACGCAGCCGGTGTACAGGCAGTCGCCGCCCAGCCGGCGGGCTTCCACCAGCGTCACCTTGGCCTTCACGGCAGCGGCAATGTAGGCCGTGACCAGCCCGGCCGCGCCTCCGCCAATGACGACGAGGTTGCGGTCGAAGCGGCGCGGCTGCTTCCAGCGTGCGTACACACGGCGGCGCTGCGCTGCGCGCAGGCCCAGACGCGCGATCCAGGGGAATACGCCCAGCAGCGTGAAGGACAACAGCAGCCCGGGTGAGGCGATGTCGCTCACGCTGCCGATGTTGGCCAACTGCGTGCCTGCGTTCACGTACACGGCCGTGCCCGCCAGCATGCCCAGCTGGCTCACGCCGTAGAAGGTGAACGTGCGCATGGGCGTCAGGCCCATGAGCAGGTTGATGAGAAAAAACGGAAACACGGGTACCAGCCGCAGCGCGAACAGGTAGAAGGCGCCGTCGCGCTCGATGCCTTCGTTGATGGTGCGCAACCGGGTGGCGAAGCGCGCCTGTACCCAGTCGCGCAGCAGGTAGCGGGCCACCCAGAAGGCCAGCGTGGCACCGATGGTGGACGCGAACGACACGAGCAACAGCCCGTGCCACAGACCGAAGAGTGCGCCACCGGCCAGCGTGAGCACCGCCGCACCAGGCAGCGACAGGGCCGTGACCAGCACGTAGAACAGCAGGTAGGCGGCCGCCGTGGTCCAGGGGGCCTGTTCGTGCCAGCCCGCGAAGCGGTCGAGCCCGGCGCGCAGCCCCTCCAGGGACAGGTACCGTTGCAGGTCGAAAACCAGGAACACCGAGGCAAGCAGCAGCACCAGGGCCAGCAAGGCCAGTCGTCGGGCGTGAAGTTTCATCGTTTTTGCAGCGGCGCAAGGGAAGGGGCAGCTTAGCACTCCGGTAGTCGAGTGTCCTGCCCGGGGTATTTGCGCACACAGTCCGGTGCCGGGCACAATGCGGGCGTAACCATTTGACCAACATACCCGCCGTGACCGATACCGCCACCGCGCCGCCCGCCAGCCATTACCCGCAACCGCGCACGCCGGAGCAACTCTGGGCATTGTTGCAAAACCCACAGTCCATGGCCCATGGTGCGCGGCATCTGGGCGAGGCTCTGGTCAAGAGCGGCGTCATCACCAACGAACAGCTCAAGGCAGCGCTGCTGGCGCAGTTTGAGGAGCGCAAGATCGGCATCTACCGCCAACTGGGCCAGCAGATGGTGGACAAGGGCATGCTTACCGAGCCGCAATTGCACCACGTGATTGTGCGCTGGCTGGGCAACCGCGTGCTGGACCCGGGGCAGTTCGTGTTCGACCACGAGGCCGTGGCCATGGTGCCGCACCACGTGGCCGAACGCGAGGCGGTGCTGCCCCTGATGCAGCACGAAGACCTGCTGGTGGTGCTGATGGCCGACCCGCTGGACAAGCGCTTGCTCGACGAACTGCGCTTCATGACGCAGCGGCGCATTGTGCCGGTGCTGGCCGCGCCGGGCACGCTGGCGCCAGCGATAGCCCGTGCCTACGAGCGGCAGCCGCCCGCTGCTGCTGCCACGAAGCGCAAGGCCGACAACCACGCCGCTGCCCGCGACCTGGCGCTGGACCTGCAGACAGCCAGCGATGTGAGCAATGAGCCCGAAGCGGACGTGGTCAGCGAGTCCGACAACACACTGGTGCGGCTCATCAATTCTCTGATCGAAGAGGCCATTGCGCAAAAGGCGTCTGACATCCACATCGAGACCGAGCCCCCGCCCAAGAAGGTGAAGGTGCGCTTCCGCCTGGACGGGGAGTTGGTGCGTTATCTGGAGGTGGAATCGCGCTTTCGCTACGCGCTGGTGGCACGCATCAAGATCATGGCGGGCATGGACATTTCCGAGCACCGCAAGCCGCAGGACGGCAAGATCGACTTCGCGCGCTTCGGCGGCACCCGCACGGAGCTGCGCGTGGTCACCGTGCCCACCGCCAGCGGTCTGGAGGACGTGGTGCTGCGTCTGCTGGCGGGCTCCAAGCCCATGCCCATGGACAGCATAGGCTTGAGCCCCTCCAACCTGACCGACCTGCGCCGCATGGCGCTCAAACCTTACGGGCTGATCCTGGTGTGCGGCCCCACTGGCAGCGGCAAGACCACCACGCTGCATTCGCTCATTTCAGACATCAATACCGACAACCGCAAGATCTGGACCGCCGAAGACCCGATCGAGATCACCCAGGAAGGCTTGCGCCAGGTGCAGATGAACCCGCGCATTGGCTGGACCTTTGCTGCGGCCATGCGCACCTTCTTGCGCGCCGACCCAGACGTGATCATGATCGGCGAGATGCGCGACGAGGAGACCGCGCGCATTGCGGTGGAGGCCTCGCTCACCGGACACCTGGTGCTGTCCACCTTGCACACCAACAGCGCGCCCGAGAGCATCACGCGGCTGCTGGAAATCGGCATCGACCCGTTCAACTTCTCGGACTCGCTGCTGGCGATCCTGGCGCAGCGGCTGGTGCGCCGCCTGTGCAAGAAATGCGTGCAGGTGCGCCCTGCCACCGATGACGAGCTGCAAGCGCTGGCCACGCAGTACCTGGATGGCGCGCAGCATTACGACGAGCGCGACATTGCCGCGCAGATCGATCGCTGGATAGACGCCTTCGGCGTGCAAGACGAACGCGGCGGCCGCTACCTGCGCAGCTTCGCCAAGAAGGGTTGCGAAGCGTGCGAGGGCCGGGGCCTGAAGGGCCGCCTGGGCATCTACGAGCTGATGCTCAACGACGACGAGATCCGCCACCACATCCGCCACCGGTCTTCGGCAGGTGATATCCGCCTGTCTGCCCTGAAGGCGGGCATGAAGACCTTGCGGCAGGACGGCATCGACAAGGTGGTGGCTGGGCTGACCGACCTGTCGGAGGTGATTGCGGCCACCAACCTGTGATACCCGGCCTCCTACAATCGCGGCCATGTTCCGATACCAGACCGTCCCCGTCACGCCCTTTCAGCAGAACTGCTCCCTCGTCTGGTGCGACGAGACCATGGAGGCCGCCGTCATCGACCCCGGTGGCGACCTGGACCACGTGCTGGCCGAGGCGCAGCGCCTGGGGCTCAAGCTCGGGCAGATCTGGCTGACGCACGCGCACATCGACCACGCGGGCGGCACTGCCGAGCTGGCCCGGCGTCTGGAGCTGCCCATCATCGGCCCGCACCCCGGCGACCAGTTCTGGATCGACGGCCTGCCGCACCAAAGCGTCATGTTCGGCTTTCCGCCCGCGGGGCACTTCACGCCCACGCGCTGGCTGCACGACGGCGACACCGTGCAGGTGGGCCACTGCACCCTGAACGTGCGGCATTGCCCCGGGCACACGCCAGGCCACGTGGTCTTCCATTCGCCCGAGGCCCAGCGCGCCTTCGTGGGCGACGTGCTGTTTGCAGGCAGCATTGGCCGCACCGACTTCCCGCAGGGCAACCACGAGCAGTTGATCGACAGCATCACCCAGTGCCTGTGGCCCATGGGGGACGAGACGGTGTTCATCCCTGGCCACGGCCCGGAAAGCACCTTCGGGCGCGAGCGCCGCAGCAACCCCTACGTGCGCGGCACCTGAGTCGCCGCCGGGCCGCCCCAAGGCGACGAACGCCCCCTCGGGGGGCAGCGA
>CBKZAG010000191.1:0-6616 GCA_966692625.1 uncultured Comamonadaceae bacterium
CGCCCGACCCGTCGGCCTTCACGCGTACCTTCACGTTGTAGTCCACCACGCGTTTGACGGGGACCAGAATCTTCATGCCTTGCTCCTGTTGTGGATGATTTCGGATGATGAACAATTGACGTTTACGTAAACGTCAATATTGTAGGGCTTAAAAAAACGAACGACCGTTCTTTTTTGTGATTATAGAGACCGCACCGCATGTTGCCAAGTGCACAGAGCAGGCTCATTGCATTTAATTATATTTAATAACCAAATCAAGCAACCAGCGCTGTTGACCCCCTCGGGGGAACCGCTCCGCCTGTGACGTGCAGCACCCGTTGCGGGAAGGGAATGTCCACCCCGTGCTCTCTGAAGGACTCCAGAATGCGCAGGTTGATCTCGGAACGCAAACTGAGCTGGCCGTTCTCGGGGTCCTCGAACCAATAGCTCAAGGTGAACTCCAGCCCGTCCGCCCCGAACGATGACAGGAATGCGCCCGGCGCCGGGTCGCGCAACACACGCGGTTGTTCCAGCGCTGCATCCTCCAGCAGACGCTTGACCAAGGCCACATCGCTGTCATAGGCCACGCTGACCACCGTCGTTTGCGACAGCCGCCGGTCCGCGAGCGACAGGTTCTCCACCGGGCTGGTGATCAGAATCTCGTTGGGCACGATGGCCTCGCGTCCGTTGAGCGCGCGAATCACCGTGTAGCGGGCGTTGATGTCGGTGATGCCACCTTCAAAAGCCCCCACCCGCACAATGTCGCCAATGCGCATGCTGCGTTCAGTGAGGATGACGAAGCCGCTCACGTAATTGGCCGCCAGCTTCTGCAGACCGAAGCCTATGCCCACGCCAACCGCCCCCCCCAGAACCGACAGCGCTGTGAGGTCGATACCCACCGATGTCAAGGCGACGATCAGCCCCACGAACATCAGCAGGGCGCGCGCAGCGTTGCTCATGGCCTTGCGCAGGGACAGCTCACCACCACTGACGTGCCGCAGCAAGCGCGACTCGATGGCCGAGGATATCCACAGCGTCACGATGAGCACGGCACCGGCGGTGATGGCGCCCTCGATGATGTTGCGAAGTGACAAGGTCGTGCCGCCGAACTTCCAGGCGATCTGGTCCATCTCGTTGAGCACGACCGGCAGCAAGCCGCTTACCCACATGACCATGGCCAGCCAGGCCACCCAGGAAATGGTGCGCTCGATGGGGCGCAGCCAGCGCGCGTCCCGAAACGCCACCTGCAACACCTTCACCCCGACCCTGATGATGACCAGCGACACCAGCACAGGTATGGCCACGTGGAACACGGCCAGCGCTTGCCATTGATCGAGCACAGCACGGGCGACGTAGGCCAGCGACAGAAGCAGGGTTGGAAAGAGCACTCCATCGATCAGGCTGCGACCGAACCAGATGGACACATCGCGGTCGGGGTTGAGGGCACGCCGAAGCATGGCCACCACACCCCAGGCCAGCAATATGCACACGGCCAGCGCGGCCAGTTCAATGAGTACGGAAGCTTGGGTGAAGCCCTGGATCCAGGCGGACCAGTCGTCTATGGGTTTGGGGTTGCTGCCTGCCACTGTCAAAACGGAAAAGAATTCATGAGCGCCAAGACGGAGCCCGTTTGTCGATGAAAGCCTGAACGCCCTCCTGGGCGACGGCATGCGCCATGTTACAGGCCATTGCTTGACCCGCCAGCTGGTAGGCTGCCTCCATGCCCGTTTCACGGTGCTTGTAGAAGACTGCCTTGCCCATGGCGATGGCCTCGCGCGGCTTGGACAGTATGGCAGCAACGAGCTTTTCCACCTCGGCATCCAGCGCGCCTGCCGCCACCACACGGTTGACCAGTCCACGCCGCTGCGCCTCGTCTGCCGAAATGAACTCGCCCGTGAGCAGCATCTCCATGGCCACCTTGGTTGGCACGTTGCGCACCAGCGGCACACTGGGCGTGGCACAGAACAGCCCAACGTCGATGCCGTTCACGCCAAATCGGGCTTCCTGGGTTGCCACGGCCAGGTCGCACTGCGCCACCAGTTGGCACCCGGCAGCCGTCGCCAAGCCATGCACCCGCGCAATCACCGGTACAGCCAGTTGCTGTACCTGCATCATGATTTTCGAGTATTGACCGAACAACTGACGGTAATACGCCTCGCTGGGGTGCGTCTTCATCTCCTTGAGGTCATGCCCCGCACAAAAAGCCTTGCCTGCCGCCGCAATCACAACGACCCGGGCGTTGTCGTCGGCCTCGATGGCCTTCAGTGCTCGGAACAAGGCATCCAGCATCGCCTCGCTCAGCGCGTTGAACGCCTTGGGCGTGTTCAGCGTCAGCGTGTGCACGCCACGTTCGTCGCGCTCGTGCAGAAGAATGGGGGCTTCGGTGTTCATGAGATGCAATGCAAGAGGTTCACAAGTCAGCCAGCACGCGCAGGTGTGCCTCGACGCTGCGCGACAGCGCGCTCAGGTTGTAGCCGCCTTCCAGGCAGCTGACAATGCGGCCCTTGGCATGTCGCTTGGCCACGTCCTTGATCTTCGCGGTCAGCCAGGCGTAGTCTTGCTCGACCAGGCCCAACTGGCCCATGTCGTCCTCGCGGTGGGCGTCAAAACCAGCACTGATGAAGATCATCTCCGGCTTGTGTGCGTCCAGCCTGGGCATCCAGTACAACTCCACCAGTTCTCGGATGTCCATGCCCTTGGTGTAGGCTGGCACCGGCAGGTTCACCAGGTTGGATGCGTTGGACACCGAACCCCCTTCGGGGTAGAAGGGGTGCTGGTAAAAGCTGCACATGAGGATGCGTTCGTCGCCCGCCACGATGTCCTCGGTGCCATTGCCATGGTGCACATCAAAGTCGATGATGGCGACTCGCTTGAGCCCATGGCGTTCCACCGCGTATTTGGCCGCAATCGCCACGTTGTTGAAGAAGCAGAAACCCATGGCCTTGTCACGGCAGGCATGGTGCCCGGGCGGGCGCACGGCACAAAACGCATTTTCCAGCTCACCCGCCAGCACGGCGTCGGTGGCGTTGAGCGCTGCGCCTGCGGAAATCAGCGCCGCATCCCAGGTGTGGACGTTGAGCGAGGTGTCTGGGTCCACCTGGACATGGCCTGGTCCGCCCGCCTGAATTTCCTCCTTCAACTCGTCGCACAAGCCCCGGATCGACGCTATGTGCATGCGGCCATGAGCCAACTCCAGTTCAGTCACCGATGCTGGCGTGGGGTCGCGGCGTTCCAGGGCGTCCCCCAGCCCGGTGATCAACAACCTGTCTTCAATGGCGCCAAGCCGCTCTGGACACTCCGGGTGCCCAGCCCCCATTTCATGTCTCCAGCAAGCGCGGTGGGTGTAATAACCTGTGGGCTTCATCTGTGGCGTTTTCCGGTATCGTCACGGCATGGATGCGCCGCAACAAAAAATCTCCGCGTTGATCGATCAGCTTACCACGGTCATCGTGGGCAAGGCCGCGCAAATCCGCGACTGCGTGACCTGCCTGCTGGCGGGCGGGCACCTGTTGATCGAAGACGTTCCGGGCGTGGGCAAGACCACGCTGGCGCATGCACTGGCCCGCACCTTTGGCCTGCAGTTCGCCCGGGTGCAGTTCACCTCGGACCTGATGCCCAGCGACCTGATGGGGGTATCGGTTTTCGAGCGGAACCGCGATGGGTTTGTTTTCCACCCCGGTCCCCTCTTCACCCAGGTGCTGCTGGCCGACGAAATCAACCGCGCCAGCCCCAAGACGCAGAGCGCGCTGCTGGAAGCGATGGAGGAGCAGCAGGTGTCGGTGGAGGGCGAAACCCGCCCGCTGCCGCAGCCCTTCTTCGTGATCGCAACACAGAACCCGCACGACCAGCTTGGCACGCACGCGCTGCCCGAATCCCAGCTGGACCGCTTTCTCATGCGCATTCACCTGGGCTACCCCAGCCGTGACGCCGAACGGCGCTTGCTGCTGGGCGAAGATCGCCGCCAGGTACTGGAAAGGCTTCCAGCCTTGCTGCGTGATGGTGAGTTCGCCGCCCTGCAAGCGGCAGCGCAGGCGGTGGCTGCTGCGCCAGCCGTGCTCGACTACCTGCAAGACCTGGTGGACGCCACCCGCAATGGCCGCTGGTTCTTGCAAGGGCTGAGCCCCCGGGCGGCGCTGGCCATCTTGCGCGCAGCCAAGGCCAGGGCGCTGGTGGATGGCCGCAGCTACGTGGCGCCGGACGACATTGCCGCCATCCTGCCGCAAGCCGCCTCGCACCGGCTGGTGGCCACCGGCCAATCCGGGCGGGGCTCTGCCGAACAACTGCGCGCCCTCATCGACGCCACACCGTTGCCCTGAAAGCAGGTCAATGAGCGCGAACCAACGCTCCACGTCAGGCAGAACAGGCTTGCGCTCCAAGTGGCAGGCTTGGTGGCTGGGCCGCCATCCGCGCAACGACACGCTCACCCTCACCCAGCGCAACGTTTACATCCTGCCTACCAGGGCGGGGTGGATGCTGGCGCTGACGCTGCTGCTGCTTCTGGTCGGCAGCATCAATTACCAGCTCAACCTGGGTTACCTGCTCACGTTTCTGCTGGCGGGCTGCGCCACCGTCAGCATGCACGTTTCACACAACAACCTGCGCGGCCTGCAGTTGCACCTGCAGCCGGGCGACAGCGTGTTTGCCGGGCAGGCCGCCCCGGTGCAGGTGACGCTGCGCAACCCCGGCCGCCGAAGGCGTTATGCCCTGGCGCTGCGCTGGCTGCCAGCCGCTTCGGGCGGCGACGTGCTGGCAGACGCACCGCCACAAGACAGCGAACGGATCGAACTGCGCTGCCCGACCAGCCAGCGCGGGCGCATGGCCGTGCCGCCCGTCGAAATCGAATCGCGCTTTCCCCTGGGAGCCTTCCGTGTGTGGAGCTGGTGGCGCCCCGCCGCACAGATATTGGTTTTGCCTGCCCCCGAAACGCGGCCGCCACCGTTGCCGCTGGGCAACCATGCCGACGATGGCCCCGCCACTGGCCCGCTGGCGCGGCGCCAGGGCGACGAACCCGATGGCGTGCGCCCCTACCGGCGTGGCGACCCGCTCAAGCTGGTGGTCTGGAAGAAAGCGGCCAAGCACACGGGCACGCCCGAGCAGGGCTGGGTCAGCCGTGACTTCAACGACCCGCCCACCGCACAGCTGTGGCTGGACCACGCCAACTGCGGCCTGGGCGACCTGGAGGGCCAGCTTTCCCGCCTGTGCGCCTGGGTGCTGCAGGCCGATGACCTGGGCCTGGACTACGGCCTGCGCCTGCCGGGTGAGGTGATTGCCCCAGGGCACGGACCGGCACACCGCCAACACTGCCTGGAGGCCATGGCATGCTGCTGAGCCTGCGTCAGTCCGCCGCCAGCCTCCCCCGCGAGCCACGCGACACCCTGTTCCTGCTGGCGGTGATTGGCTGGATCGTGCTGCTGCAGTCCTTTCACCTACCCGTGTGGTGCAGTGCGCTGGCGGCAGGCGTTCTCGTCTGGCGCGGCACCCTGGCCTGGCACAGCCGTCCTCTGCCGGGCTGGCACTGGCGCCTGCTGCTGCTCTTTGCAGCGCTGGGCGCCACCTGGTTTCAATACAAGACCCTGCTGGGGCAGGACGCAGGCGTCACCCTCATCGTGGTGCTTCTGGCCCTCAAGACCCTGGAATTGCAAGCCCGGCGTGACGCCTTCGTCATCTTCTTCCTGGGCTTCTTCACGCTTCTCACCCACTTCTTCCATTCGCAATCGCTGCTCACGGCAGCGGGGATTCTGCTGGCCCTGCTGGGGTTGCTCACGGCGCTGGTCAACGCCCACATGCCGGTAGGGCGGCCGCCGCTCTGGCATGCCGCCCGGCTGGCCGCTGGCATGGCATTGCTGGGCGCCCCCATCATGGTGGTCCTGTTCATGCTGTTCCCGCGCTTCGCGCCCCTGTGGGGCGTGCCGGGCGACACCATGGGCGGGCGTACCGGCCTGTCAGGGCAAATGGTGGTGGGGCAGATTGCCCGGCTGGCGCTGGACAACAGCATCGCGTTTCGCGTCACCTTTGACGGACCGCCACCCAACCCCTCTCAACTGTATTTCCGTGGGCCGGTGTTCAGCCGTTTCGACGGGCGCGAATGGCGCCCAGCGTACCCCGGGCAACGCGGCATGGTCTCTGCCGAGCTTGCCGTGGAAGGCGAGCCGCTGAGCTACCAGGTCACCATGGAGCCCAGCAACCGCCCATGGCTGCCAACGCTGGAACTCACCACGCAAGCGCCCGCGCTACCTGCCGGGCAGTCCGCCCTGACCACACCAGACCTGCAATGGCTGGCTGGCCGCCCCATCACCGAAATCACCCGCTACAGCGCCCAAAGCCACCTGCGGTTCCGCCACGGCCCGCTGCAGCGCACGCTCGCCCTGCAGTCAGACCTGGAACTGCCATCCGGCTTCAACCCGCGCACCTTGCAATGGGCGCAAGACCTGCGGCGCCAGACCGGGGAAAACCCGGTGGCACTCATCGACGCGGCTCTGGCACAGCTCAGAACCGGCGGCTACCGCTACACGCTGGAGCCCGGCGTGTACGGCCAGCACACGGCAGACGAGTTCTGGTTCGACCGCAAAGCCGGTTTCTGCGAGCACATCGCCTCCAGCTTCGTGGTGTTGATGCGTGCCCTGGACATCCCGGCGCG
>CBKZAG010000192.1:0-6494 GCA_966692625.1 uncultured Comamonadaceae bacterium
GCAAAGTGCCTTGATGTCCTCGGGCACGGGGATGGCCTTGATGCGGTCGGGGTTCTCGGGCGGATGCACGACGAATGCGCGCGTCTCGGTGCCTTCACACAGCACCTCGTCACCACGCTTGACGACGTGTTTGTGGATGAACACCTTGTCGCGCCATTCGATGACGCTGGTGTGCACCTGCAGCCGTTCGCCGTAGGTGGCGGGGCGCATGAACTTGGTGTTGATTTCCAGCAGGGGCGTGCCGACGATGCCGCGCGTCTTGACCAGCTCGCGCCAGGGCGGCACGCCGCACTTGACGAAGAAGTTCAGCGACGAGGCGTCCATCCACTTCGAGAAATTGGGGAAGAAGACGATGCCGGCGGGGTCGCAGTCGCCGAACATCACTTCCACTTCGTACACAACGGTCTTGCTCATGTGCTCGTTCTTTCAGCGAGGGGCCATGCGCAGCGCGCCGTCCAGGCGAATGACTTCGCCGTTGAGGTGGCCGTTGCTGACGATATGGCAGGCCAGCTCGGCAAACTCTTCGGGTTTGCCCAGGCGCTTGGGGAAGGGGATGCTGGCCGCCAGCGATTCCTGCACCGCCTCGGGCAGTTCCTTCATCAACGGAGTGGCAAACAGGCCTGGCGCCACCGTGCACACGCGGATGCCGTGCTGTGCCAGATCGCGCGCCATGGGCAGGGTCATGCCCACCACGCCGCCCTTGGACGCGCTGTAGGCCTGCTGGCCCACCTGGCCGTCGAATGCCGCCACCGAGGCGGTGAACACCATGGCGCCGCGCTCGCCGTCTGCCATGGGTTCGGCCTTGGCGCAGGCCGCCGCAAACAGGCGTGCCACGTTGTAGGTGCCGACGAGGTTGACGTTGACCACGCGCACGAAGTCTTCCAGTGGGGCGGGGTTGCCGTCTTTGCCGATGACGCGCTTGGCGCTGCCGATGCCCGCGATCTGCATGAGGATGCGCGCCGTGCCATGTGCGGCAGCGGCGGTGTTGATGGCAGTCTGCACGCTGTCGCCGTTGGTCACGTCGCATGGCAGGGCGATGGCTGTGCCCGCGCCGTGGGCGGTATTGATGTCGCCAGCCACGCGTTCGGCGTTGGCCAGGTTGATGTCGAGCACGGCGACCTTGGCGCCCTGGCGGGCCAGTTCACGCGCGGTGGCTTCGCCCAGGCCGGAGCCGCCGCCGGTGACCAGTGCTGCCTGTCCTTGGATGTTCATGGTGTTCTGTGTTTAAAGGGGGTTCTCGATCAGCAGCGCAATGCCTTGGCCGCCGCCCACGCACGCGCTGGAAATGCCCCAGCGCTGCTGGCTGCGGCGCAGTTCGCGCGCCAGGGTGATGGTCAGGCGCACGCCGGTGCAGGCCAGCGGGTGTCCCAGGGCAATGGCGCCGCCGTTGACGTTCAGGCGCGCCAGGTCCATGCCCAGTTCGCGCGCCACGGCCAGGGTCTGTGCGCCCTGGGCCTCATTCACCTCGAAGCGGGCAATGTCGTCCAACTTCAGGCCGGTGCGTTCCAGCAGCAGGCGGATGGCCGGTGCCGGGCCGATGCCCATGATCTCGGGCGGCACGCCCACGGCGGCGGCAGCCACCACGCGGGCCAGCGGCTTCTTGCCCTGTGCCTTGGCGTAGGTGCCGGAGGCCACCACGGCTGCCGCTGCGGCGTCCACCAGCGCGGAACTGTTGCCGCCGGTCTGCACGCCGCCTTCATACACAGGTTTGAGCTTGGCCAGCACTTCCACCGGTGACAGGCGCGGGTGCGTGTCGGTGCTCACCTCGGTCACCTTGCCTTGCAGCTTGATGCCGCGCGGCTTGTAGCCTTCCAGTTCGAACTTCTCGCTCACCACGGGCACGATCTCGCCCGCCAGAAAGCCGCTTTCCTGCGCGGCCACGGCCTTGGCAAAGGACGCGCTGGCGAACTCGTCCACCGCCTCGCGGGTGATGCCGTATTTCTTCGCCAGGTTCTCGGCGGTCTGGATCATGTTGATGCCAGCGGCCGGGTCCTTCAGGGCTTCCCACATGTAGTCCTTGAAGCCCACGGGCGCGCCCAGCTTGAAGCCGGTGCGGTGGTCGAAGGCGGCGATGGGGTTGCGCGTCATGCTTTCGGTACCCACCACCAGCGCGGCGTCGCAGGCACCGCCCTGGATGTGTTCACCCGCCTGGCGGAACAGCTCGAAGCCCGTGCCGCAGATGCGCTGCGCCATGATGGCGGGCACTTCCACCGGCACCCCGGCATACAGTCCGATGTGGCGTGGCAGGAAGAACTGGTCGAAGTCGCCAGGGGCCATGTTGCCCGTGACCACCGAACCAATGTGCTCGCCGGGCACACCCGCGCGTTCCAGCACGGCGCGTGCAGCCTTGATGCCCAGGTCAGTGGGGGAGATGTGACCGAGCGCGCCGCAGTAGTCCACCATCGGCGTGCGCACGCCATCAAGCATCCACACATCGTCGAACGCGCTGAAGAAACCCTTGTTGGCCATGTTTTGCTCCGCTTTCAGTGCGCCTGAGGCTTGAGGATGTGGTGCAGGCGGTCCTCGTGCAGGGCGGCCACGGTGTCGGCACGGTGCGTGAGCACGGCGCGCTGGTTGATGGAGCCCTTGTCGGTGATCTCGCCACGGTCGATGGTGGGCGCGTCAGCAAGCAGGCACAGGCGGGCGATGCGGTTGGCACTGCCTGTGGCGGCTTTGGCCAGTTCGTTCACCACGCTCTGGAAGTGGGCCAGCACCGGGGCGCTTTCCAGCACGTCGTGCAGCGAAGCGTCGGCAGGCAGACCAGAGAGTTCGCGCACCTTGGGCGTGGGGAACACCATGGCCCCCACTTCCTTCAGGTTCAGGCCGGTCAGCACCACGTCCTGGATGTAGGGGGCCCCTGCTGCGATGATCTTGGCGCGCAGCGGGCCTACGCTCACAAAGGTGCCGGTGGCGAGCTTGAAGTCTTCGGCAATGCGGCCGTCGAACTTCAGGCCCAGGTGAATGTCGGTCTCGTCGATCCACTTCACAGCGTCACCCGTCTTGAAGAAGCCTTCTTCGTCGAAGGCGTCGGCGGTGTCTTGCGGGGCGCGCCAGTAGCCGGGGGTGATGTTGGGGCCCTTGTAGCGGACTTCTGTCTTGCCCTCCATGTCCACCAGCTTGAGTTCCAGGCCGGGGGTGGGCAGGCCCAGGTCGCCTGCCTTCACGTAGGGGTTGGTCACGAAAATGCCGAAGGGGCCTGATTCGGTCATGCCCAGGCCCGTGCCCATGACGATGCGCTGGCCGATTTCGCGCTCCTCGCTCTCGTACAGGCTGTCCCACACGGGCTGGGCCAGCGCGGCACCTGCGTAGAAGAACATCTTCACGCGCGACAGCAGCGTCTTGCGCAACAGATCGTCGGTCTTCATGGCGTTGGCAATGGCCTCGAAGCCCGTTGGCACGTTGAAGTACACGGTGGGGGCGACTTCGCGCAGGTTGCGCAGGGTCTCGTGCATCAGCGCAGGCGTGGGCTTGCCGTCGTCGATGTACAGCGTGCCGCCGTGGTAGACCACCATGCCAAAGTTGTGGTTGCCGCCGAAGGTGTGGTTCCAGGGCAGCCAGTCCACCAGCACCAAGGGCTGTTCGGCCAGCACGGGCATGGACTGCACCATCTGCTGCTGGTTGGCGCACCACATGCGCTGGGTGTTGATGACGGCCTTCGGCAGCTTGGTGGAGCCGCTGGTGAAGAGGAACTTGGTGATGGTGTCCGGCCCGGTGGCGGCGATGGCTGCGTCCACGGCAGGCGTTTCGGGCGTGGCGATCAGGTCCGCAAAGCTGGTGCTGTCCAGCCCGTCCAGTCGGCCTTCGGCCAGCACGATTTCCACACCCTCACTGGCCACGGCACGCAGGGCCTTGCCGTAGCGTGCCGCGTCGCTGGCGAACAGCATGCCGGGCGTGGTGGTGCGCAGCACGTGCTTGAGCTTGTCGTAGTCGGTGCTGATGAGCGAGTACGCGGGCGAGGTGGGCACGTAAGGCACACCCGCGACCATGCAGCCCAGGGCCAGCAGTGCGTGCTCCAGGCTGTTTTCCGAGAGGATGGCCACCGGGCGCTCGGCGTTGAGGCCACGGTTGATCAGGCCTTGCGCGATGCGGCGCGCCGTGGCCCACGCCTCGGCGTAGCTGATGTGGCGCCAGTCGCCCAGCGCGGGCTTGCCGTCGGCGCCAACGGTGGGCTGGCGGCGTGCCATCCAGGTGCGGTCGGGCGCGGTTTCGGCCCAGTGGCGCAGGCGGTCCGTCAGGCGCTCGGGGTAGGGCTGCAGTTCCTGGTCAGCGCGCAGGTAGTGTGTGCCGGTGGCGCCGTCACGCAACACTGCGGTGGTCACGCCAAAGGTCATCGGGCGGAAGGTCGGGGTGCTCATCTTGTCTCCTGGGGTGTTCTGCGTTGGCCTGGCATCAACCCTTTTGCACCTTGGCGGCCTTGCCTTCCAGGAAGGCGCGCACGCGTTCCTTGGCTTCCGGCGCGGCCTGGGCAATGGATGCCATCAGCGCTTCGGTGAAGAAGCCGTGGTCGGCCGGCTGTTCGGCAATGCGCGGCAGCGCGTGCATGAGCGCGTAGTTGGTGAGCGGGGCATTGGTGGCAATGCGCTGGGCCAGCTCCAGCGCCTTTTCCAGCGCGGTGCCGGTGGGCACCAGGTACTGCGCCAGGCCAATGCGCTCGCCGTCCACGGCGTTGTAGACGCGGCCGGTCAGCATCATGTCGGTCATGCGGGCAGCACCAATCAGCTTGGGGATGCGCACCGCACCGCCGCCGCCCACGAAGATGCCGCGCGTGCCTTCCGGCAGCGCAAAGAACGTGGTTTCGTCTGCCACGCGGATGTGGCAGGCGCTGGCCAGCTCCAGCCCGCCACCCACCACGGCACCGTGCAGCGCGGCGATCACCGGCACAGGGCCTTGTTGCACCTGGTCCAGCGCGTTGTGCCACATGCGAGAGTGGTGCACGCCTTCGCCAGCGTCACGTTCCTGCAGTTCCGACAGGTCCAGGCCCGCGCAGAAGTGCTCGCCTTCGCCGTGGATGACGGCGGCGCGTGTTTCGGTGGGCAGGTTCTGGAACACGTCGCGCAGGGCCAGGATCAGTCCGTCGCTCAGTGCGTTGCGTTTGGTGGGGCGGTTCAGGCGCACGACGGCGACCGGACCCTGCATTTCCAGGTGGATGGCGTCGGTGGCGGGAGGGGTGTTGCGGGTGGTCATGTGGGGTGGGCTTTCCAAGATGTTGATGTCCTGATACAGTTATAAATAATAACTAAATCAACGTGCCTTGTCTCTTGCTGTGATTAAGGGTTTACCCTGATTTGCATGGAGTCAATCGTTACCATACAAAACTGTATGGTGGCATTTTGGAGCCTTTCATTGAACGCAACATCCGGGTAAACCCAGCCCTGCCATCCATCGCTATGATCCTTTCGCATGTCCACCGGCAGCACCACTCCATCCGTACCCGCCGACAAGGCCGGGGTCGCTTCGCGCAACACCTTGTCGCCGCAGGACTGGCTGCGCGTGGCCGCAGACGTGCTGGTGGAAAAGAGCGTGGAGGGCGTACGCGTGGACGTGCTGGCGCGCACGCTCAACGTGACGCGCGGCAGCTTCTACTGGCACTTTGCCGACCGGGAGGACTTGCTGCAGCGCCTGTTGCAGGGTTGGAAGCAGACCCAGACCGAGCACGTGATTGCCGTGCACGGGCGGCACGGCGTGCACGCGCAGGCGCGCATCCGCGAACTGGCGGGCCTGCCGTTCCATGGCGCCAGTGCCCTGCGCGGCGGCGCCGTGGAGCTGGCCATCAGGGCATGGGCGCGCCGTGACGACACCGCCCGCGCCGTGGTGGACGAAGTGGACGCCATGCGGCTGCGCTACATCGAAGCCAGCTTCGCCGAGCTGGGCTTCGAGCAGCAGCAGTGCCGCAACCGCGCCTTCCTGCTCTACAGCTACATGCAGGCCGAGTCCCTGTTCCGCGCCCAGGGCAGCGACGAAGACAAGGCCGCGCGGCGCGCCTTCGTCGAGCGGCTGCTCACCCACCAATCTTTGCCTTTCTGACGGCTGGCCGCCGTGCCGGTGCCGATCCCGGAGACCCACATGAAACACGAAAACCTCATCGCCATCGACATCCACACCCATGCCGAGGTGAGCTGCTGGAACCCCTTTGACAACTATGGCGAGGAATACGACCGCGCCGCCGACAAGTACTTTGGCAGCGACCGCCGCCCCACCATTGCCGAAACCGTGGCCTACTACCGCGAACGCAAGATCGGCCTGGTGATGTTCACCGTGGACAGCGAGTCCACGCTGGGCCGCCGGCGCATTCCCAACGAGGAAATCGCCCAGGCCGCACGCGAGAACAGCGACATGATGGTGGCCTTCGCCAGCATCGACCCCCACAAGGGCAAGATGGGTGCGCGCGAGGCCGAACGCCTGATCAAGGAGGAGGGCATCAAGGGCTTCAAGTTTCACCCCACGGTGCAGGGCTACCACCCCTACGACAAGATGGCCTGGCCGATCTACGAGGT
>CBKZAG010000193.1:0-6427 GCA_966692625.1 uncultured Comamonadaceae bacterium
GCCTTCGATCGCCTTGTCGAGGAAGGCATCGTCCTTGTCCATCACGTCGGCAAAGAAGATGTTGGGCGACTTGCCCCCCAACTCGAGCGTGGCGGGAATGAGGTTGTTGGCGGCAGCCTGGGCAATCACGCGGCCCGTGCTGGTGGAACCGGTGAAGGCGATCTTGGCGATGCGCTTGCTGGTGGCCAGCGGCATGCCAGCCTCGCGCCCAAAGCCGTTGACCACGTTGAGCACGCCGGGCGGCAACAGGTCGGCAATCAGATCGACCAGCACCAGAATGGAGACGGGCGTGGACTCGGCAGGCTTGAGTACCACGCAGTTGCCAGCACCCAGCGCAGGCGCCAGTTTCCACGCGGCCATCAGGATGGGGAAGTTCCAGGGAATGATCTGCCCGACCACGCCCAGCGGCTCGTGGATGTGGTAGGCCATGGTCTGGTCGTCGATCTCGCCGATGCTGCCTTCCTGCGCACGCACGCAGCCCGCAAAGTAGCGGAAGTGGTCCACCGCCAACGGGATGTCGGCGGCCAGCGTCTCGCGTATAGGCTTGCCGTTGTCCACGGTTTCAGCGTAAGCCAGCAGCTCCAGGTTCTGCTCGATGCGGTCGGCGATCTTCAGCAGCGTGTTGGCTCGCTCGGTGGGCGATGTCTTGCCCCAGGCATCGGCAGCGGCGTGGGCGGCGTCCAGCGCCAGTTCAACGTCCTTGGCGCCGGAGCGGGCGGCCTTGGTGTATGCCTTACCGTTGATCGGCGTGACGACGTCGAAGTACTGGCCATCAACCGGCGGCGTCCACTTGCCGCCGATGAAGTTGTCGTATTGGGCTTTGTAGGCAATCTTGGCGCCTGCGGCACCCGGTGCTGCGTAAATCATGCTGTCTTCCTCTGTTGAACGTGGGATGGAAACTGCCGGTTCGGCACATACCACAGATCAATTGCCGTGCCAGGCACGCATGAAATCGCAAGCTATTGATTTGTATTGATTTTTCCAACAAGCAACAAGCAAAGCGCCCATCACACCGTTCCGCAATAGCACACCTGTCACCAAACGGGACAGCTGAGTGACACGGTCATCCAAAAAGAGGAGCAGACGACCGAAGCACCGCCTTTCAAGCCATGCATGGTCAACAAAAAACGGCCCCGAAGGGCCGTTTTTTGTTTCAGGTCAATGTCGGCATCAAACCGTCACGCCCTTGGCAGTCTCAGCGTACTCTTCGATCTGGTCGAAGTTCATGTACTTGTAGACGTTGGCGGCATCCTTGTTGATGATGCCCACGGCCTCCTGGTACTCGGCCACGGTCGGAATGCGACCCAGCTTGGAGCACACCGCTGCCAGTTCCGCGCTGGTCAGGAACACATTGGTGTTCTTGCCCAGGCGGTTCGGGAAGTTGCGGGTCGAGGTGGAAACCACGGTCGCACCCTCGCGCACCTGCGCCTGGTTGCCCATGCACAAAGAGCAGCCCGGCATCTCGGTGCGGGCACCGGCTGCGCCGAAGTTGGCGTAATGGCCTTCCTTGATCAGTTCGGTCTCGTCCATCTTGGTCGGCGGGGCCACCCACAGCTTGACCGGGATGTCACGCGCACCGCCCAGCACCTTGGATGCTGCACGGAAGTGGCCGATGTTGGTCATGCAGGAACCGATGAAGGCTTCATCGATCTTGGTACCCGCCACTTCAGACAGGAACTTGGCGTCGTCCGGGTCGTTCGGGCAGCAGACGATGGGTTCCTTGATCTCGTTCAGATCGATCTCGATCACGGCAGCGTATTCGGCGTCCTTGTCGGCTTCCAGCAGGTCCGGCTTGGCCAGCCAGGCCTCCACGGCCTTGATGCGGCGCTCCAGCGTACGCTTGTCCTGGTAACCATCGGCGATCATGTTCTTCATCAGCACGATGTTGCTGGTGAGGTATTCCTTGATCGGCTCGGGGTTGAGCTTGATGGTGCAGCCCGAAGCGGAACGCTCGGCCGATGCATCAGACAGCTCGAACGCCTGCTCCACCTTCAGGTCAGGCAGACCTTCGATTTCCAGGATACGGCCCGAGAAGATGTTCTTCTTGCCCGCCTTGGCCACGGTCAGCAAGCCAGCCTTGATGGCGTACAGGGGAATGGCATGCACCAGGTCACGCAGGGTGACGCCAGGCTGCATCTGGCCCTTGAAGCGCACCAGCACCGACTCGGGCATGTCCAGCGGCATCACGCCCGTGGCGGCACCGAAGGCCACCAGGCCAGAGCCAGCGGGGAAGGAAATACCGATGGGGAAGCGGGTGTGCGAGTCACCGCCAGTGCCCACGGTGTCGGGCAGCAGCAGGCGGTTCAGCCAGCTGTGGATCACGCCGTCACCCGGGCGCAGGGAAACGCCGCCACGGTTGCTGATGAAAGCAGGCAGCTCGCGGTGGGTTTTCACGTCCACGGGCTTGGGGTAGGCCGCGGTGTGGCAGAAAGACTGCATCACCAGATCGGCGCTGAAGCCCAGGCAAGCCAGGTCCTTCAGTTCGTCGCGGGTCATGGGGCCGGTGGTGTCCTGGCTGCCCACGGTGGTCATCTTGGGCTCGCAGTAGGTACCGGGGCGAATGCCCTTGCCTTCCGGCAGGCCGCAGGCGCGGCCAACCATCTTCTGGGCCAGTGTGAAGCCCTTGCCGGTGTCCTTGGGAGCCACAGGCAGGCGGAAAGCGGTCGAAGCGGGCAGGCCCAGGAACTCACGCGCCTTGCCGGTCAGCGAGCGGCCGATGATCAGGTTGATACGGCCACCAGCACGCACTTCGTCCAGCAGCACGTCGCTCTTCAGAGCGAATTCGGCCACGGTTTCGCCGTTTTTCAGGATCTTGCCTTCGTAGGGCAGCACGTCGATCACGTCGCCCATTTCCAGCTTGCTCACATCCACTTCAATCGGCAATGCACCGGAATCTTCCTGCGTGTTGAAGAAGATGGGGGCGATCTTGCCGCCCAGGGTCACGCCACCGAAGCGCTTGTTCGGCACGAAGGGGATGTCTTCACCGGTTGCCCAGATCACGCTATTGGTAGCGGACTTGCGGCTGGAACCCGTGCCGACCACGTCACCCACGTAGGCCACCAGGTGACCCTTTTTCTTCAGGTCCTCGATGAACTGCATCGGACCGCGCTTGCCATCTTCCTCGGGCTTGAAAGCCGCGTCGGGGCGCGTGTTCTTCAGCATGGCCAGGTAGTGCATCGGGATGTCCGGACGGCTCCAGGCATCGGGTGCGGGCGACAGGTCGTCGGTATTGGTCTCGCCAGGCACCTTGAACACGGTCACGGTGATCTTCTTGGCCACTTCAGGGCGACTCAGGAACCACTCGGCGTCGGCCCAGCTCTGCATCACTTCCTTGGCCTTGGCGTTGCCCGCGTTGACCTTCTCGGCCACGTCGTGGAACGCGTCGAACATCAGCAGGGTCTTCTTCAGACCAGCAGCAGCCACGTCGGCCACTTCTGCATCGTCCAGCAGGTCGATCAGGGGCTTGACGTTGTAGCCGCCCACCATGGTGCCCAGCAGTTCGGTGGCTTTGGCCTTGCTGATCAGGGCAACCTGGATGTCACCATGCGCCACGGCAGCCAGGAAGCTGGCCTTGACCTTGGCGGCGTCGTCCACGCCCGGGGGCACGCGGTGCGTCAGCAGGTCCAGCAGAAAGGCTTCCTCGCCAGCGGGCGGGTTCTTGATCAGCTCGATGAGCTCTGCCACCTGCTGTGCAGACAGCGGCAGCGGGGGAATGCCCAGCGCAGCGCGCTCGGCAGCATGTTCACGGTAGGCTTGCAACATCATTGGCTCCAGAAAAAACGAAAGAAATTCAACGCGACGGGCTCTGTGCCACGTCAAGCAAAGACGGCACCGGATTGAGCTTGAGCTGCTCGGCAGCGGCCTGCTGCATCGGACTCATGCACTCGTCGGCCAGGCGGCGGCCCTGCTTTTGGTTCATCAACATGGACTTGTTCAGCAGCTGTATCCAAACCGCCCCTTGCAGCTTGTCTTCCAGCCGCACGGCACCAGTACTGGTTTCCACCGGGCGCACCCGGAAGCGCTGGCCCTTGAGCTGCAAATGGAAGTAGCCTGGCGCCTGGGTATCAGGCTGGATACTCACGGTCTGCCCCAGTTCGCAGGGGAGCAAGCCCACATGCACATTGGCAGCAATGGCCAGTTCTGCCGGGGACAAAGGCTCTTCGGCCGGAGCGCCAGCTTGAACTGGTGCCACTTTGCGGCCAGCCGACTGCGCCTGCGCTTGGCCACCCACAGACAGCAAGGCAGTTGCCAGCAGGCACATACCCGCCAGGGGTGCAAAAGAAAAGCGGGTCAACGGGTTAGCAGCCATGTGTGTCTCCTCAATGGGCCGTGGGCTCAAAATAGGAACGGACTCCCGCAGGCATCTCGCAGCCTGTCTGGTGCGCCCGCTCCAGCACCTGCCAAAAATAGCGGTAACTGGCCCGGTCGTGCAAATGCCCCTCATGGGATATCGGGGCCCAGTCGGCGCCCACTGCCGCCTGCACGATGGCCGCAGCCTTCTCCACCTCCCGCGCCTCGGGGGCAAAAGCCTCCAGGATCGGCTCGATCTGGTCGGGGTGGATGCTCCACATGCGGGCGTAGCCCAGCTCGCGCGCCGCACGCTGCGCCGCCTGCCGCAGGGCAGCCGTGTCCTTGAATTCGGTGACCACGCAGTGGGATGGCACCTTGCCATACGCATGGCAGGCACTGGCGATGTCCATCTTGGCACGCAAGACCAGCGGGTGACTGAACTGCCCCGCCACACCCATACCACCCGAAGGGATGGCCCCGCCATGGGCCGAGACAAAATCCATCAGGCCGAAGCTCAGCGACTGCACACGCGGGTGCGCGGCAATGTCAAAGGCCCGGTGCACCGCCAGGGGCGATTCGATCAGCACGTGCAAGGGCAAATCAGCGCCACCGGCGGCGTCCAGCGCTCGCGCGGCACGCGCCACGTCGTCCTCGGACTCCACCTTGGGCACCATCAGGTGCGACAGATGCGCCCCGGCCGTGCCGACGATGTGTGCAACGTCAGCCTCAAAAGCCGGGTGGTCCACCGGGTGAACCCGCACACCTACGCGCTGGCGCACCGGAGCGTCAAGCTTTACCCCGCGTGCCAGTTCGGCCACCAAAGCGGCATGTTCGGCCTCGCCGCCCACGGGCGCGCCGTCCTCGCAGTCCAGCGTCACGTCAAAGACGCATGCACCGAACCGCTCGATGTAACCGGCCTGTAACTCCAGGCTCTTGCGCATGCGCGCCTCCACGCCGCTGTAGTGGTCGCACACCGGTAGCGTCACCGCCCCGGCCTGTGCGCCCAGCAACACCTGACGTGGATGCTTGCCCATGCCAGTGGCTTACAGCAGGTGGGCCACGCCAGCCTGTTCGTCGGTCAGCTCTTTCAGGGTCTTGTCGATGCAAGCCTGGCTGAACGCGTCGATTGGCAGGCCTTCGACGACCTTGTATTCACCGTTTTCGCAGGTGACGGGGAAGCCAAACATGACATCCTTGGGAATGCCGTACCAGCCCTGGGACGGGATACCCATGGTGACCCACTTGCCGTTGGTGCCCAGGGCCCAATCGCGCATGTGGTCGATGGCGGCGTTGGCTGCGGAAGCGGCGGAAGACAGGCCACGCGCCTCGATGATGGCGGCGCCACGCTTGCCCACGGTCGGCAGGAACACGGTCTCGTTCCACACTTGGTCGTTGATCATGTCCTTGACGGATTCACCATTGATGGTGGCGAAGCGGTAGTCGGCGTACATGGTGGGCGAGTGGTTGCCCCACACGCACAGTTTTTCGATGTCCTTGACGGCCTTGCCGGTCTTGGCTGCGATCTGGGAAGCGGCGCGGTTGTGGTCCAGGCGCAACATGGCAGTGAAGTTGCCCGGCTTCAGGTCAGGCGCGCTCTTCATGGCGATGTAGGCGTTGGTGTTGGCGGGGTTGCCCACCACCAGCACTTTCACGTTGCGCGAAGCCACGGCGTTCAGGGCCTTGCCCTGGGCGGTGAAGATCTGGGCGTTGGCGGCCAGCAGATCGGCGCGCTCCATGCCAGGGCCACGGGGGCGGGCGCCCACCAGCAGGGCGTAGTCGGTGTCCTTGAACGCGGTCATCGCGTCAGAGTGGGCTTCCATGCCGGCCAGCAGCGGGAAAGCGCAGTCTTCCAGCTCCATCATCACGCCCTTGAGCGCCTTCTGGGCCTTTTCATCGGGAATTTCGAGCAATTGCAGAATGACCGGCTGGTCCTTGCCCAGCATCTCGCCGGAAGCAATACGGAACAGCAGGGCGTAACCGATTTGACCTGCGGCGCCGGTGACGGCCACGCGAACGGGCTTCTTGCTCATGAAAACACTCCAGAGTGGGTACGGTTGAAAGAAAAATATCTTGCCAAGTGTACCCTGGTAAACCCTCGAACGTCAATTTGTCTTATGTCTTATATAAGATATGATTG
>CBKZAG010000194.1:0-6323 GCA_966692625.1 uncultured Comamonadaceae bacterium
GCCAACTGGATGATCCCGGGCAAGATGGTCAAGGGCATGGGCGGCGCCATGGACCTGGTGGCAGGCGTCAAACGCGTGATCGTGCTGATGGAGCACGTGGCCAAGAAGAAGGACGGCACCGAGGACCTGAAGATCCTGCCCGAGTGCACCCTGCCGCTCACCGGCAAGGGCGTGGTGGACCGCATCATCACCGATCTGGGCGTGATGGACGTGACGCCCGAAGGCTTGAAGCTCGTGGAGCTGGCCGACGGCGTGACGCGCGAGTTCATCCAGAGCAAGACAGGTGTGCCGCTGATCTGAGGCGCGCACTAGGCACCCCATGGCGAGCCAGCCGCAACGTCCCCGCATCGGCCTGGCGCTGGGCAGCGGCTCGGCGCGCGGCTGGGCGCACATCGGGGTGATCCGCGCGCTGGAAGCGGCGGGCATTTCGCCCGACGTCGTGTGCGGCACCTCCATCGGTTCGCTGGTGGGGGCGGCCTATGCCGCTGGTGAGCTGGACCGGCTGGAACCCTGGGTCAAGGCCCTCACCTGGCAGCAGGTGATCGGTCTGCTGGACTTCAAGATGGGCGGCGGCCTGGTGGAAGGCGGCAAGCTGGTCGATTTTTTCCGCGCGCGTTTTGCGGATGCGGGCATCGAGTCCCTGGCCAAACCCTATGGCTGTGTGGCGACCGAACTGTCCACTGGCCGAGAGATATGGCTGCGCGAAGGCCCGGTGATCGACGCAGTGCGTGCATCGGTGGCCCTGCCTGGGCTGTTCACCCCCGCGCAGCGTGATGGCCAGTTGCTGGTGGACGGCGGTTTGGTGAACCCGGTGCCCGTTTCCCTGTGCCGGGCCATGGGGGCGGATTTCGTCATCGCGGTGGACCTGAACTGGCAACTGCTGGGGCGGCGCAACCGCGTGTCTGGCCGCATGAAGCCACCCGCTGCGCCCAAGGAAGGCAAGGGCGTGGTGGATGCGATTCTGGGGCGCTTTCAGTGGCGCAACTGGCTGGGCAATGGCCAGGCGGAACAGGCGGACGCGCCTTCCATGCTGGACGTGCTGTCCACGAGTCTCAACATCATGCAGGTGCGCATCACGCAAAGCCGCTTGGCGGGCGAGCCTGCGGACGTGGTGATCCGCCCGCGCCTGTCGGACATCGCCGCGATGGACTACCACCGGGGGGCAGCGGCCATCACCGAAGGGCGGCGCGCCGCTGAACAGGCCCTGCCGCAAATACAGGAACTGCTGGGCTGACCTCGGGCAAATCGCCTCAAAAAGGCGCAGGGCAGGTGAATTGCATGCGTTCACCGCTGACAGGGTGGGGCAGGTCCAGAAAACAGGCGTGCAGCAGCAGGCGCGGCGCGGCGGCGAGCGCGGTGTCGTCGGCGTACAGCTCGTCCCCCAGGATGGGGTGGCCCATGGCCTGCAGGTGCACGCGCAATTGGTGCGAACGGCCAGTGACGGGTTCCAGCTCGAGCCGCGTGGCTTCAATGCTGGCGTTGGCCGGTTCGGCGTGGATGCGCCAGCGTGTGCGGCTGGGCTTGCCCAGCGTGAAGTCCACCTTGCTTTTGGGGCGGTTGGGCCAGTCCACGATCAGCGGCAGGTCGATCTCGTTCCAGCCGTCGGCGTCGGACTGCGTGGGTTGGGGCGTGCCCGCCACCACGGCCACGTATCGTTTGTGTACCTGCCGCTGCGCGAAGGCGTGGCTGAGCGTGCGTTGCGCCTTCAGTCCGCGCGCCATCACCAGCAGGCCCGAAGTGCCCATGTCCAGCCGGTGCACCACCAGCGCGTCAGGCCACAGGGCCTGGGCGCGGGCGCTCAGGCAGTCGGCGTTCTCCGGCCCACGGCCGGGCACGGACAGCAAGCCGGCGGGCTTGTCAAACACCAGCAGCGCGCCGTCGGCGTAAACAAGTGCAACGCCTTCGGGCACCGCCATGGGCCGCCACGCCCGGGGGGCTTGCGCTGCCACTGGGCTGGCGGTGTTCAAAGCTCCGCGCCTTCCACCAGAAAGCGCAGGCGGCGCTGGCCTTGCCACTCGTCGGCGTCCAGCCGGAAGGCCAGCTTCACGCGGGCGGGCAGGGGGTCCACATGGCCGAACCAGATGCCGTCCACCAGTTCCCCCGCGTGGCGCAGCCGCAGCGACAGGTGCTTTTGCCCCACCAGCCGTTGCGAGATCACGTCCACTTCCTCGCAGAACACCGGTGGTGCGAAACCCTGGCCCCACACCTGGCGCTGCAGCGTGTCCACCAGGTCCACGCGGCGGTACTGCGGGTCCAGCCGCCCGTCGGTTTCCAGGCGGCGCTGCAGGGTGGCTTCGTCCAGCCATTCGGCGGCCACCTGTTGCAGGGCTTGCTCAAAGGTGTCCAGGTGTTCCTCGCCAATGGTGCAACCTGCTGCTGCGGCGTGTCCGCCAAAGCGCAGCAGCACGCCGGGGTGGCGTTTGGCGATCAGGTCCAGTGCATCTCGCAGATGGAAACCGGGGATGGAGCGGCCAGACCCTTTGAGTTCGTGGCCCTTGCCTTCGGCCTGGCTGGCTGCGAACACAAAGGTGGGGCGGTGCAGCTTGTCCTTCAGGCGCGCGGCGACGATGCCCACCACACCTTCATGGAAGTCGGGGTCGAACAGGCACAGGGCCGAGGGCGGTGTGTCGGCTTCGTCCCACAGCTGTTCGGCCAGTTGCAGGGCCTGCTCGCGCATGTCGCCTTCCAGCGTCTTGCGTTCGCGGTTGATGCCGTCCAGCGCCTGGGCCAGTTCCTGCGCGCGGCTGGCGTCGTCGGTGCACAGGCATTCGATGCCCAGGGTCATGTCGCTCAGCCGCCCGGCGGCGTTGAGGCGCGGGCCCAGCGCAAAGCCCAGGTCGAAGCTGGTGGCCGCCTCAGGGCGGCGTGCGGCGACCTTGAACAGCGCGGCCATACCCGCAGGCATGGCGCCAGCGCGGATGCGCCGCAGGCCCTGCGCCACCAGGCGGCGGTTGTGCGCGTCCAGGCGCACCACGTCGGCCACGGTGCCCAGAGCCACCAGGGGCAGCAGGGCGTCGATGCGCGGTTGTGTGGACGCATCGAATGCCCCACGTGCGCGCAGTTCGGCACGCAGGGCCAGCAACACGTAGAACATCACGCCCACGCCCGCCATGGCCTTGCTCTCAAACGGGCAGCCAGGCTGGTTGGGGTTGACGATCACGCAGTCCTGCGGCAGTTGCACTTGGCCACTGATGACGGCGGGCAGGTGGTGGTCCGTCACCAGCACCTGCAGGCCCAGCGCGCGGGCATGCGCCACGCCGTCCACGCTGGCAATGCCGTTGTCCACGGTGACGAGCACGTCCGCCCCGCGTGCCTTCACGCGATCTGCGATGGATGGGGTGAGGCCGTAGCCGTCGGCCACGCGGTCGGGTACGAGGTAGTCGATGCGATCAAACCCCAGTGGCTGGCCCAGCATGCGCAGGCCGCGCAGGCCCACGGCACAGGCGGTGGCACCGTCGCAGTCGTAGTCGGCCACGATGCAGATACGCAGACCCGCCGCCATGGCGTTGGCCAGAAGGCGCGCGGCGTCGGTGGTGCCTTTCATCTGCGCGGGGGGCAGCAGGCGCGTGAGGGCGTCGTCCAGTTCGTCGGGGTGTTGCACGCCACGTGCGGCGTACAGGCGGGCCAGCAGGGGGTGGATGCCCGCCTGCTCCAGCGCCCAGACGGCACGGGGCGGGGCGTCGCGGGGGATCAGCTTCATAGGTCCTTCAGGGCGTCTTGTACGCTAGGTGCGGCGGCAGGGCGCAGCTTGCTCAGCAGGCGCTGCGTCCAGCCGGGGCGGGGCGTGTCGCCGGGGGCCGTGCTTTGCCAGGTGCGGCTGCTGTGTTCGCCGCACAGGGTCAGCTGCAGCGCCTCGCCGCGTTCGGCGCGCTCCAGCCATTTGTTGATTTCCGTTGCGTCCAGCACAGCCCAGGCCTTTTGCCAGGCCGCCCAGTCGCCGCACAGGGCGGCGTGGCGCAGGCCTTGCGGCACCAGGGGGGCTGGTTCGGTGGCAGACCAGCCCGACTGCCAGGTGCCGGTGCCACTCAGCCAGAAGCCGTTCACGGCAGGCACACCGCGCGCTGTGCGCGCGTCGTTCACCGGGTGGGTGTAGAACAGCATTTGCGCTTCGTTCTGCAGGCGCAGCACACGGCCGTCGCGGGGCAGCCAGGCGTCCACGCGGCGGTGGGCCACGCGGTCCAGGCTGGCGCAGGGCTGCTGCTCAAACCAGTCGCCCGTGGCCAGCCAGCGGTCAGGTGCTTCATACGTCAGGGTAATGCCGTCTTCTGCGCAGAAAGGGCGCAGCGCTTCCAGCAGCGCGCGGGATTCGTCCTCTCGCAGGTCCAGTTCGCCAGGGGGCAGCAGGGTCACTTGTTCCATGCCCACGCTCCAATGGCAGGGCGTGAACCAGGCGCTGGCCACGCCGCTGACACCGGATTCCCAGGCGGCCCAGGGCAGGGCGCCGTCGGGCAGTTCCGGCCAGCCCAAGGTGCGGGCCAGGGCGCGTTCGTGTGGCGTGCTCAGGCTGTAGTCGTCGCCCCGGTCGTCGCCAGCCGGGTGCCAGCGTTGCAGCAGGCGTTGCAGGCGGGGCAGTTCCAGCTTGGGCAGGATGGCGTGGCAGGCGTCGCCGCTGGCGGCGGCGAAGGGGACGATCAGGTGGGGGGACATCCCCCGATTGTCGGGGATGCCACAATCCAGGGTTGGACGAGCCCCTATCGATGCAAATCCCCTACGAATTCCTACTCGGCTGGCGCTACACCCGCGCTGGCCGCGCCACCCGGCGCAACGGCTTCATTTCCTTCATCAGCGGCGTGTCCATGCTGGGCATTTCGCTGGGCGTGGCCGCGCTCATCATTGTGCTGAGCGTGATGAACGGCTTCCAGAAGGAGGTGCGCGACCGCATGCTGGGCGTGCTGTCGCACATTGAAGTGTTCGCGCCCAATGGCGAGGCGCTGCCCGACCCCGCGCTTACCCTGCGCGAGGTGAAGGCCAACCCCGAGGTGGTGGGCGCCGCCCCCTTCATTGCTGCCCAGGGCCTGCTGGCGCGGGGCGAGGACATGAAGGGCGCGCTCATCCGGGGCATTGACCCGGCGCTGGAGCCGCAGGTCACCAACTTGGCGGCCGACCTGGCGCAGACCGTGTTGCCGCGTTTGCAGCCCGGGCAATACGGTGTGGTGCTGGGCGGTGCGCTGGCGCGCAGCCTGGGCGTGTCTCAGGGCGACGCGGTCACCCTCATCGCCCCCAGCGGGCAGCTCACCCCGGCGGGTGTGGTGCCACGCCTGCGGCAGATGACCGTGGTGGGGGTCTTCGATTCCGGCCACTACGAATACGACTCCACGCTGGCCTTCGTGCACCAGGAGGACGCGGCGCGCATCTTCCGCCTGGAAGGCCCCACCGGCGTGCGCGTGAAGATCCGCGATCTGCACGCCGCGCGCGACGTGGCGCTGCAGCTGGCAGGCACGCTCAGCGGTGACTTGCTCATCAGCGACTGGACGCGCCAGAACCGCACCTGGTTTGCCGCCGTGCAGCTGGAAAAACGCATGATGTTCATCATCCTCACGCTCATCGTGGCGGTGGCGGCGTTCAACCTGGTGTCCACCCTGGTGATGACGGTGACCGACAAGCGCGCCGACATCGCCATCCTGCGCACGCTGGGGGCCAGCCCACGCAGCATCATGGGTGTTTTCGTGGTGCAAGGGGCCATGGTGGGCGTCATTGGCACCGGGGTGGGGCTGTTGCTCGGCCTGGGCGTGGCGTTCAACATCGACACCATCGTGCCAGCACTGGAACGCCTGCTGGGCGCAAGCTTTTTGCCGCAAGACATCTACCTCATCAGCCGCATGCCCAGCGACCCGCAGCGTGGCGACATCGTGCCCATTGCCTTGATTTCCCTGGTGTTGGCGTTCGTGGCCACGCTGTATCCGAGCTGGCGCGCCAGCCGCGTGAACCCGGCGGAGGCGTTGCGCTATGAATGACGTGAACAAACGTCCGGTGCTGGCGGCCACCGGTCTGGTCAAGCGTTTCCACGAGGGGCGTATTGACGTGACAGTGCTGCAGGGCGTGGACCTGCAGGTGTACGCGGGCGAAACGGTGGCCATCGTGGGTGCTTCGGGCTCGGGCAAGAGCACGCTGCTGCATTTGCTGGGCGGGCTGGACGCCCCCACCGCAGGCGAGGTGCTGCTACAGGGCGAGCCCCTGCAGCGCCTGGCGCCCGCGCAGCAGGGTGTGATGCGCAACCGCCACCTGGGTTTCGTGTACCAGTTCCACCACCTGCTGCCGGAATTCAGCGCGCAAGACAACGTGGCCATGCCCTTGTGGATACGCCGCTTGCCGCGCGATGAGGC
>CBKZAG010000195.1:0-6307 GCA_966692625.1 uncultured Comamonadaceae bacterium
GCTTTTCCAGCACGCAGGGCACGCGGCCCATGCGCTCCCAGGCGGCGGCAAGTTCCGCGCGGTCTTTCACGCGGGCCTGGCCCTTGCCGTCGTAACCCAGGCGCGCGGTCTTCAGAATGCCGGGCAGCAGATCGGCGGGCACGGCGTCCAGCAGCGTTTCGCTTTCGATGGCGGCGTAGGGCGCGGGGCCCACACCACCGGCTTGCGCGCAGGCCACGAAGTGGGCTTTTTCGGCAATGCGGTCTTGTGCCACGGCCACGGCGCTGGCCGCAGGGGCCACGGGGCGGTGGGCACCCAGCGTCACCAGTGCGGGGGCGGGCACGTTCTCGAACTCGGTGGTGATGGCTTCGCAGCGCTGCATCAGCTGCGCCAGGCCTTGTTCGTCCTCGTAGCCGGTCTGCACGTGGTAGTGGCTCACCAGGCCTGCGGGGCTGGCCGGGTCCGGGTCCAGCACGGCGGTGAAGTAGCCCATCTCCTGGGCGGCCTGCACGAACATGCGGCCCAGCTGGCCGCCGCCCATCACGCCCAGCGTGGCCACCTGGCCGTTGGCGCCCATCTGGCCGGGCAATATGGCTTTGCGCGTGCCTTGGCTCATGCGGCCTCCGGCGGGGGCAGGGTCATGGCGCGCGCGGCTTCGGTCTGCGCGGCGCGGAAGGCTTGCAACTGCTGCAGCAGCGCCGGGTCTTCGTTGGCCAGCATGGCCACGGCAAACAGCGCCGCGTTGGCTGCACCCGCTGCGCCAATGGCAAAGGTGGCCACCGGAATGCCCTTGGGCATCTGCACAATGCTGTGCAGCGAATCCACGCCCGACAGTGCCTTGGTCTGCACCGGCACACCCAACACCGGTACCGTCGTCTTGGACGCCAGCATGCCCGGCAGGTGGGCCGCACCGCCCGCACCCGCCACAATCGCCTTCAGGCCCCGGCCTGCCGCTGCTTCGGCGTAGGCGAACATGTCGTCGGGCATGCGGTGCGCCGAGACGACCCGTGCCTCGTGGGCCACGCCAAACTGTTGGAAAATCTGAACCGCGTGCTTCATGGTCTCCCAATCACTGTTGGAACCCATCACCACGCCGACTTGCACCTTTGCGCTCATTGCCGCTCCATGAAAGTTGGGATTTTACGTTTCGCCCCCACTTGAGGCGACAATGCCGCTGCACGGCCACTCCGGCCACCGTGCGTACCCCCTACTCCATTCCCAAGCCGCACCGCCATGATCGACGTCACCATCGCCAACTTTGAAACCGAAGTCATCGAGGCTTCCCAGCACGTGCCGGTGCTGGTGGACTTCTGGGCGCCCTGGTGCGGCCCCTGCAAATCGCTGGGCCCCGTGCTGGAAAAGGTGGAGGCCGCTTATGGCGGGCGCTTCAAGCTGGTCAAGATCAATTCCGACGACGAACAGCAGCTCGCGGCAGCCTTTGGCATTCGCAGTATTCCCACCTGCGTGCTGATGGTCAACGGCCAGCCGGTGGACGGCTTCATGGGCGCCCTGCCCGAAGGCCAGGTCAAGGCCTTTTTGGACAAGCACCTGCCTCCGGCAGACGAGGCGCAGCACGAAGCCCCCGCCCCCGAGGCCGACGACACCCCCGCAGGCAGCCCCCTGGAAAAACTGGCCCACCAGCTGGCGCAGGATCCGTCCAACAACGACGTGCGCTTTGAGTACGTGAAGCACCTGATCGCCGAAGGCCATTTCGAGGAAGCCGAGGTGGCCCTGGCCCCGGCCATGGCGCAGATCCCGCTGCAACTGCGCTTCGAGGCGCTGGCGCACTGGCTCAATGCCCTGCTGTTCACCGGCAACGACCCGCGCGGCCAGTGGACCATCGCCCAGTTCGACGAGGCCATTGCCCAGAACAAGCGCGATTTCGACACCCGCTTCGCCAAGAGCCGCGTGCTCATTGCCATGGGCGACTGGCCTGCCGCCATGGAAGAACTGCTGGAAATCATCATGCGCGACAAGCAGTGGGCCGAGGAAGCCCCGCGCAAGACCTACGTGGGCCTGCTGGAGCTGATGACGCCTCCCAAGCCGCGTGATGCGGGTGCGGTGCCGGGCAAGACGGCAGGCGGCATCGAACTGGCCAGCCATGCCGCCGCTGCCGCGCAAGACCCGCAGGCGGAACTGGTGTCGCGCTACCGCCGCAAGCTCAGCATGGCGCTGAACTGACTGAGGCGCAGGGCCTCCTGACTGGTCGTCAGGCTGGCAGCTGCAGGCGGGGTTTGCCAAACAAGGGCAAGCCGCGTTTGCGGGTCTCCGTGGATTGCTTCACGGGTTGCTGTGCTGCGTGAGCCTGGTCCAGCCGGAACACCGACACCGCGTCCACCATCTGCGCCGCCTGCACCTTCAGGCTTTCCGCCGCCGCCGAGCTTTGTTCCACCAGTGCGGCGTTCTGCTGCGTGGTGCGTTCCATCTCGCTGATGGCCTGGCTGATCTGGCTCACGCCTTCGCTCTGTTCCACGCTGGCGCTGCTGATCTCGCCCACGATGTCGGTCACGCGCTGGATCGCCACGACGATTTCCTGCATGGTCTCGCCTGCCTGGTCCACCAGGGAGCTGCCTTGCTCCACCCGTGCCACGCTGGTGTTGATGAGTTCCTTGATCTGCCGTGCCGCTTCGGCGCTGCGCTGCGCCAGGCTGCGCACCTCGCCCGCCACCACGGCAAAACCCCGCCCTTGTTCCCCGGCGCGTGCCGCTTCCACGGCAGCGTTCAGGGCCAGGATGTTGGTCTGGAAGGCAATGCCATCGATCACGCTGATGATGTCGGCGATCTGGCGTGAACTGCCGTTGATCTCTTTCATGGTGGAAACCACCTGGTGCACCACCTCCCCGCCGCGTGTGGCGATGCTGGAAGCCCCCTGGGCCAGCTGGTTGGCCTGGCGGGCGTTGTCGGCGTTGTGGCGCACGGTGGAGTCGAGCCGCTCCATGGAGGCTGCAGTCTGTTCCAGCGCGGCAGCCTGCCTTTCGGTGCGCACCGACAGGTCGGCGTTGCCCTGGGCGATCTCGGCGCTGGCGGTGGCCACACTGTCGGCGTTGTGGCGCACGGTCGTCACCACGCGCGTCAGGCTGGCCTGCATCTCGCGCAGGTGCGACATCAGGCTGGAGCTGTCTCCCTGCCGCAGGCGGATGGCTGCCGTCAGGTCACCGCGTGCCACACCCTGCACCAGATCGGCGGCGGCGCCCGGTTCGGCGCCCAGTTCGCGCACCAGGCCGCGCACCGTCATCCAGCCCAGCACCGCCGCCAGTGCCAGTCCGCCCGCAATAGCCCCAATGGCCACCGCCAGGATCCCCTGGTAGCGTGCCGTGGCGTTGTCGTATTCCTGGCGGGCCTGGTCGATCTGCAACTGGGCCAGCGCATCCATGTCTTGCTTGGCTGCGTTGTAGAGCTGTGGCAGCGTGCGGCCCAGCAGCAGCTTGGCCTGAGACAGGTCGTAAGTGGAGACGGCCTGCATCGTGGGGTTGAGACCGTCGTTGAGGAACTTGCCGTAGTTCTCGGTGAACTGCTGCACCAGCTTCGCTTCCTCGTCCGAGAAGGTGCCTGCGGAATAGCTTTTCCAGAGCTCCGCGATTTCATCGGTGCTCTTCTTGATGATGTGCTGCGCCGCCTCGATGTTTTCCGGCGTGGGGATGGCCAGGGGCATGGTCACGGCCAGGCGGCTGGCCAGCAGGTCGGACTGGATGCGGCCGAGGTAGGTCGCGGGCACGGTCCGCTCCAGGTAGACCGTGCGCAGGCCGTCGTTGGCGCGCGATATGCCGAACAGACCCAGCAGGCCGATACCCAGCAACAGCACCGACAGCAGCCCGACCAGCAGGCTCAGACGCGAGGAGATCGTGAGTTTTTTCATGGAGAGAATGTAACAAAGTAACGATCCATCTTAGAGCACGATCTCCCGCCGCGCTATCGGGAAAGTCCTACTTGGATGTAGGCATCACGAACTCGGCGCCCTTGGCGATGCTCTCGGGCCAGCGCTGCATGATGGACTTCTGCTTGGTGTAGAAGCGCACGCCTTCTTCACCGTAGGCGTGCATGTCGCCGAAGAGCGAGCGCTTCCAGCCGCCAAAGCCATGCCAGGCCATGGGCACCGGGATGGGCACGTTGATGCCCACCATGCCCACCTGGATGCGGCGGGCGAATTCGCGCGCCACGTTGCCGTCGCGGGTGAAGCAGGCCGTGCCGTTGCCGAACTCATGGTCGTTGATGAGCTGCACGGCCTGGGCAAAGTCCGGCACGCGCACGCAGGCCAGCACCGGGCCGAAGATCTCTTCCTTGTAGATGCGCATGTCGGGCGTGACGTGGTCGAACAGCGTGCCGCCCAGCCAGAAACCGTTCTGGCACCCGTTGCCAGCACGCTCGCCGTCAAAGCCCCGGCCATCGACCAGCAGCTTGGCGCCTTCCTTCACGCCCTGCTCGATGTAGCCGGTGATGCGCTGGCGCGCCACGTCGGTCACGATGGGGCCCATTTCGGCGGCCAGGTTCATCCCGTCGAGCACCTTGAGTTCCTTGGTGCGCTCGATCAACAGGGGCATGACCTTTTCTGCCACGTCGCCCACGAACACCGCCACCGAGATGGCCATGCAACGCTCACCGGCGGAACCGTAGGCTGCGCCAATCAGCGCGTCCACCACCTGGTTCACGTCGGCGTCGGGCATCACGACCATGTGGTTCTTGGCGCCGCCCAGGGCCTGCACGCGCTTGCCGTGGCGCGCGCCGGTTTCGTAGATGTAGTTGGCGATCGGGGTGGAGCCCACGAAGCTCACGGCCTTGACGTCGGGGTGGTCCAGCAGCGCGTCCACGGCCGCCTTGTCGCCCTGCACCACGTTGAACACGCCGTCCGGCAGGCCAGCCTGCTTGAGCAGGTCGGCGATGAAGAGCGAGGGCGACGGGTCGATGGGGCTGGGCTTGAGCACGAAGGTGTTGCCGCAGGCGATGGCCACGGGGAACATCCACATGGGCACCATCACCGGGAAGTTGAACGGGGTGATGCCCGCCACCACACCCAGCGGCTGGCGCATGGTCCAGTTGTCGATGTTGGTGGAGACCTGCTCGGTGTAGTCGCCCTTGAGCAACTGCGGGATGCCGCAGGCGAATTCGACGATCTCGATGCCGCGCGTGACTTCGCCCTGCGCGTCGGTGAAGACCTTGCCATGCTCGGCGGTGATCATGCGGGCCAGATCGTCGCGGTGCTGGTTGAGCAGCTCCAGGAACTTGAACATGACGCGCGAGCGGCGCAGCGGCGACGTGTCGGCCCAGGCGGGGAAGGCGGCCTGGGCGGCGGCCACGGCGGTGTTCACGTCGGTTGCATCCCCCAGCCGCACCTGGCGCGCCACGGCGCCCGTGGCGGGGTTGTAGACGGGCTGGGTGCGCTGGCTCTGGCCGGGGGTGCGCTGGCCAGCAATGTATTGCGCCACTTCGGTGTTGTCGGTGTAGGGGGTCATGGAAGTCTCCATATTTAAAGGGGAATGGCTGCCAGTGTAGGGAGCGCGCCCCTGCCTGCCTAGACGAAAAACCTGAAAACATTGTTCTGTTTGGTGAACAATAGAGGAATGAAAGACGAAAAAATCCAGGCTTATTGGGGCCACCTGCACTGGCTCACCGTGCTGGCGCAGCAAGGCAGCTTCACAGCGGCGGCGGCGCGCCTGGGCGTGAGCAAGGCGGCCATGAGTCAGCGCGTGGCCGAACTGGAACGCGTGGCCGGTGTGCCGCTGGTGCGCCGCACCACGCGCAGCGTGCGCCTGACCGAGGCGGGCCAGCGCCTGGTGGACGAGGTGCGCGGGCCGTTCGAACACATTGCGCAGACCTTCGACGAGGTGAGCGACCAGGCGGCGCAGCCGCGCGGCCTGCTGCGCCTGACGGCCCCCGTAGCGCTGGCGCGGCAGCAACTGGTCCCGCACCTGGCGGCCTTCTTGCGGCAGTACCCCGACATCCGGCTGGAGCTGGACCTGTCGGACCGGCTGAGTTCGTTGGCCACGGAAGGTTTTGACCTGGCCATTCGCCATACCGCGCAGCCGCCCGACACACACGTGGCTTGGCGCCTGTGCGGCACGCACAGCGTGCTGGTGGCCAGCCGCGCCTACCTGCGCCGCCACGGCACGCCGGTGCGGCCCGAGGATTTGCTGCAACACAACTGCCTGCACTACCCGCGCGCGCCAGCCACGCCCACCTGGACGTTCGAGGCCCTGGAAGGCGCCCGGGCTGGCGAGCGCCAGACGCTGCCCGTCACGGGCTCGCTGTCGGCCAACAACAGCGAGGCTTTGCGCGATGCCGCGTTGGCCGGGCTGGGCGTGGCCTTGCTGCCAGACTTCAGCGCGCAACAGGC
>CBKZAG010000196.1:0-6286 GCA_966692625.1 uncultured Comamonadaceae bacterium
GGCTACTGGGCACGGATGACGACGCGGCACAGGTGGCAGAGGCCTTGGCGCGTCACGGCGTGCGCGTGGCGCGCAGTCACCAATGGACGACACAGGCGCAGCCAGAACGCAGACAGCTGTTCCTGCTGACGGAAACCACCGCGCTGGGCACCCTGCTGGCGGCCACCCAAAAGGCCGAAGCCCTGCCGCTGGTTGGCGGCAGGGCTTCGGTGCTGCCCGTTGAAGAGCTTAGGTGACGCCAGAGGCGGGGCGCTTTACTCCGCCTGCTGGATACCTGCCAGCACCCAGCCGCCGCTGCCTGCGCGCGGCTTCTCCAGGTGCCAGATCTCGTTGAACGGCTCCAGCGGCCCTTGGGCGCCTTCGCGCACTTCGCCAGTAAAGCGCACGCTCACCACGTAGCGGGCAGCCTCTTCGGCCACTTCGATCACGTCGGCATCCACCCGCACCACTTCGGTGGCTTGGGCTGCGGCGCCACGGTCCGCGATGTCCATCTTCAGCTCAGCAAACATCTCGGGCGTGGTGAACTGGCGGATATCTTCAAGGTTGGCTGCGTCGTTGGCGGCCTGCAGACGGATGAACTGCACCTTGGCGTTGCGCACAAAACCCGCCACGTCGAAGTCGGCCGGAATGGCGGGCTGAGCCAGCCCGCTGCCAATCATGGAACCACCACCCGTGGCTGCACCAACGGGGGTGCGCGGCATCAGCACGTCATGCGCCGGGGCGCGTTGCGTGTTGTTGCCTGACCCTGCGTAGGCCATGCGTGGCGCGGACTGTGCCGCACGTTTGCGCATGATGAAGCCGATGACAGCCAGCGCCGCCATCACGGCCAGGCCGATCAGCAGCATGGTGGCCATTTCTTCGCCAAAGCCCAGGTAGGAAGCCAGCGCCGCCAAGCCCAGACCGGCGGCAATGCCAGCCACAGGCCCCATCCAGGAACGGCCGGGGGCCGCCGCCGCCGTGCCTGCAGCGGCGCCAGTGGGCGCAGCGGTGGCCGTGTTGTCGGGCGCCTTTTGGGCGGGCGCAGTGCGCTGCATGCCAACGGACTTGCCGCCGCCCAGACGCTTGGCGTCAGCGTCCATGCTGACCAGAGAAAGGCCCAGCGCGAACGCCAGGGCCAGGGTAGAGAAGAGTTTCATTTCGTGTGTCTCCGCAAAGAGGTTGAAAAGCCTTGGGACTTTGCAGAATACGCGCATTCACACACAGAAAAAAGGTGAGTTTTGTTGACTGAATTTCCTGTTTTTACGAAGCGAATGAAGGCAGACGTCCAAGCAGACACAGTACCTTCACCTCGCTGCCGTATCATCCCCGCACCATGTGGTCCCGCCGTTTCTGCCTGTCTGCCTCCGCCGCGCTGCTCGCGCTTCCTTCCCTCTCCCGCCTCGCCTTCGCTGCCGCACCGCCCAGGCGCATCGGGCGGATCATGGTCATCGGCGGAGCCGAGGACAAGCTGCAGGACAAGGTGATCCTGCGGCGCTTCGTGGAGCTTTGCGGCGGCACGGACGCGCGCATCCGGGTCATCTCGGCCGCCAGCGGCGACCCCGAAGGGGCCTGGCAGACCTACGACCGGGTGTTTGGCGAATTGGGCGTGGCCGACCGCGCGCCCATCTACATCCCCGACCGCGAGGCTGCCGACAGCACCGAGGTGAGCGACCAGATCCTGGGCGCAGACGGCATCTTTCTGTCGGGCGGCGACCAGCGCCGCCTGATGGACAAGCTGTGGGAGACGCAGGCCTTTCGCGCCCTGCACGTGGCCTTCCACCTGCGGGGCAGCTGCATTGGCGGCACCAGCGCGGGCGCGGCGGCCCTGTCGCGCAACATGCTGGTACAGGGCGAGGCCACCCGCCTACCCGAAAAAGAAGCCGCTGAACTCGATATCGGCCTGGGCTTTGTGGCCAACGCGATTGTGGACCAGCACTTTTCGGAACGCGGCCGCCTGGGTCGCCTCTTGTCGGCGCTGGCACAGCGGCCCGACATGCTGGGCATAGGCGTGGACGAGGACACCGCCCTGGTGATTGAGCGTGGGCAAGGGGTGGAGGTGATCGGCCAGGGTGCCGTGACCGTGGTGGACGGGCGGCGCATGCAGTCCAACCACCAGGAAATCGACAGCCGCCAGCGCCTGGAGCTGCTGGGCGTGCGCGTGCACCTGCTGCCAGCGGGGCACCGCTACGGCAGCCTGCCTGGGGAACCGCGCCCGCGCCCCATGCCCCCGTCGCTAGACGAAGCCGTGGCCCTGCTGGTGGCGCCCGGCCCCATCCGTGGCTGAGCGGCTGAACGGCTGGGCCACAGCCGTTTAAGAAACTTTTACGGAACACGTAAGGCATTCTTAGGAACGGCCAAGGGGGCGGATTTCTAGACTTCTTCGCATGGCGTTCGGCATGGTGCCGGGGGCCAGACACCAAACCTTGCGAAAGAAGGACACCATGAATTTCGACTCCCAGGAAATGGCCAAACTGGCCGACGCCCAGGCCCCTCGCCTCGACATGTATGGCCCCATCCACAAGGCCATTCGCGCGCTGATGTGCGACACGCTGCTGGCCGTGGGCCGCGCCGACCCGCAAGACGCCGTTGAACTGAACGAGACCCTGGCCCGCGTGGACGTACTGCTGACGTTCTGCGTGCACCACGTGCAGCACGAGAACAACTATGTGCACACCGCCATCGAAGCCCGCTTTGCAGGCTGCAGTGCGGGCGTGGCTGAAGAACACCTGCACCACCTGGAGCACATTGGCACCCTGCGCCGCGCCAACGACGCCGTGCGGCAGGCCCCCGCAGAGCAAAAGCCGGGCATGCTGCAAGCGCTCTACCAGCAGCTGGCACTGTTCGTGGCAGACAACTTCCAGCACATGCAAGTGGAAGAAACCGTGCACAACGACGCCCTGTGGGCCCACTACACCGACGCGGAACTGCACGCCGTGCACGAAGCACTGGTGGGCTCCATCCCACCGGAGGAAATGATGTTCATCCTGCGCTGGATGGTGCCGCACCTGAACCCCGGCGAGCGCGCGGGCATGCTGGCCGACATGCAGGCCAACGCACCGGCACCTGCATTCGCTGCCGCGCTGGACGTGGTGCGCCCGCACCTGAGCAGCAAGGAGTGGAGCAAACTGGCCAGCGCGCTGGGGCTGCAGGCCGTGCCTGGCCTGGCCAGCTGAGCGGCCGCCTTGCCTTCAGGCCGCCACGTCGGTGAGTTCCAGCGGGCGCAGCACCTGCAGCCGCAGGCGCCCGCGCCCGCATTTCTCCAGGCGAAGGTCGGGACTGTATTCGCGCAAGCGCCGCTGCAGCAACACCAGCCGCGCCTCCAGGTTGTCGCTCACGTCGGGCAGGCCGATGGTGGGGTCCAGCCTCAGCTCCCGGTTGGAGAACTCCGTTCGTCCCCGGTTGCGGTATTCGCGCAGCATGCACCACAGAATGGCCCCCGCCACACCCTTGATGAGGTAGTCGTCGCCGATGAAGATGCTGTTGTTGGCCTGGTAGCGGCGCACGCGCAGCGGCGGACCGTCCACTTTGGGCGATGGCGCCGCCTCCGCCAGATCAGCAACGGCTTCGACCGGCGAGGTGCTGTCACGCAGGTGGTCAATGGCCGCCCCCAGGTGCCCGGCGATGACCACCAGTGCGTCCTCGTCCTCGAAGTTGAAACGCAGGTCCTGCGGGCTTTCCACGAACAGCACGCCCAGCAGGCGTGCTCCGTTGACGATGGATACCGCCAGTTGGCTGTGCGGCTCGTGCAGGCCGGGGTAGGGAATTTCGGTGGCTGGCAGCTCCCCGCCCGGCTGCACGCTCTTGCGCAAGGCGCGGCTGTACAGGTAGGCGCTGTTCATGTGCGAAATGCGCACTGGTGTGCGCTCGCGTGCTGCCACACCTATGACGCCGTCGCCCAGCGCGATTTCGGACCCCACGCCAGAGCGGTCGTAGCCCAGGCTGGCCACGGTGTAGAGGCGCTGCGTCAGCGGGTCGAGCATCAGCACCATGGCGTGGTCAATGCCGAGCAGGGCCTGAAGGGCGTCCACGCAGGCATCCAGCAGCGATTCGAGCGAGGTGCACGCCGACAGCCGCTGCGCGGTCTGGCGCAGCGAGCCCAGCAGGCTGCAGCGCGCTGGCGCATCGGGCAACTGGGGCTGGCCCAGGCATTCGATTTCCAGCACCTCGTAGATGTCGGAGCCGAGCAGGCGGAAAACCCCGTCCATGCCCGCGTGCGAGGCGATGCCCGCCAGCTGCGCCTTCATGCTCTCGAAAACAGGGCCGGACGATTCGGTACGCAGGTAACGCAAGTGCAGGCGAAAGAACTGTGCGGTGACCGGGTGCAGCAGCAGCACCGTGGCGCGCGGGTTGGCCAGGATGTTCTGCCGCGTCTTGTTGAAGAACTGGAAGGACAGGGCCACGTGCCCTTCGTCCATGTAGAACACCTGCGAGATGTAGGCGACGTTGGGCGTACCGTCGATGGCGGTGGTTGCCATCATCGACGGGATGGCACCTTCCAGGCAGGCCCGCAGGGCCGAGAGGGGCAGGCAGGCGGCGCTCATGACGCAGAAGTGCAAGAGCGCAACGCCTGACCCGCTTGGGGGCCAGGGGTCTGGTCGAACGCCACGTCGGCCAGCAGATGGATGCCAGCAAGGTCGGCGGGGTCGTGGCTGAGCATGGCCTGCACGAAACGCGGCTCGAACCCCACCAGGCCCACCTGCATTTCCATGGCCGCCAGGTAACGCGCCATCTCTGCCGCAGCGCCCTCGTCCACATGCACGACCCGCGCGCGCGCAGACTTGATCTGTACCGTGAGGTGGCTGGACGGTTCGCTGAACACCACGGTGACACGGCCCGTGTCGGCCACGTCCTGCAGCAACTGGCGCGACTGGCTGTGGGTGAGGTAGACCGTGATCTCGGCCCCGCCGCTGGCGAGCCGGTAGCCCACCGCGCGCATGACGCTGGGCACCAGCACACGGCTGCAGGAACCGACAATGGCCGATACCCCCCGTTCCATCATGGCCAGGTGTTCCGGGCGAAGCTGCAATGGGGAGGGTGTGTCCACCAAACGATTGTATTCAGCAAAGCTCACAGTGGGGGTGTGCCAGAATTCCCGGATGAATACCCCCACCGTCCCCCCCTGCCCGCAATGCGGCCTGGAAAACACCTACCCCGACGGCGAAACGCTGATCTGCCCGGACTGCGGTTTCGAATGGTCGGCCGAAGACGCCCCTGACGACGCTGCTGACGGCGACACCAGCGTGCGCGATGCCAACGGCAACCTGCTGGCCGACGGTGACAGCGTGATCCTGGTGAAGGACCTGAAGGTCAAGGGCGGCGGCACGCTGAAGAAGGGCACCAAGGTCAAGGGCATACGCCTGGTGGATGGTGCCGACGGGCACAACATCGACTGCAAGACCGACATGGGCAGCCTGCTGCTGAAGTCGGAATTCGTGAAGAAGGCCTGACCCCGCGCCATGGGCCCGATCGCCGTCATCGACTTCGAGACCACGGGCATGTCGCCCGAGACGGGCGGGCGCGCCACAGAGGTGGCCATCGTGCTGCTGGAAGACGGCCAGGTGGTGGACCGCTACCAGAGCCTGATGAACGCCGGGGTGTGGATTCCGCCGTTCATCACGCAGCTCACGGGCATCACCAACGCCATGGTGCGCGAAGCGCCCCCGGCCGCCGAGGTGATGCGCGAGGCCGCGCGCTTTGTGGGCGACGCGCCCATGGTGGCGCACAACGCCTCGTTCGACCGCAAGTTCTGGCAAGGTGAACTGGCCCGGCTGGAACTGGCGGCGCCGCAGCCCTTTGCCTGCACGGTGCTGCTGTCGCGCAGGCTGTACCCGCAGGCGCCCAACCACAAGCTGGGCACACTGGTGGACTTTCACGGGCTGCCCCGCACGGGCCAGGCGCACCGGGCATTGGCCGACGCTGAGATGGCCGCGGCCTTGCTGGGCCGCATCCAGCAGGACTTGCGCGAACGGCATGGCGTGCCGCAACCGGACCACGCCCTGCTGGTAGGCCTGCAGAACTGCAACCGCGCTGCCGTACCAAAATGGCTGCAGCAGCGCGCCGTGCAGGGCTGATCAGGGCATGGCTGGCGAAGGCAGGCCCAGGTGGTAGCCCTGCGCAAAGTCGATGCCGATCTGCCTCAAGGCCTGCCACAGCTCTTCTGACTCCACGAACTCCGCCACCACGCGGATGCCGATGTCCTGGCACAGGTGCGTGAGGTTGCGCACCAGCGAATGGTCGATCTTGGAGTTGAGGATGTTGCGCACAAAGGCGCCGTCGATCTTCACGAAGTCGAACGACAGCTCGCGCA
>CBKZAG010000197.1:0-6234 GCA_966692625.1 uncultured Comamonadaceae bacterium
CCTGCAAGCGCTGGAGCAGGGCATCGAGGCCGAAGGCGTCAAGCTCTACGGCCTGCAAGGAGAGATCGACCGCTGCCAACGCGAAATCACGGCGCTGGGTGCAGTCAACCTTGCAGCCTTGGAAGAGCTGTCGTCTGCCCGCGAGCGCAAGCAATTCCTGGACGCTCAGTCCGACGACCTCAACGAAGCCATCAGCACACTGGAAGACGCGATCAAGAAGATCGACGCCGAAACGCGCGACCTGCTGGGCAACACCTTTGAAACCGTCAACACCCACTTCGGCAAGATGTTCCCGGAACTGTTTGGCGGTGGGCAGGCTCGATTGGTGATGACGGGCGAAGAAATCCTGGACGCTGGCGTGCAGGTGATGGCGCAACCCCCAGGCAAGAAGAACCAGACCATCCACCTGCTGTCCGGCGGGGAGAAGGCGCTGACCGCGATTGCGTTGGTGTTCGCCATCTTCCAGCTCAACCCGGCGCCGTTCTGTCTGCTGGACGAGGTGGACGCCCCGTTGGACGACGCCAACACTGAACGCTATGCCAAACTGGTGGCCAGCATGAGTACCGACACGCAGTTCCTTTTCATCAGCCACAACAAGATCGCCATGGAAATGGCCAAGCAGCTCATCGGCGTGACCATGCAGGAGCAGGGTGTCTCCCGCATTGTGGCGGTAGACATGGAAACCGCCGCTGGCATGATGGAGGCCTCCTGACCATGAGTCCCCTGCAGATTGGATTGCTGCTCATTGGCGCGCTGGTGATCGTCGCCGTGCTGGCCTACAACCAATGGACCACACGGCGCAACGCACCCCGCAGATCGCCGGTCAAAGGCGGTGCCACGGACGCCGATGGCACCCTCGAATCCCCCGAAGGACTGCTGGATTTGTCCAGCAACGAGCGCCGAGAACCGGTTCTCGGAGATGGATCCCCCGCTGTCGACGGCGTCTCCACGGGTGGCGATGGCGCCCATGCCGGTATGGGGGATGGCCCAACGACACAACCGGTGGCGTTGGCTTCGGTGACGGCAGTGAGACCGGCGCAGCTCGATCCGCTGATCGACGCCATGGCCACGCTCAACCTGGAGCACCAGGTTTCGGGGGACGCGGTTCTGGCAGCGCTGCCGGGTACGCGCAGGGTTGGCAGCAAGCCCTTTCTGGTCGAAGGTCTCAACGCGGCAACCCAGGAGTGGGAGCTGCCACGGGTGGGGCAGCGCTATACGGCCCTGCAGGCGGGTGTGCAACTGGCCAACCGCATGGGGGCGCTCAACGAAATCGAATTCTCAGAGTTCGTGGTGAAGGTCCAGGCCTTCTCGGATGTGCTTGGAGCGGCTCCCGACTTCCCCGAGATGATGCAGGAGGTGGCGCGCGCGCGGGAGCTGGACCAGTTTGCCAGCGCGCACGACGCGCAGCTTGGCTTCACGGTTCGTGCGCGCCGGGCGTCCTGGAGTCCGGGCTACCTGGCTCAGCACGCGGCTCAGCAGGGCTTTGTGGCGGGTGCGCTGCCCGGCCGCATGGTGCTGCCCTCGTCGCAACCGGGTGGTGCCCCCGTGCTGGTGTTGCAGTTCGAGACCCAGGCAGCCCTGGCGGACGATCCGGAGCAAACCGCGTTGCGTGAGTTCAACCTGACCTTGGATGTCCCTCACGTGCCTCGCACCGATTCACCCTTTGTGCGCCTGCGGGAGTGCGCGACCGCCTTGGCCAAGGCCATGGAAGGCGTGGTTACTGATGATTCAGGTCAGCCGCTGCATTCCGAGGCCATGGACCGCATTGGCGCTGACCTGGAAGTGCTTTACGACACCTTGGACGCACGCGAACTGGCTGCAGGGTCGGCGCTTTCCAGGCGTTTGTTCAGCTGACAGAGCCAACACTCAGGTCGACGAAGAAAGATAACCCGCCTCCCGCATGGCCTTCAGCGACTGGCTGGCCAAGGGGGCCAAGGCGGGTACCAGCGCTTGGATGGTCGCTGTGTCGTTAGCCATGGCGGCTTTTTCTATGATGCTGGCCTGGTGTGAAAGCTCTTGCACCCCCATGTTGGCGCAGCAACCTTTCAAGGAATGTGCCAAACGCCTCAGCCGCTGCAAGTCCCCTTGCGTCAAGCATTCGTTCAAACCCGCCACTTCGGATTCCACTTGCAGGGCGAACATTCTTGACAGCTCGAAAAACTCGTCGCCCAGCACGGAGCGAAGTTCATCAAGGGCGGAGGTGTTCAACAGTTCGGACACGGCAGTGGAACGCTGGCTTAAGACGTTTCATTCTACGCGTGTTTGGCAAAAAATCAGCAATATCTCCACGGTTTCTGATTGTTTTATGTGTTATATATGATAATTCGATGGATCACTGGATGTCACCGGCGTGGATGCCGAAGGTTCCACGCCGCCGATCATCAAAGTAGCGTTCCAGGGTTTCCTTCACGGTGCGAAAGGCAATTTCTTCCCAAGGTATCTCGTGCTCCCTGAACAGGCGAGCTTCTTGCGTTTCATAGCCGGGGTTGAAGCGGTCGCTCAGCAGGCGCGCGCGGTAGTAAAGGTGGACCTGCCCCACCCGCACCACATTGAGCACTGTGAACAGGCCCTCCATTTCCACCTGGGCGCCTGCTTCCTCGATGGTTTCGCGCAAGGCGCCTTCCGCGGTGGACTCACCCAGCTCCATGAACCCGGCAGGCAGCGTCCATTTGCCATAGCGGGGTTCGATGTTGCGTTTGCACAGGAGCACCCATTCGCCGCTTTCACCCCAGTACGGCACCGTGCCGACGACATTCAACGGATTCTCGTAGTGGATGGTGCCGCAGGATGGGCAGACCGCCCGCACTTTGGTGTCTCCGTCGTCAGGGACACGATGTTCAACGGCAGAGCCGCATGTGCGGCAGTGTTTGATGGGGGCTCGAAACATGGGAACAGTTTAGCGGCAGCACGTGACCGCAAAAAAGCCAGCCGGAGCACCAGGGCTCGCAGGCTGGCTGATGAAGGCTTGCTATCGCTTGCCGGTCAGGACTTCGTCGTCTTGGTGTGTTTCTCGATCAAGGCGCGGGCAGTTTCCAGCAGATCGCGTCCATTGAAGCCGCGGCGGTCCATGTCCTGCACCCATTCCACCTCCACTTGGCGGGCCTTGCGGCGGAATTCCTGTGCATCGGCCTGCGAAATGGTGTAGATGGTGTTGCCCCGGTCCACCGCAGCTTTGCGCCCTGGAATGTCGCCAGCCTGTTGCACGCGGCCCAGGAAAGCGGACGTCGCCATGCCAGAGTTGTCGTCAATGATCTTCTTCAGATCGGGCGGCAGCGAGTTGTACTTGGCCTTGTTCATGCCCATCACGAAGGTGGTGGTGTACAGGGCACCACCAGCCGGGGCAAATTCGCTGTGGAAGGAGGTCAGCTCGTGGACCTTCACCGAAGGCACGACTTCCCAGGGAATCACACAGCCGTCAATCACGCCCTTGGAGAGCGAGTCCGGAATCTGCGGCAGCGGCATGCCCACGGGGGTGGCACCCAGGTAGCCCAGCATCTTGGTGATCTGGCGGGTCGGGCCGCGCAGCTTCAAACCGCGCAGATCGTCGGGGTTGCGGATCTGCTTGGATTTTGTATGGAACATGCCGGGGCCGTGCACCTGCAATGCCAGGGGCTGCACGTCCTTGTACTCATCCTGGGCTTTGGTCTGGATGTATTCCCAGAAGGCCTTGGAGGTGGCTTCGGCGTTGCTCATCATGAACGGCAGCTCGAACACCTCGGTTCGCGGGAAGCGGCCCGGGGTGTTGCCGGGCAGGGTCCAGACGATGTCGACCACGCCGTCCTTGGCCTGGTCGAACAACTGCACGGGGGAGCCGCCGAGCTGCATGGCCGGGTAGGCCTCGAACTTGATGCGTCCGCCGGATTCTTTTTCGACCTTGTCCATCCAGGCCTTGTGCATGTTCAGCCACACGTTGGACATGGGGGCCATGAACGTGTGGAACTTGAGTGTGACGCTTTGCTGGGCGAAGCCAACCAGGGCGGGGGTGCCCAGGGCCACGGCTGCGCCGGATTGCAGCAAGGTGCGGCGTTGGATCATGTCGGGGTACTCCTTCAACGACGTTGTGTATCTTGTAAGTATGCGTACGATTTGGAGGCTGACCATAGGGGGGAACCCGGGTGGCTCGATCGCTACACTTGCGCGCATGGCCGAGAGCAACGTTTCCCCACAGAGCTTTGATTTCCGCAATGCGCCGGGTTATCTGATCCGGCGCGCGCACCAAGTGTCGGTCGCCATCTTTATGGACGCGGCCGCGCAGCTGGACATCACCCCCGTGCAGTTCGCCATCCTCAATGCGCTGATCGACAGCCCCGGCATCGATCAGGTGAGCCTGGCGCAGCAGGTGGCGATGGACGCGGCCACGTCGGGCTCGGTGATCGGGCGGCTGGAGTCGAAAGGCTGGCTGAAGCGTGAATTGGATGAATCGGACCGCCGCCGCCGCCGCTTGTGGGTGACGCCTGCTGGGTGCGAGGTGGTTGCGCAGTTGAAGGGCCCGATAGGGGAGTCGCAGCGAAGGCTGATGGCGCCCTTGGCACCCCAAGAGGTTCAGGAGTTGCGGCGGCTGCTGGAAAAGCTCGTCACAGGCGCTGGCGAGACCGGCGTATAAACCGGATCTTGACCCCTGGGTGGACAGGGCTGCGCGGGCTGCATTCGGTGAAAACCCGGACGGCGCCTTAAAATCGCGCGCCAACTTCACACCCCCGATGAACGCCCCCCTCGACGTCTCCTTCTTCGCGCGCGCCGCCAAGCCCATCACCAGCTACCGCCCTTACTGGGCGAAGCGCTTCGGTACCGCGCCTTTTCTGCCCATGAGCCGGGCAGAGATGGATCAGCTCGGCTGGGACAGTTGCGACATCATCATCGTCACGGGCGACGCCTACGTGGACCATCCCAGCTTCGGCATGGCCGTGATCGGCCGCGTGCTGGAAGCGCAGGGCTTTCGCGTGGGCATCATTGCCCAGCCCGACTGGCACAGCGCCGAGCCCTTCAAGGCGCTGGGCAAGCCCAACCTGTTCTGGGGTGTGACGGCGGGGAACATGGACTCCATGATCAACCGCTACACGGCGGACCGCAAGATACGCTCCGACGACGCCTATACCCCTGGAGACGTGGGCGGCAAGCGCCCGGATCGCGCGGCCACCGTGTACAGCCAGCGTTGCCGCGAGGCCTACAAGGACGTGCCTATCGTGCTGGGTGGCATTGAGGGTTCGCTGCGCCGCATCGCCCACTACGACTACTGGACCGAGACCGTGCGCCGCTCCGTGGTGCTGGACAGCAAGTGTGACATCCTGCTTTACGGTAATGCCGAGCGCGCCATCGTGGAAATCGCGCACCGACTGGCGCGCCGCGAGCCCGTGGAGCAGATCACCGACGTGCGCGGTACCGCCTTCGTGCGGCGCGAGACCCCTGACGGGTGGTTCGAGATTGACTCCACCGAGGTGGACCAGCCGGGCAGGGTGGACGCGCACATCAACCCCTACCTGATGGTGTCGGAACAGGCCAAGGCGCAGGGGCAGACCTGTGCCCGCGAAGACGAAGCACAGGCCGAGGCGGACGAAGCCAATGCGGTACTGGATGCCATGGGCGGCCAAGGCACCGGGCACAAAGCCCAGACGGCGCAGATGCAGCCGCTGCACTTTGTTGCCAACCCGGCCCTGCCGTCCAAGGGTAAGGCCCCGCGTGACCGGACCGTGATCCGCCTGCCCAGTTTTGAACAAGTGAAGGCAGACCCGGTGCTGTATGCGCACGCCAACCGCGTGCTGCACCTGGAAACCAACCCCGGCAACGCCCGGGCGCTGGTGCAGGCACACGGTACGGGCTCGTCTGCGCGTGACGTGTGGATCAACCCGCCGCCCATCCCGCTGACCACGGCCGAGATGGATTACGTGTTTGGCCTGCCTTACGCGCGCAGCCCGCACCCGATTTACGCGGACGAGAACGGCAGCCACGACGGGGCCACCAAGATTCCCGCGTGGGAGATGATCCGCTTCAGCGTGAACATCATGCGCGGCTGCTTTGGCGGCTGCACCTTCTGCTCCATCACCGAGCACGAGGGCCGCATCATCCAGAGCCGCTCCGAGGATTCCATCATCCAGGAGATCGAGGACATCCGCGACAAGGTGGCTGGCTTCACGGGGGTGATCTCGGATCTGGGCGGCCCTACCGCCAACATGTACCGCATTGGCTGCAAGAGCCCCGAGATCGAGGCCGCCTGCCGCAAGCCCAGCTGCGTGTACC
>CBKZAG010000198.1:0-6187 GCA_966692625.1 uncultured Comamonadaceae bacterium
GGTTCCAGCCGTCGGCCAGCACGAAGAGCATGAGCTTGAAGGGCAGGGCCACCAGAACGGGCGACAGCATCATCATGCCCAGCGACATGAGCACGCTGGCCACGACCATGTCGATCACCAGGAAGGGGATGAAGATCATGAAGCCGATCTGGAAGGCGGTTTTGAGCTCGCTGATGACGAAGGCGGGTACCAGAACGCGCATGGGCGCGGTTTCTGCGGTGGTCTCGGGGGGTAGTTTGGCCAGGTTGGCGAAGAGCTGGAAGTCGGACTGGCGTGTCTGCTTGAGCATGAAGGCGCGCATGGGCGTTTCGCCACGCTCCAGTGCCTGATCGAAGGTGATGGCGTTTTCGCTGTAAGGTTTGTAGGCGTCTTGGTAGACCTTGTCCAGCGTGGGGCCCATGACGAACAGGGTGAGGAACAGCGACAGCCCGACGATGACTTGGTTGGGCGGTGCCTGTTGGGTACCCAGCGCCTGGCGCATCAGTGACAGCACAATGACGATGCGGGTGAAGGACGTCATCATCAACAGCACCGCGGGCAGGAAAGACAGTGCCGTGAAGAAGAGCAGTGTCTGGATGGGCACCGAGTAGCTGGTGCCGCCCGGCCCTTGGCCGATGATGAGCGGCAGTTGCGCGCCGCCACCAGAGGGTGCTTGCGCCCAGGCAACGGCACCGAGCGACAGGCCCAGCGCCAACCCGGCGAGCCAGCGCTTGGTGGTCATGCAGCGGTCTCCGGCGCGGGCTTCTTGAGGGCAGCCGCGACTTCCTTGTAGTTGGCGCTGCCAGCCACCGCGGACGCGTCACGCGGCAGTGTGGCGGTGTGCAGGGTGCGCACGTGCTGGGGGGTGACACCCAGGGTGAGCTGCACGGGGCCGCTCGGGCCGTTCACCTCCACAACCACCACGCGCTGCTGTGGGCCTAGCATGATTTGCGAGACGACGCGCATCTCCGCACCCAGGCCGGTGCCGGCCGGGGTGACGCGGCGCTTGATCCACTGCATGCCCCAGGCAAGCAGCACCAGCAGCACGAGCAGCCCCAGAACCGGGGCATAGGCCATGTAGGAGTCGCTCATGGTGGGTGGTTCAGTGTTTGCTCAGGCGGCGCAGCCGCTCGGATGGGGTGACGATGTCGGTCAGGCGGATGCCGAACTTTTCGTTCACGACCACCACCTCACCTTGGGCAATGAGGTAGCCATTGACCAGCACGTCCATGGGTTCACCGGCCAGAGCGTCCAACTCGACGATAGAGCCCTGGGCCAGCTGGAGAATGTACTTGATGGGCACCTTGGTGCGGCCGAGTTCCACCGACAGCTGCACCGGGATGTCCAGCACCATGCTGATGTCGTTGTTGCCGGTGGGCGGCGGGGGCTCGCCGTCGAAATGCGGCGCGCCTGCGGCGAAATCCTGCGATTTTTCAGTGTTGGCCTGCTCTTGCAGCGCCTGTGCCCAATCGTCTGCCAGGGCTTCGTCGTTTGGGGTGTCGTTTTCACTTGTCATAGTTGGCTCCATGCCAGGACTTGTCCGCGCTGCGCAAGGTCTGGACGACCTTGAGTGCGTATTTGCCGTTGTGGGTGCCGTATTCGCACTCCATCACGGGCACGCTGTCTACCTTCACGGAAATCACGCGTTCACGCTCCAGTTCGATGAAATCACCCACCTTCATGGCCAGCAGTTGTTCGATGGTGGCGTCGGTGGTGGCCAGTTCTGCGACGAGTTCCACCTCTGCCGCCTGGATCTCGTTGCTCAGCAGTTTGACCCAGCGGCGGTCCACCTCGATGGAGTCACCCTGCAGCGTGGAGTAAAGCACGTCACGGATAGGCTCCAGCGTGGAGTAGGGGATGCACAGGTGCAGCGAGCCGGTGATGTCGCCGATTTCCAGCGTGAAGCTGGTGCTCACGACGATTTCGCTGGGGGTGGCGATGTTGGCGAACTGGGGCTGCATCTCGGAGCGCTGGTAGGCCAGCTCCAGGGGGTACACGCCTTTCCAAGCTTTTTTGTATTCTTCCGAAACCACTTCCACCATGCGGTTGATGACGCGCTGTTCGGTGGGCGAGAAGTCGCGGCCTTCGATGCGGGTGTGGAACTTGCCGGTGCCGCCGAAGAGGCTGTCGATCACGCCGAAGAGCAGCGTGGGTTCGCACACGATGAGGCCGCTGCCGCGCAGCGGCCTCACGGCCATGATGTTGAAGTTGGTGGGAACCACCAGTTCGCGCAGGAACATGCTGTACTTTTGTACCTGCACCGGACCGACCGAGATCTCTGGGCTGCGGCGTATGAAATTGAACAGACCGACGCGCAGGTTGCGCGCGAAGCGTTCGTTGATGACCTCCATGGTGGGCATGCGCCCACGGACGATGCGTTCCTGGCTGGAAAGGTCATAGCTGCGGACGCCGCCGCTGGGCACTTCATCCTTGGCCAGCTTCTGGCTCTCGCCGGTGACACCCTCGAGCAGGGCATCGATCTCGTCCTGGGAGAGAAAGGCGTCGCTCATGGTGTTGTCTCCGCGAGGGCAGCTGTTTTTTACTGCACGATCAGGCTGGAAAACAGCACCGCTTCGACGGGGCTGTCGCCGCGCGCCACGGCCGTGCCCGTGGTTTCGCGCACCAGTTGCAGGATGTCGGTGGCAAGCTTTTCCTTGCCCTCTGGGCGCAGCAGTTCCTCGGCCTTGCGGGACGATACCAGCATGAGCACCCCACTGCGGACAGATGGCATGAAGGATTTGATGCGGTCGGCGGTGGGCTGGTCTGCCACTTGCAGGGTGATGCCGACCTGCGCATAGCGGATGCCGCCTTCGTCGGCCAGGTTGACGACCAGGTTTTCCAGCGGCATGAATTGCGGTGGCGTTTTGGCCTTGCTGCTTTTGGCGGGTTCGTGGGTGTCGGCGCCACCTTCCTCGTCGTCGGCGCTGCCCTTCTTCAGCAGAAAGAATGCCGCGCCTGCGCCGACCAGTGTGAGCACCAGCACGGCGACAATGATGATCAGCATCTTCTTGCTTTTGGGTTTGGCGTTTTCTGTGCCTGCAGCGGGCTTGGCGGCCATGGGTATTGCCTTTGTTTCGGAGTAGAACGTTGTCTGGACAGTGGCGGTATGCCAGGAACGTTATTCTGTCATGGCGATTATGGCGGCCGCGTTGACTGCCTAAAGTAAAAAAAGCCGGGGCTAGCCCCGGCTTTTCTCCTGTGAAGCGGCTGTCAAGCGTACAGGTCCAGGGCCCGTTGGCTGCGAGGGCGTATCTGCACGGCCTGTTCGGAGGCCTCGCTGCCGCTCACGCGGTCCAGCGCGCGGTGGAGTCCGCGCCAACCCTGGGAGCTTTCCGGTTGCCCGGAGGAGCGTCCATTGGCGTCGCCGCCTTGCGCGCCCACGGACACGCTGCCCAGGTCCATGCCCTGGCGGGCCAGCAGGTCGGACAGGATGGTTTGCGCCTGGGCGCGGATGGTCTCGCGCGCTTGGGCGTCGTCGGTGCGGAAGTGGATGTGGGCCTGGCGGTCCTTGAGTGTCACGTCCACTTCAAGCGGGTTGCGCAGCCCGGCATCCAGCCGCATGGCCGCCCGTTTGGTGTTTTGCGAGGCCCAGACGCTGACCTGTGCCCCGAGTGACTCAAAAGCTTCCTGCATGGCCTGGTCCATGCGGTCGGCGAAGCTTTCCACAGGTACAGCGTCAGGACCGGAGGCAGCGCTTGCATTGTTGTCTTGGGATGAGGCGGCGCCCGTGCCCAGATCAGAGCCTGAACCGTTGGATGGCGTGTTGCTGTCGCCGCGCGGGGCACTGCCAGCTGACGCTACCACCGCGAACGTTTGTGCGGGCGAGGATTCGCTGGATTCGACGTTGGAGCCGGTGCGGTGAGTGCCAGCGGACTCTCCGTTGCTCGCACCTTGCAGCGCTTGCGCCGAGGGTTGCAGGCTTTGTGCGCTGGGTGTAGCGGGAGTGGCAGGCGTGGCCTTGCCCAAGGCATCGTCTGCCGACGCCGGGGTGGCTCGTGTGGCGGACAAGGCCGCGTTGGGGTTTTGGGGCTTGCCGCCTTTGTCGGCTCTGTTTGCCAGGCCCTTGCCTGTGGGCTGCCCGGACACCGTGTCTTGCGCCCTGGCGAGTGCGGCGTTCACTGCCTGATCTTCGGTCGTGATGGCCTCGGAGGGATGACCGATTTGCAGCCCGGCCAGCGGATTGAACAGGTTGGCTGCATTAGCGGGGTCTTCGGCGGATTTGCGTGCGTCCCTGGCTTGTGGCGGAAGCAAGCCCGCCAGAGCCGGGTCTTCAAGCAAGGGCGCATCAGTCTGTGCTGTGAGTGCATCCTGCGTGGCGGCGTCCTTGCCGGGATCGAGGTTGTCTTGCAGCATCTGCGCGAAAAGGTCCGCCCCAGAGGCTTGACTGGCCTGCGATTGCTGGGCACGCTGAGCCGCAGCATTGCGTTGGATGATCTGGTGCTCCTGGCGTGTGGTGGTGGCGTGTTCTGCTTTCATGGGTTGTGTTTCCAAGGTGTGGCGGCCGTGTTCTGGCGGTGCAGGTTGGCCGCCATTTCATCGTTGTTTTTTTGTTCCTGCCGTTGCAGCTGGTGTTGCCAGGCTTTTTCCCGGCGTTCGGTGAACTTTTGCAGGCTGGCGAGTTCGCGTTCGGCTTGAACGACCTGTTGCTGGCAATGTTCAACCTGCAGTTGCAGCCGTTGCAGCACGCCGTTCTGGAAAGCGACGGCGTTGTCCAGCTTGTCCAGGAACTGGTGTTGCGTGCGCAGCAGCGTTACGCTGATGCCTTGCGTGGCCCGCTGCGACCAGCGCTGTATCGACTCGGCGGTGTACCCCTGCAGCTGCAGCATCTGCTGTTGGGCCTGTTGCAACTCGCGCTGCGCCTGGCCCAGCGCCTGCAGCGCTTCGTCGCGGCGCTGGGTGCAGACTTCCAGCACGGTGGTGAGCGGGGCAGGTTTGTTCATCGCCGGTCACCCCCGTGGCCAGTGGCGGCGCGGGCGCTGCCACGCTGCGTGGTGCTGGCGGGTTCGGCCTCTTCGCCCATGGCCTTGGCCAACTGGGCAACGCTGTCAGCGAAGGGGGCCTGCTCGCGCATGTCCTGCATGAGGAACTTTTGCAGGGCAGGAAACAGCATGATGGAACGGTCCGTTTCGGGATCGCTGCCTGCCACATAGGCGCCCAACTGGATGAGGTCGCGGCTTTTTTGGTAGCGCGAGTATGCCTGGCGGTAGCGGCGCGACAGTTCGTAGTGCCGGGGCGTGACCACGTTGTGCATGACGCGCGAAGCAGAAGCCTCGACATCGATGGCAGGGTAGATGCCTGACTCGGCCATGGAGCGGGACAGCACGATGTGGCCGTCCAGGATGGCGCGTGCGGCGTCGGCAATCGGGTCTTGCTGGTCGTCGCCTTCCGACAGCACGGTGTAGAACGCTGTGATGGAGCCGTGGCCTTCAGGGCCGTTGCCGCTGCGTTCCACGAGTTGCGGCAGTTTGGCAAAGCAACTGGGTGGGTAGCCCTTGGTGGCGGGCGGTTCACCAATGGCCAGGGCGATTTCACGCTGTGCCATGGCGTAGCGGCTGAGCGAGTCCATGAGCAGGAGCACGTCCAGCCCGTCATCGCGGAAATGCTCGGCAATGGCCGTGGCGTAGTTGGCGCCTTGCATGCGGACGAGCGGCGGGGAATCTGCGGGCGCGGCCACCACCACGGCGCGCTGCAGGCCTTCTGCGCCCAGGATGTCTTCGATGAATTCCTTGACTTCGCGGCCGCGCTCGCCAATGAGCCCGACGACGATGACATCAGCCTTGGTGAAGCGGGCCATCATGCCCAGCAGCACGCTCTTGCCCACGCCAGAACCCGCGAACAGGCCAATGCGCTGGCCGCGCCCAACGGTGAGCAGCGCATTGATGGCGCGCACGCCCGTGTCCAGCGGCTGGCGCACCGGGGCACGGTCCATGGAGTTGATGGGCGCGCGCTCCAACGCTTCCACTTCGATATTGTTCAGTGGCCCCTGGTGGTCCAGCGGGTGGCCGTAGGCATCAACCACGCGCCCGAGGAGGCCGGGGCCCAGGGGCAAGCGGAGCACCCCGCGGTCATTCGGCAGAATGGGTTTGGGCCCCTGCCCCAGCCTGGGCTGGGGGCGGTAGGGGGCCAGGGGGCGCACCCTGGCGCCGCTGGCAAGGCCCTGAACATCGCCCGCAGGCATGAGGTAGGCGCGTTCGTTGGCGAATCCCAC
>CBKZAG010000199.1:0-6169 GCA_966692625.1 uncultured Comamonadaceae bacterium
TGTCTGTCGGCGGTGTTTGCATCACAGTGCCCTTCTTTTATTTGGCGGCTTGCGCGCCCGCCAGTCCGGCGCGCACGGGGTCCAGCGCCACGCGCTCGCCCGCTTTCACGCCCGACAGCACCTCCACCCCCGCCTCGCCATGGCTGGCGCCCACGCGCACCGCGCGCAGCACGAAACCGGTTTGGCCCTCGGGCGCGACAACGTACACCGCCGTCAGTTCGCCCCGGCGCAGCAGGGCGCTGGCGGGCAACACCAGCCGCGTTTCGCTACCCAACACAAAGCGCACCTGCACCTGTTGGCCAGGTACTTGCTGGGCAGCGTGCTCGGGGCTCAGGTCCAGCCGCCATTCAATGGTTTGCGACACCGGGTCGGCGGCGGGCAGCCGCGTGCGTGCCACAGGCGCCACCCACTGGCCGCTGGGCAGCTGCACTTCAATGCGCTGCGCGCCCTGTGCCAGCCCGGCACGCGACGCGGGCACGTGGGTCACGGCGCGCAGCGGCTGCGGAGCGTAGACCGTGAGCACGGGCACGCCAGGGGCAGCCAGGTCACCTGCTTCGGCGTGGGTGGCCAGCACGTAGCCGTCGTAAGGCGCGGTCAGCCGGGTGAAACCCTGCGCCAATGCAGATTGCGTTGCCCCGGCCCGAGCCTGGGCGGTGCCCGCCTGAGCCGCGCGAAACTGGGCCTCGGCCGTGTCCAGCGCCGCTTGCGAGATGAAGCCCTGCGCCCGCAGGTCGCGTGTGCGCTGCAACTGGGCCTCGGCGTTGCGCAACTGGGCTTCCGCCTGCGCCACGCCCGCCTGCGCCTGGCTCACCCCCGCCTGGGTCACCCGGTCGTCGATCACCGCCAGCACCTGCCCGGCGCGCACCCTGTCGCCAGCGTTCACATTCAACTGCGCAATGCGGCCGCTGGCCTGGGCCGACAGCGTGCTTTGCTTGACGGCCTGCAGCGCGCCATCCAGCATGAGGCCGGTGCCCACCGGTCGCATGGCCACTTCGGCCACAGGCACGCTGGGCGCCTGCGCAGCAGCCAGGGGGGCGAAGCCCGCCAGTCCGCACGACGCCGCCAGCGACAGGGCAGCCAGCGCGGCACGGCGGCGTGGCTTCACGCTGCCAGACGGCGTGGAAACGGCGTTGGAAAGCGGGGAACAGGCAGCGGCGGACATAGGGCAATCTCCAATTGCCCCGCAGTATATCTATATACCCCCAGGAGTACAAGTCATGAGGAATATTGGCAGAAAAACGCTCAGTCCGCGTCGTCCACCGCAAAAGGCACCCGTTGTGCCACGGCGCACATCAGCTCATAGCTGATCGTCCCAGCGGCCTGGGCCACTTCGTCGATTGGCAACACGGCGCCTTTCCGGCTCACGCCCCACAACACCACCTCGTCACCCAGGGCACAGCGTGTCCCTGCCGCTTCCACTGGGCCCAGGTCCACCGCCAGCATGTCCATGCTCACCCGGCCTGCCAGCCGCGTGCGCACACCGTTGACCAGCACGGGGGCGCCGGCTTCGGTGCTCCCGGGGGCATGCCGGGGGTAGCCGTCGGCGTAGCCGCAGGCCACGATGCCTATGCGCATGGGTCCCGCCGCCACGTAGGTGGAGCCGTAACCCACGCTGTCGCCGGCTTGCAGATCCTGTATGGCAATGAGCTGGCTGGACAGCGTCATGGTCGGGCGCAGCTCCCAGTGGGCGGCGCTGTGGGCGGGGTGGTCGGGCGCGCTGCCGTACACCGCGATGCCGGGCCGCACCCAGTCCGCCGCCAGCGCCTGTGCGGTCTGTTCGCTGCCCAGCTTGACGGACAGCGCGTGGCGCAGCGTGGCGGCACTGTTGCACAGGCTGCGCTCGCCCGGCAGGTCGTGGGTCGCCGCCACGAAGGCCTGTACCTGGTGGGCAATGCCGTCACTCCCGAAGCGGGTGCCGTCGGCGTCGCTGAAGTGGGTCATCAACGAAATCTCTTCCACCTGGGGCAGGGCGTTCAGGCGCGTCCAGGCTGCACGGAAGGCGTCCGGGCGGAAGCCCAGCCGGTTCATGCCGGAGTTCATTTTCAGGAACACGCGGTGCGGCTGCTGGGTTTTATGGCTGCTGAGCCAGTCGATCTGTTCCTCGCAATGCACCACGTGCCACAGGTTCAGGCGCGAGCACATTTCCAGGTCGCGCGCCTCGAATGTGCCCTCCAGCAGCAAAATGGGGCCGCGCCAGTCGAGCGCGCGCAGGCGCTCGGCTTCGGCCAGGTCGAGCAGCGCAAAGCCGTCGGCGCCGCGCAGGGCGGGGAAAACACGTTCTATGCCATGCCCATAGGCATTGGCCTTCACAACGGCCCAGACGCGGGCATCGGCGGCGGCGCGGCGTGCGCGCGCCAGATTGTGGCGCAGGGCGCCCAGGTGTACGGTGGCAAGAATCGGACGCGGCATGGCGGTGGATGTGGACGGTGGCGCAAGGAGATGACAGGCAATGTCGGCTGGGCATGCTATAACCGCGCATCCTTGGAGACGCGCGGGCCGCTCGCCGGACTGCCACTGTTGCACAAAACCGCCTTCGGTCAGTCGTCACGCATAGAAATTCATACCCATGAAGCGCGGTTTCTACACCATCATGACGGCGCAGTTCTTCAGCTCGCTGGCCGACAACGCTTTGTTCGTCGTTGCCGTCGAGCTGCTGCGCAGCCGTTCCGCCCCCGAGTGGCAGAGCGCCGCCCTGGTGCCCATGTTTGCGCTGTTCTACGTGGTGCTGGCGCCGTTCGTGGGGGCGTTTGCCGACGCCAAGCCCAAGGGGCAGGTCATGTTCATCAGCAACGCCATCAAGGTGGTGGGCTGCGTGCTCATGCTCACCAGCACCCACCCCCTGATGGCGTACGCCGTGGTCGGCCTGGGGGCGGCGGCCTATTCGCCAGCCAAGTACGGCATCCTCACCGAACTTCTGCCCCCGTCCCAACTGGTCAAGGCCAATGGCTGGATCGAAGGGTTGACCATCGCTTCCATCATTTTGGGCGTGGTGCTGGGCGGCCAGCTGGTCGGCCCAGCCATCTCATCCAAGCTCCTGAGCATCAGCCTGCCAGGCGTCCATCTGGGCATCGACCGCCCGGCGGAAGCGGCCATCCTCGTGCTGGTCGCGGTCTATGGGCTGGCCGCCTGGTTCAACACGCGCATTCCCCGCACCGGTGCCCCGTTGCGGCACATGCCCGCCAATCCCCTGGCGCTGCTGCCCGACTTCTGGACCTGCAACAGCCGTCTCTGGCGCGACCGTCTGGGCCAGATTTCCCTGGCCACCACCACCCTTTTCTGGGGCGTCAGCGGCAACCTGCGCTACATCGTGCTGGCCTGGGCCGCTGCCGCGCTGGGTTACAGCACCACCCAGGCTTCTTCACTGGTGGGGGTGGTGGCCATAGGCACGGCGGTGGGCGCGGTGGTGGCCTCCATGCGCATGCGTCTGGAGCACGCCACCCGTGTCATGCCCTTGGGTATCGCCATGGGCGTGCTGGTGGTGCTCATGAATTTCATCGACAACGTCTGGATGGCCGCGCCCTTCCTCATCCTGCTGGGCGGGCTGGGCGGCTTCCTCGTGGTGCCCATGAACGCGCTGCTGCAGCACCGTGGTCATAACCTCATGGGCGCCGGGCGTTCCATCGCGGTCCAGAACTTCAACGAGCAGGCGTGCATCCTGGTTCTTGGGGCAGCCTACAGCTTCTCCACGGGCATGGGCCTGTCAGCCTTCGGCGCCATCACGGCATTCGGCCTCGTGGTTGCGGGTGTCATGTGGCTGATCAAACGCTGGCATGCCCACAACGAGCGCGTCCACCCGCACGAACTGGAACGCCTCCTTGAAATCGCCCGCCGCGACGATCTGCACGGTTGATCTGCGCGGCCCGGTTCAGAGCCAGCGCAGCAGCACACCCACCACCGGCGGCAGCGCCAGTGCGCTGAACAAGGCGGTCAGCCCCATCGCCAGCCCGGCAAACGCGCCCATTTCCTCGCTCACCTGAAAAGCGCGTGCCGTGCCGATGCCGTGGGCAGCCGTGCCCAAGGCAAAACCCCGCACGACAGGGTTGCCAATGCGCATGGCCTCGAACAGAAAGCGCGCGGTGGCCGCGCCGATGACGCCCGTGCTCACCACCAGCACTGCCGTGAGCGACGGCAGTCCATCCAGCTTTTCGGCAATGCCCATGGCCACGGGCGTGGTCACCGATTTGGGAGCCAAAGATGCCAGTGTGGCCCGCGATGCCCCCAGTGCGTGGGCGATAAGAACGGCGCTTGCGGTGGCAACCAAGGTGCCCGTGACAAGACCAGCCAGCAACGGCAGCCACAACCGCCCCAGGCGCCCCAGTTGCTCGTACAAAGGCACCGCCAAGGCCACCGTGGCAGGCCCGAGCAGAAAGTGCACGAACTGGGCCCCTTCGAAATAGGTGCTGTAGGGTGTGTCGCTGACCCACAGCAGTGTGCCCAGAATGGCGATCGAAATCGCCACCGGGTTGGCCAGCGGGTTGTGGCCGCTCCATTCATGCAGCCGGTAAGCCAGCACATAGACCAGCAATGTCACCGTGAGCCCGAGCAGCGGCGAGGCTGACAGGTAAACCCAGATGTCGCTGAGGGCAGCGGGCGTCATGGAGCGTCCGGCGGCCGTTTGGCGGCTTTGGTCTTGCCCATCAGCCAGACCACCGTCAGCGCGGTGGCGGCCATGCCCAGCCAGGTGCTCAGCAGCAAGGCGACGCCTATGGCCCAGGCCTCTTCGCCTAGCCGCTGCAGGTGCAACATCACCCCCACACCCGCCGGCACGAACAGCAGAGACAGGTGCTGCAGAAAGCCATTCGCCACTGGCTTGAGAGATGGCAACCATTGCGGGCGGGCGGCCAGCGCCGCCAACAGCGCGCTCATGCCCAGCACCGGGCCGGGTACCGGCAGGTCCAGCCACCGCGCCACCACCTCACCCGCCAACTGCAGGCTCAGCAAGGTGGCGAGTGCGCTCAGCATAAGGCGGGTTTCAGCTCGCCCGGGTAGTGCTCAGCGCCGAGTCCAGCACTTCCACCCAGTGTTTCACCGGCGTGTTGGTTCCACTCTGCAAGTGGGTGATGCAGCCGATGTTCGCTGACACGATGGTTTCCGGCTCGATCTCCCCCAAGTGCCCGAGCTTGCGGTCGCGCAGCTGCCTGGACAGGTCGGGGTTCAGCACCGAATAGGTGCCTGCCGAGCCGCAGCACAGGTGCGCTTCGTTGCGCGCCACCTGCACGTCGAACCCCAACTCACCCAGGTGCTTTTCCACACCGCCGCGCAACTGCTGACCATGTTGCAGTGTGCAAGGCGGGTGAAAGGCCAGCCGCTCCCGCGCGGGCGCGTCGCGAAGCTTGTCCTTCAGCGCGGGCACCATCTCTGGCAGCAATTCACTCAAGTCACGCGTCAGCTCGCTCACAAGGGCCGCCTTGCTGGCGTATGCCGGGTCGTGGCGCAGCAGGTGCCCGTATTCCTTCACGGTCACGCCGCAGCCCGATGCGTTCATCACGATGGCCTCCACGCCTGTCGAGGCGGCCGGGTCAATCCACGGCCACCAGGCATCAATATTCGTGCGCATCTGCTCCAGGCCGCCCACCTGGTCGTTCAGGTGGAACTTCACGGCACCGCAGCAACCCGCCTGGCTGGCCACCACGGTCTGGATGCCCGAGGCGTCCAACACCCGTGCCGTGGCCGAGTTGATGTTGGGCATCATCGCTGGCTGCACGCAGCCTTCGAGCATCAGCACCTTGCGGCCATGTTCACGGCTGGGCATCAGGCCAGCGTCCTGACGCGGTGGGACCTTCGCCTGCAAGCTGGCAGGAAGCAGGCCGCGAACGGTCTGGCCGAGTTTCATGGCCGGGCCAAACAGTGGGGAGGGCAAACCTTCCTTCAGCAGCCAGCGCACCGCACGCTCGCCCAAGGGGCGTTCCACTTTGGCTTCCACCACCTTGCGGCCAATGTCCACCAGGTGGCCATAGTCCACGCCGCTGGGGCAGGTGGATTCGCAGTTGCGGCAGGTCAGGCAGCGGTCCAGGTGCAACTGGGTCTTGCGCGTCGGCTGTGCGCCTTCCAGCACCTGTTTGATCAGGTAGATGCGTCCGCGCGGGCCGTCCAGTTCGTCGCCAAGCAACTGGTAGGTGGGGCAGGTGGCGGTGCAGAAGCCGCAGTGCACGCACTTGCGCAGGATGGC
>CBKZAG010000200.1:0-6132 GCA_966692625.1 uncultured Comamonadaceae bacterium
CGCTGGGGCCGCTGGAACCTGAAGTCATGCTGGTGCAGAGCAATGGCATGAAGCACTGGCTGGAACTGGCCCTGGCGCGCGACGACGCACTGGGCATTTGCGCGGCCACGCGCATGGCCTTGCCTTCGGCCTTTTTGTGGCAGGCCTACCGCGCCGTGCTGGGGCCCCACCAGGTGCCCGAACAACTGGCGCTGGACAAACCCACGCTGCTGTGGCGGCTGTGGCGTGTGCTGCCGCAATGGGTGGCGCAGCGCCCCGTGTATGCCCCGCTGCAACGTTACCTGGCCAGCGACGCCGATGGGCGCAAGCGCTACCAGTTGGCCCAGCAACTGGCCGACGTGCTGGACGGCTACCAGAGCTACCGCGCCGACTGGCTGGCTGACTGGGAGCAAGGGCGCGACCAGTTGCGCAATCCGCACGGGCAGGCCATGCCGCTGCCCGACGACCAGCTCTGGCAAGCCCAGTTGTGGCGCGACGTGCTGGCCGACCTGGCTGCTGATGGGCAGGCCGCCAGCCATGCCTCGCGGGCAGAAGTGCACGAGCGCTTCATGAAGGCGCTGCGCGATTGGCCCGTGCACCGCCCACGGCCTGCCGGGCTGCCACCGCGCATCACGGTGTTTGGCATTTCGTCGCTGCCCATGCAGCAGGTGGAAGCGCTGGCAGCGCTGGGGCAACTGTGCCAGGTGCTGCTGTTTGCCCAGAACCCTTGCCAGTACCACTGGGGTGACGTGGTGGAAGGGCGTGAATGGCTGCGCCGCCTGGAGCGCCACCGCCGCGAAGGCAAGCCCGGACAGCAGGCGCTGCTGCCCCCCGAGTTGCTGCACACCCAGGCCCACCCGCTGCTGGCGGCCTGGGGCCAGCAGGGGCGTGATCACCTGCATCTGCTCGATGCCTTCGACCTGCCGCCGCAGTACCGTCAGCGTTTTGACACGATCGACGTGTTCGTGGACCCCGCCGCACAGGCCGCACCCACGCGGCTGGCCCGCCTGCAGGCCGACATCCTGCACCTGAACCCGCCACCCGCCGAGCCCGAGGCTGTGCCGCCCGACACCAGCATTGTGTTCAGCATGGCCCACTCGCATCAGCGCGAAGTAGAGGTACTGCACGACCAGTTGCTGGCCTGGTTTGATGCCGACGATTCGTTGAAGCCGTCTGACGTGATGGTGATGGTGCCCGACATGACCGCTTTTGCGCCACACATTCAGGCTGTGTTCGGGCGTTTTGCGCCGGGCACACCCCGGTACGTGCCCTACAGCGTGGCCGACCAGTCTGCCAGCCAGCAGCCGCTTGCCCGCGCGCTGGCGGCGCTGCTGGAACTGCCGCAATCCCGCGTGACGCTGGCCGACTGGATGGACGCCTTCGAGGCCCCCGCCATGCAGCAACGCTATGGCCTGGGCGAAGACGACGTGACCCAACTGCGCACCTGGTTGGTGGATGCGGGTGTGCGCTGGGGGCTGGACGGCGATCACCGCCGCCACTGGGGCCTGCCCGAAGGCATGGCCGACCTGGACCAGAACACCTGGTCCTTCGGGTTGCGGCGCATGCTGCTGGGCTACGCGATGGGTGACGGCCCGGCCTGGCAAGGCGTGGCGCCGCTGGGGGCTGTGGGCGGGCTGTCGGCCCGGTTGGCGGGCGCCCTGGCGCAATGGCTGGACGCGATGGACGCCACATTGCGCGAACTGCAATGCCCGCGTACACCGGCAGACTGGGCCGCCTTGCTGCGCGGGCTGGTGGAGCGGTTTTTTGACCCCGCTGACGACACCGATGAACGCGAGTTGCAACGCCTGCTGGCCCCGCTGGGCCCTTGGCTGCAGCAATGCGCCACCGCCGGGCTGAATGAACCCGTGCCGCTGGTGGTGCTGCGCGATCACCTGCAGGCGCAATGGGAAACGCCGGCATTGCACCAGCGCTTCTTTGGCGGCGGCGTGCAGTTTGCCACCCTCATGCCCATGCGCTCCATTCCGTTCCGCGTGGTGTGCCTGCTGGGCATGAACGACGGCGACTACCCGCGCCGCACCACCCCGCGCGACTTCGACCTGATGGGCAACTACCGCCGCCCCGGTGACCGTTCGCGCCGCGAAGACGACCGCTACCTGTTCCTGGAAGCACTGCTTTCCGCACGCGAAAAACTCTGGATCAGCTGGTGCGGCCGCCGGGCCAGCGACGACGCGGAGCAGCCCCCTTCTGTGCTGGTGGCGCAGTTGATGGACGCCTGTGCCGCCTATTGGCAAAACCCGCCGCAGCCCAGCCTGCAACCGCTGCAGCCTTTTTCACGCCGGTACTTTGAGCCCGCGTCGCCGGGCTTGGCACCGGCCTTCAGCACCTTTGATGCCGACTGGCAGGCCGCGCATGCCGAAACTCAGCCTGCGTCTCTTGAGGTGTCACCGCTTCCTATGCCCGCCGAACTGGAACTGGCCAGCCTGGAGCGATTTGTGCGCGAGCCCGTGGAGTGGCACTGGCGTGCCAGACTGGGCGTGCAGTTCCAGACACTGGACGAACTGCCCGACGAGGCAGAACCTTTCACGCTGGACGGCCTGCAGCGTCACCACCTGGGCACCGAACTGCTGCGAGCCAACCACCCGGCACAAGCGCTGGAAAACATCCGCCTGCGTGGCGAATTGCCGCTGGGCGGCGTGGGGCGCCGACACGCCAACGCACTGCAACGCGAGGCTGACACAGTGCTGGAGCGTGCGCAAACGTGGTTCGAGCACTACGCCCAACCCGCGCTGCCAGTGAGTGTTTCGTGGGCGTTGGGCGGGCACACCGTGACTGGTGTGGTTGAAGGCTTGCGCGGCGCCCCCCAAGGGCTGGAAAGCGACTGCCTGGGCCCCTGGCTGCAATGCGAGATGCGCACCGGGGCCGTCACACACAAGCAGGGTGGCGAAACGGTTCCGCGCGCCGACCTGCTGCGCACCGCCTGGGTACGCCATGTGGCCTTGTGCGCCACGGGCCGCCGTGTCACTACCGTGTTGGTGGGGTTGGACAACGCCGTGTGGCTCAAGCCGCTGCCCGCCACGCAGGCGCAGGCCCTGGGCGAAGGCTGGATGGCCGCCGCGCAAGAGGCTTGGCAAACGATGCCGCTTGTGAGTGGCCGTGCTGCTGTGGCTTACGAACAGGCCCGGCAACTGGCCACCAATGCAGAAGAGGGCACCGACCCCATGCGGCCCGCCCGCGAAGCCTTTGACGGCAACCGCAACAGCCCGGGCGAACGCACCCGCTCACCCTACCTGGCGCGCAGCATAGCCACGTTCGACGACATGGCCGACACCTTGCCCCGCTGGGCCGCGCTGCTGTACGAAGACCTGCTGCGCCACGCCCGCCTGGGCTGGCCGCCAGGCCTGAGTGGCGACGACGAACACGAAGAGGGCGGGGAATGAGCGCACCATCCATCCTGCCGCTGGACGTGCTGGGCATGCCCCTGCGCGGTCGGCAGATCATCGAAGCCAGCGCCGGCACCGGCAAGACCTGGACGCTGGCAGCCCTGTACCTGCGGTTTGTGCTGGGGCATGGCCGTGCGGCAGAGGGCACTGCGGACCCGTTTGCCACCGCGCTCATGCCGCCCGACATCCTGGTGATGACCTTCACCGAAGCCGCCACGGCCGAGCTGCGCAAACGCATCCGCGAACGGCTGGCCGAGGCCTGCGGCTTCTTCCGCCAGAGCGGGGCCGAGGGCGACGCCTTCCTGCATGCCCTGCGCGAAAGCTACCCGCCCGAACTGTGGAGCGCCTGCGCCTACCGGCTCGACCTGGCCGCGCAGTGGATGGACGATGCCGCCGTCTTCACCATCCACGCCTGGAGCAACCGCATGCTGCAGGAGCATGCCTTTGAGAGTGCCAGCCTGTTCCAGCAAAGCGTGGTGGAAGACGGCCAGACCCTGCGCCTGGCCGTGGCGCAAGACCACTGGCGCCAACACTTCTACGACCTGCCGCCCGAGGCGGTGGACGCCTTGCTGGCCGTGGCCAAGGACCCAGCACACCTGCTGGAGCGCATTGCCGAACGCTGGCAGGCTGCGGACCGTTCGCCCGAGGCCGATGCGGCCCTGAGCGATGACGCAGAACCGCCATCGCCCCGCGAACTGTTGCTCCAGGCAGGCCGTTGGCAGGCCGAACTGCCCGCGCTGGAAGCCGCCGCCCGTGCTGCCTGGACGCCCGAGTGGGTAGAAACCATCAGTGCCGCTGCCGCGAGCAAGGCACTCAAAGGCCACCCAGCCAACCACCTGCCCGGGCGGTTGGAAAAAATGGCCACGTGGCAGCAAGGCGGCAAGGTGGACGAAGGCGTGCTGAAGCGCTTCACCGCTGCCGCCTTGGCAGAAGGGTGGAACGGGGCGCCCGACCTGTCGCCTCTGGCACCGCTGGACGCCCTGAGCCACCACCTGCAACAGCGCCCCGAACTGGAAGACGCCGTGCTCGACCACGCCGCCTGGGCTCTGCGCCGCGCCTACGCCCAACGCAAGGCGCAAGCCGCGCAGTTCGACTTTCAAGACCTGCTGCAGCGCCTGCACCACGCCGTGCAGGCGCCTGACGGCAGCCTGGCCGCCGCCATACGCCGCCAGTTCCCCGTGGCGCTGGTGGACGAGTTCCAGGACACCGACCCCTGGCAATACGGCACGCTGGAGCGCATCTACACCGGTGCCCAGGCCGACGCTGCAGGTGCCACGCTGGTGATGATCGGCGACCCCAAGCAGGCCATCTACAGCTTCCGCGGGGCCGATCTGCCCACCTACCTGCGCGCCCGTTCGCAGGCCCAGGCCATCCATACCTTGGACGGCAACCACCGCTCCACCCCTGCGCTGGTGGATGCACTCAACCACATCTTCGAGCAGGCCGAGCAGCCCTTTGGCGACATTGGCTACCCCCACGTCCACGCCCGGCGGCCTGATGCCCCGGTGTGGAACGGCGCGGATGCGCCCACCGCCGTGACCGTTTGGCACACGCCCTTCGATGGCCAACTCAACGCCAGCACGTTTGAGCAGACCGTGGCCGAATGCTTTGCCGATGCGATGACCCGCATGCTCGCCCAGGGCCATGCCCAGCCGCAGGACATGGCCGTGCTTGTGCGCAGTGGGCGCGAGGCAGACCTGATCCGCACCGCCCTGGGCCAGCGCGGCGTGCGCAGTGTCTATCTGTCGGAAAAAAACAGCGTATTCGCCACGCAAGAGGCGCAAGACCTGTGGCGCCTCCTGCGCGCTTTGCTGCAGCCCCGCAACGGTGGCCTGCTGCGTGCGGCGTTGGCCAGCGCCACCTGGGGCCTGGCCCCAGCCGAGCTGGACCACCGCCTGCACAACGAAGCCGCGTGGGAAGCCCTGCTGGAAAGCGCCTTGCGCTGGCAGTCCGTCTGGCGCCAACAAGGCGTGTTGCCTGCGCTGCACCGCTGGCTGCACGACGAAGGCATTCCCGCCCGCCTGCTGGGGCAGGACGCCCGGGGTGAACGGCGCCTGACCAACCTGCTGCAGATAGGCGAATGGCTGCAGGCCGCCAGCGCCGAACTGCACGGCGAAGCCGCCTTGCTGCGCCACTTGGAGGCCCAGTTGCGCCAGCCCAGCCTGGCGGGCGACGCCGCCCAGTTGCGCCTGGAAAGCGACGAGCGGCTGGTGAAGGTGGTGACCATGCACAAGTCCAAGGGCCTGCAATACCCGCTGGTGTTCCTGCCCTTTGCCAGCGCTTTCCGCCGTGACGATGGTGGAGAGGAGGGCGCCGACGCCCTGGCCGAGAACATGCGCCTGCTCTATGTGGCCCTGACCCGCGCCGAACGCGGCCTGTGGCTGGGCGTGGCACCGCGCGCGCAGGAATTCACCGCCAAAGCCACACGGGGCAAGAGCGCGCTTTCTGCCCTGCTGGGCCGCCGCAGCGCTGATGACCTGGCTGACCGATTGGCCGTTTGGGCACAGCACCCGCACATTACGGTGGCGCCGCTGCCCCTACCCACAGGCGCGCGTTACACCCCGCCCGGGCAGGATGGCCCCAGCCGCACCGCGCTGCAACCCGCGCGTGTGCTGCACAGCCACTGGTGGACGGCCAGCTTCAGCGCCCTGGTGCGCCCAGGCCGTGACCGTGCTGCTACCCAAGCCCCCACCTGGGCCGAGGAACGGTGGATGGACGCGCAAAGCGACGCCGCCCCCACCACCGAAGCCGA
>CBKZAG010000201.1:0-6093 GCA_966692625.1 uncultured Comamonadaceae bacterium
CTGCAACGCGCACATTTCAGGCTCTTCGGATTTTCATCAACGCCGAGCTTGAAGAGCTGCAACAGGCGCTGAGCGCCAGCCTGAAGGTGTTGCGCCCAGGCGGCCGACTGGTGGTGATCAGTTTCCACTCGCTGGAAGACCGCATCACCAAGCAGTTCATGGCGCAGCACTCCAAAGAGGTGTTCGACCGCCGTGCGCCTTTTGCGGCACCCAAGGCCATGGCCTTGCGCAACGTGCACCGCGTGATGCCGGGTGACGCCGAGGTGGCGGCCAACCCACGCGCGCGCAGCGCCGTGATGCGTGTGGCCGAGCGCACCGATGCGCCTGCGGAGGTGCGCGCATGACGCGGCTCAACCTCGTGCTGCTGGTGGCTGTGCTGGCCAGTGCTTTCTATCTGGTGCATCTGCAGTACGAGTCGCGCCGCCTGTACGTGGCGCTGGAGCGAGCCAAAACCGCTAGTGAAAGGCTGGCTGCCGACCACGAGCAGCTGGTGGTGCAAAAGCGCGCGCAGGCCACCCCGTCAAGGGTGCAGCAACTTGCCGTGCGTCAGCTGCAAATGCGCCCGGCCAACCCGGCCATCACCGAATATGTGGCCTTGCCAGCCGTGGCTGGCGCAGACGGAGCCGTGAGCGGCCGCGTGCAGTCGGTGCAAGGGCCTGCTGTCCAGGCTGGGGGGCAGCCATGAGCCGCAGCATCGCCTACAGTTCCAGCCCCTTGCTCACCAGCGCCACGCCCGTGTGGCGCAGCAAGTTGATCGTGGCTGGCCTGGCCGTGGCCTTCCTGGGGCTGGCCGGCCGCGCTGCCTACGTTCAGGTCTTCGGCAACGAATTCTTCCAGCGTCAGGGTGAGGTGCGCTTCGCCCGTACGCTGGAGCTCCCGGCCAACCGTGGCCGTGTGCTTGATCGCAACGGCCTGATCCTGGCGACCAGTGTGGTGGCGCAAAGCGTGTGGGCCATACCTGAGGACATTGACCTCAGCCACCCCAAGCTGCCCGAGATGGCCAAGCTGCTGGAGTTGCCCGTGGCGGAGCTCAGGCGCAGGCTCAACACCGACAAGTCCTTTGTGTGGGTCAGGCGTCAGGTGGACGAACCCATTGCACTCAAGGTCAAGGCGCTCGACATCAAAGGCGTCTATCTGCGCAAGGAATACAAGCGCCAGTACCCCGAGGGCGAAGCAGCGGCGCACGTGGTCGGCTTCACCAACGTCGAAGACGTGGGCCAAGAGGGTGTGGAGCTGATCTTCAACCAGCAGTTGTCTGGCAAGGCGGGTTCGCGGCGCGTCATCAAGGACCGTCTGGGCCGAGTGATCGAAGACGTGCGTGAGGTGGTGCCGCCCGTGGACGGGCAGGACCTGCAGCTGTCCATCGACAGCAAGATCCAGTTCTTTGCGTTCCAGAAGCTGCGCGAGGCGGTGGAACAGCACAAGGCCAAGGCGGGCAGCGTGGTGGTGATCGACGTGCAGACCGGCGAGGTGCTGGCGCTGGCCAACTACCCCACCTACAACCCCAACCGGCGCGAGAACCTCAGCGGCGAGCAGTTGCGCAACCGGGCGTTGACCGACACCTTTGAGCCGGGCTCCACCATGAAGCCCATCACCGTGGCCATGGCCATGGAGGCTGGCCGCATCAACCCGCAAACCATCATCGACACCAGCCCTGGCCGCTACGCCATGGGCGGTTTCACCATCACCGACACGCACAACTACGGTGTGCTCACGGTCGAGGGGGTGATCCAGAAGTCCAGCAACGTGGGGGCGCTGAAGATCGCGCAGAAGATGAGCCCGCAGGAAATGTGGGACAACTTCACCGCTTTGGGCTACGGTCAGAAACCGCGCATCGAGTTTCCAGGTGCGGTGCCCGGGCGCGTGCGTCCATGGAAAAGTTGGCGACCGGTCGAACAAGCCACCATGTCCTACGGTTACGGCTTGTCGGCGTCGCTGTTCCAGATGGTGCATTCGTACACCGCGTTCGCGCACGACGGCTCCATCATCCAGCCCACCATGCTCAAGAACAGCGAAGCTGCCGTGGGGCGCAAGGTGTTCTCTGCCGAGACGGCGGCCGCTGTGCGCAAGATGCTGCAGATGGCGGCAGGCCCCGGCGGCACGGGTCAGAAAGCTCAGACCGTGGGTTACTCGGTGGGCGGCAAATCGGGAACGGCGCGCAAGCAGATGGGCAAGGGCTATGCGGCCAACAAATACCGTTCCTGGTTCACTGGTATGGCTCCCATCGACAAACCGCGCATCGTGGTGGGCGTGATGGTGGACGAACCCAGCAATGGCCAGTATTACGGCGGCCTGGTGGCCGCGCCCGTGTTCAGTGAAACCGTGCAGCAGGCCTTGCGCATCCTGGGCGTGCAGCCAGACATGAACGTCAAGCCGCAAATCGTGGCCGAGACGGTGGAGGAATCGATTTGATCCAGACCCTCCACTCTGCACTGGATGCGGCCCGCTGGCTGCAGGCGCACGGCGCTGCGGCGCTGCGTGTGGACAGTCGCCGTGTTCAGCCTGGTGATGCGTTCGTGGCCTGGCCTGGCGCCGCGCAGGACGGGCGCCGTTACGTGAATGCTGCGCTGCAGGCAGGCGCCGTGGCGTGCCTGGTGGAGCGCGATGGCGTGGAGGCCTATGGTTTCACCGATCCGCGAATCGCAGCGGTGACGGGGCTCAAGCAGGCCACAGGCGAGATTGCCGATCACTTCCACCGCCATCCCAGCCACGAAATGAAAGTCGTGGCCATCACCGGAACCAACGGCAAGACTTCCACTGCGTGGTGGACAGCTCAGTGGCTGACGGCCTTGGGCACGCGTGCCGCAGTGATGGGCACGCTGGGTGTTGGCGTGCCAGGTGCCGACTTTGATGCCACTGGCTTGACCACGCCCGATCCCGTCACGCTGCAAGCCGGATTGCGGCGTTTCGTCACGGGCGGTGTTCGCGCCTGCGCCATCGAGGCTTCGTCCATCGGCCTGGAAGAGGGCCGTCTCAACGGAACGCGCATCCACACCGCCATCTTCACCAACCTCACGCAGGACCACCTCGACTACCACGGCACGATGGAGGCCTACTGGCAGGCCAAGCGTGCCCTGTTCACGTGGCCTGGCCTGACGGCGGCAGTGGTCAACGTTGACGACCCCCGTGGCGCAGAACTCGCGGGCGAACTTCAGCCGCGCGCCGACAGCAGCGAAATCGATTTGTGGACGGTGTCAGCAGCAGGCCGTTCTGCCCGTTTGCACGTGCCCGACTGGACGCTGACCGACACCGGGCTGCGCTTCCATGTGGTGGAACAGCTGCCAGGAGGGCATTCAAGCGCTGTTCACCAGATCAAGTTGCCTCTGGTGGGCGAGTACAACCTTTACAACCTGCTGTGCGCACTGGCTGCAGCCCGCGCACAGGGGTATGCCCTGACAGACGCCGTGCAGGCCAGCCGTGCCCTGACACCCGTGCCGGGGCGCATGCAGTCGGCCTGGGCCACGGAAGATGACGCGTTGCCGCTGGTGTTGGTGGACTACGCCCACACCCCTGACGCGCTGGAAAAAGCCTTGCAGGCCCTGCAGCCGCTGGCCATGCAACGCGGTGGCCGCCTGTGGTGTGTGGTGGGCTGCGGCGGGGACCGCGACGCCACCAAACGCCCTCTGATGGCTGCCGTGGCCGAACGCGAGGCGGCCCAGCTGGTGCTCACCAGCGACAACCCGCGCACCGAGGATCCGATGCACATCCTGCAGCAGATGGTGACGGGGCTGAGCCAACCCACCGCTGTGCAAGTGCAACCCGACCGTGCACGCGCTATTGCCCATGTGGTGGCGCAAGCGGGCGTGCGTGACGTGGTTCTGCTCGCAGGAAAGGGGCACGAGGACTACCAGGAGATAGCGGGCGTCAAGCGCCCCTTCTCCGACCTGGACGAGGCGCGGCAGGCCCTGCAGCGCCGCCGCTCCTTACCCAAGGAGGCGCAGCCATGAAGACTTTGAGCGAGCTGATGCTGACCTTGCCCGGCGCAAGCCCCGTGGGCGATGTGGCGAAGGCCGACGTGCAGCGCGTGCACACCGACACGCGCACGCTGCGCGCGGGCGACCTGTTCGTGGCCCTGCGCGGCGAGCGTTTCGACGCCAACGACTACCTGGCGCAGGCCCGCGAGGCAGGCGCGGTTTCAGCTGTTGCGGAACGTGGGCTGGCCGCCGCAGGCTTGTGCGGCGTGGAGGTGCCCGATGGCCGCGTGGCGCTGGGCGAACTGGCCCGCCGCTGGCGCGCGCAGTTCCACCTGCCCTTGATCGCCGTGACCGGCAGCAACGGCAAGACGACGGTTACGCAGATGATTGCGTCCATTTTGCGTGTGCAGGCGGGTGACGCGGCGCTGGCCACGCAGGGCAACCTGAACAACGATATTGGCGTGCCCTTGACCGTGTTGCGGCTGCGTCCGGAACATCGCCTGGCGGTGGTGGAACTGGGCATGAACCACCCGGGCGAGATTGCCGGTCTGGCGGCCATTGCCCAGCCCACGGTGGCTTTGGTCAACAACGCGCAGCGCGAGCACCAGGAATTCATGGCCACGGTGGAGGCCGTTGCACGCGAGAACGCCGAGTGCTTCCGCAGCCTGCCTGCGGACGGCGTGGCGGTGTTCCCCGCTGGCGATGACTACACCGGGCTGTGGACCACGCTGGCGCAAGGACGGCACACGCTCACCTTTGGTGCCGCAGGGGCGGACATCAGCGGCGACGCCGTCTGGACAGGTGCCGCCTGGTCGGTGAACGTGAACACACCGGTTGGCAGTTTTACCACCGAAATCCACATCGCCGGCCGGCACAACGTGCGCAACGCCCTGGCGGCCACAGCCTGTGCTGTGGCGGCTGGCGTGCCTGTCGAAGCCATCGCACAGGGGTTGCGCGCGTTCGAGCCGGTCAATGGCCGCTCCCGCGCGCTGGCGCTGCAGCTTGGCGGGCGCAGCCTCACCTTGGTGGACGACAGCTACAACGCCAACCCCGACTCGGTGCGCGCCGCCATCGACGTCCTGGCAGAGTTGCCCGGCCCGTGCCTGCTGGCCCTGGGCGACATGGGCGAGGTCGGTCAGCAAGGCCTGGCCTTCCATGACGAGGTGCTGCGTCATGCGCTCGCACGCGGCATCGACCATGTGCTGGTCACCGGGGACTGGATGGCTCAAGCCAGCGCACCGTTGCTGGCGCAGGTGGGCGGCAGGTTGCAGTATTTCGCTGCCTTTGATGCCTTGGCTGAAACCGCCTTGAACCTGCTGCCCGGCATGGGCAGCGTGCTGGTCAAGGGCTCGCGCTTCATGCGCATGGAAAGACTGGTGCAGGCCCTGGTGGCCCGTGCCGATGGACAAGATCAAAAAGAGGAGGGCGCGAACCATGCTGCCTAGTCTGGCCCTTTGGTTGCAAGGCCTCGGCCCTGAATTCGGTTTCCTGCGGGTGTTTCAGTACCTCACCTTCCGCGCCGTCATGGCGGCGATGACGGCCTTGGTGCTGGGCATCGGTGCGGGGCCGTGGTTCATCCGCCGTCTTACCGCACTCAAGATCGGTCAGCCCATCCGCGAATACGCGGTGCAGGCTCACCTGAGCAAGAGCGGCACACCCACCATGGGCGGCGTGCTCATTCTCTTCGCCATCGCTCTGTCCACCTTGCTGTGGTTCGACTGGAGCAACCGCTTCGTCTGGATTGTGTTGCTCGTCACCCTGGGCTTCGGCGCCATCGGCTGGGTAGACGACTGGCGCAAGGTCGTGAACAAAGATCCCGAGGGCATGCGCTCGCGGGAGAAGTACTTCTGGCAGTCGGTCATTGGTCTGCTGGCGGCGTTCTACTTGGCGTTCTCCATCTCGGAAAGCTCCAACCAGCGCGTGTTCGAGCTGTTCATCAACTGGGTGGCGTCCGGCTTCACGCTCGATCTGCCAGAGCAAGCTGGGCTGATGGTGCCCTTCTTCAAGGAAATCAGCTACCCGTTGGGCGTGCTGGGCTTTGTCATCCTCACCTATTTGGTCATTGTGGGTTCCAGTAATGCCGTGAACTTGACCGACGGGCTGGACGGCCTGGCCATCATGCCCGTGGTGATGGTGGGCTCGGCGCTGGGCGTGTTCGCCTACGTCACCGGCAACGCGG
>CBKZAG010000202.1:0-6056 GCA_966692625.1 uncultured Comamonadaceae bacterium
GGCATAGGCGGCCTGAATTTGACGCACGCCGAGCCGCTGGAGCGGTTTCTTACGCGGTATGGCGCCCGGCAGACAGCCGTTGCGCGCTGGCTGAACCGCTTGAACCCCCAGGGCGTGAGGGATTGGGCCCAGGGGCTGGGCATTGAAACGTTCGTAGGCAGTTCGCAGCGGGTGTTTCCAACAGACATGAAGGCCGCGCCGCTGTTGCGCGCCTGGCTGCACCGTCTGCGCCACCCTGGTGGCCGTGGCGTGCCGGTGCGTTTTCACATGCGGCAGCGCTGGAATGGCAGCCTGCGAAGGGAAGAGGGCGTTGGTCCCCATCGCTTCGTGCTGGGGCTGGATACGCCTGATGGCCCGCACACCGTTCGCGCCGATGCGGTGTTGCTGGCCCTGGGAGGCGGCAGTTGGGCGCGGCTGGGCTCGGATGGTGTCTGGCAGGGTTGGCTGGCACGCATGGGCGTGGACGTGTTGCCGCTGAAACCGGCGAACTGCGGATTTGACGTGCGCGTGGGTAAGCGGGTGGGTTGGAGCGAATACCTGGCGGCGCACCACGCAGGCGCACCGTTGAAGCAGGTGGTGTTGTCTTACACGCCGCCAGACGGACCCGCCTGGGTGCGCCGTGGTGAGTTTGTTGTTACGGCCACGGGTATAGAGGGGAGCCTGGTGTACGCGGCATCGGCCCTGCTGCGTGACGGCCTGGAACGGTTGGGGCAGGTGACCGTCCACCTGGACCTGAAGCCTGACTGGGACGAGGCGCGCGTGCTGGCGGCGTTGCGGCGTCCGCGAGGCAAGCGCAGCCTGTCCAAGCACCTGCACGCGGTGCTGGGCTTGCAGGGTGTGCACACCGCCTTGTTGCACGAGTTGCTGGACAAGGAGGCATTGGCAGACGACGACCGCCTAGCCCGTGCCGTGAAGGCCCTTCCGGTAACCCTGCACGCGCCCCGCCCGCTGGACGAAGCCATCAGCAGCGCAGGCGGCGTGGCGCTGGAGGCGCTGACCGACGATTTGATGTTGAGGGAGCAGCCCGGTTTGTTCTGCGCCGGTGAGATGCTGGACTGGGAGGCCCCGACAGGGGGCTACCTGTTGACCGCTTGCCTGGCCAGCGGCCGCTTGGCGGCAGAGGGGCTGCTGGCCTACCTCGGCGCAGATCAATTTGGGGAAGTGGCGGCCAAGTCGTCCTGATAGCTGCGGGCAATCTGGTCGATCTCGTCCGCATGATCGGCCAGCGCCCGCACGCAGTGCGGGTCCAGCTTGCCTGCCGCCGACATGCGTTGCAACTCGGCAATGGTGTCGGAGGTGGTCCAGCCGTTCTTGTAGGGTCGCTGGCTGCTCAAGGCGTCGAACATGTCGGCCACCGTCACGATGCGGGCTTCCAGCGGAATCGCGTCGCCCTGCAACCCTCGTGGATAACCCGATCCGTCCAGGTATTCATGGTGGTGTGCCACGATGTTGCGCATGATGGCCGCGTCAGGGGTGCGGCTGAGATCGAAGTCACCGATGATGGTTTCCAGAATGGCGCAGCCCTTGTCCACGTGACTTTCCATGATCTCGCGTTCGCCGGCGTCGAACCGGCCAGGCTTGAGCAGCACCTTGTCGGGGATGCCGATCTTGCCGATGTCGTGCAGCGGGGCGAAGAGGTACACGTTTTCAACGAACTCGTCGCTCAGGCCGTAGTGCGGCGCCACCCCCTTGGCAATCAGACGTGAGTAGCGGGCCATGCGTTCGAGATGGGCGCCCGTTTCGAAGTCACGCAGGTTGGCGAAGTCACGTGCCAGTTTGGCTGAAGCGAGCACCGCACGCGCCGCAGACAGCTCGCTGGCAATCGTCATGCTCAGCAGCGTGCCGTAGAGGACCAGGTCGCGCTGAAGGACGGGGTCGAATGCAGCAGGAGCGATCGAGTCGAAGAAGATGAAACCAATGAGCGCGCCGTTGCCGTACATGGGCACCGTGAAGGACGAGCGGTATCCCTGATCCAGCAGCCAGCGTGAATGTTCGGTGTTGGCCTGGATGACTTGCGGGATGTCGTCCAGCACGCGGAATTGCCCTGAACCCGCCAATTCGTAGAGGGAACGGCTGTCGGACAGCGTGAACTCGTACCCAGCGATGGGTTCGCCATGGCGGGTGCTGTTGATGAAGGTCTTGAGGGTGTCTTCCACCGGGTCGTAGAGCGCGCAGGCGATGCGGTCGACCACGTCGGTGCGATCCAGCAGGTCGTCATGCATTTGCTGGAGACGTTGCGACAGCGGGGATTGGCTTTTGAGCCAGTCGGTGAGGCGGTTTGGGCCGGGACGCAGCCTGACCGGAGGCAACAGCATTGAAAACGTTTGAAATGAATTGGTTTTTATCGCGTCGATATGTTGAATTTTAAGCCGCTGGACATGGCATCAGTCACCATATTGGTGGCAGGCGTTTTGTAACATGTTTCGCACTTTCTGGCGAAGCTCCGCCGGAGATTCCACAATGCAAGCGGGGCCGTGCCGCAGTATGTCGCCCACCAGTTCGCGGTCGTCGCCGTAGGGTACGCGCAGGCGGTAGCTGCCGTCGGGCAGCCATTCGGATTGCTGTTGCGGGTGCCAGGTTTCGCCGCAGACCCAGCGGGCACGTTCCGCGTTGAAGCGCAGCACCGCCCAGCCCTTGGCAGGCCCGTTGAAGATGCCGTAGGTGGACTGGGTGGCGGCCTGAAGCTGGTCGCCTGGCACGTCGATGGCCTTTTCGCCGGGCAGCAGTTCGCAGTGCTCCAGCGCGTCCACCGCAAAACTGCGCAAGGCGTTGCGCCAGTGGCACCAGGCGTCCAGGTACCAGTTGTCGCGGTAGCGCACCAGTTGCTGGGGGGAAACGGTGCGCTCGGTGGTCTGGGCGTTTTCGCGGTTGAAGTGTCGCAGGCGCAGGCGCTGGCGGGACAGGGTGGCGAACGCCGCTGCCTCAAACGCGGCTGGTGGCAGTTGGCGCTGCCCCGCCTGGACCAGGCGGATGCGCTGCGCCAAGGCCACGTTGTCCAGATCGGCGTCGTGCAACAGCCGGGCCAGCAGCTGCTTCAGCGGCGCGAGCTTGTCCGCCATCAGGCCCGGAGCGAATTCCGCGAGCAGTTGTTGCAAGGTGGCCAGTGCCACCAGTTCCTGCGAGTTCATCCAGAGCCCGGGCAACTCGCGGCTGCCCTGGCCGGGCACTAGGCGGTAGCCACCCAGTGTGCGGTCGTATTCCACCTGCACGTTGAGGCGTTCGCGCAGCTTGGCCAGGTCGCGCTTGAGCGTGGCTATGGAGATGCCCAGGGTGTCCATCAGCTCTTGTGTGGGCACGGCGTGGCGGCTGGTGAACAGGCGGCGGTAGCGGTAGAGGCGGTCAATTTCACTCATGAGCGCATCATGCCGGACTTCCGTATCGTTTTTTGATACGGAGTGTTTTTACCCTTGAGTCAGGCGCGGCGTGGGCCGCGAAACGGCAAGGAGCCTGGCATGTGGAACGTGATACGGAACTGGATGAAGATCGATGGGCGCACGCCGCCTGTTTGCAAGGTGGCAGCGGGCGCGCCCTTGCCCGGCCCGTGGGACACGCCAGCTTGCTGGCGGCGTGCCCGCTCGGGCGACCGGTTGCGCTGAACAGAGCGGCGGACGCCATGGGCCTGCGGCTAAGATCGCACGGCCAAGGCCCAAGACATGCAGAGCACGACACCACCGGTACTGAAAGACATCGTCCTCGTTGGGGGAGGGCACAGCCACGTGGGTGTGCTGCGCCGTTTTGGCATGCAGCCCATGCCTGGCGTGCGTCTGACGCTCATTGGCACGGACACGCACACACCTTACTCCGGCATGTTGCCGGGTTACGTGGCGGGGCACTACGGTTTTGACGAGGTGCATCTGGACCTGCGCCGGCTGGCGGTGTTCGCCGGTGCGCGTTTTTTCAATGACGAGGTGATCGGGCTGGACCGCGAGGCCCGCCTGGTGCTGTGCAGACACCGGCCGCCCGTGCCTTACGACGTGTTGAGCATCAACACCGGCTCGACGCCGCGGACCGAAGGGGTGCCGGGGGCGGCAGACTTTGCCACCCCGGTCAAGCCCGTGCGCGGCTTTGAGCTGCGCTGGCAGGCGCTGCTGGATCGTGTCCGCCGGGGGCAAGGGCCACTGCGTGTGGCGGTGGTGGGCGCTGGTGCAGGTGGGGTGGAGCTGCTGTTGTCCATGCAGTACCGGCTGGAGCGGGAGCGTGCCCAGCATGGGCACGGGCATCTGCCGCTGGCGTTTGACCTGTTCGACACCGCCCCGGACGTGATGCCCACCCACAACCGGCGTGTGCGCCACATGATGCGCGCCCACTTGCAGGCGCGCGGTGTGCGGCTGCACCTGGGCGCGCGCGTGCAGTCGGTGTCTGCGGAAGGCATCCGGGCGGATGGTGAACTCGTCGGCCCGTTTGACGAGGTGGTCTGGGTGACGCAAGCCGCTGGCCCGTCGTGGCTGAACGGCGCGGGGCTGTCGCTGGACGAAAGAGGTTTCCTGAAAGTACGGGATACCCTGCAATCGGTGGACGATCCGCTCATCTTCGCTTCGGGCGACGTGGCGGCCTGGGAGGGCCGCTCGCTGGAAAAAGCAGGTGTGTTCGCCGTGCGCATGGGGCGCCCGCTGGCAGAGAACCTGCGCCGCCAGCTTCAGAGCCAGCCACTGCAACGCTACCAGCCGCAACGCCATTGGCTCGCACTGATGGGCACGGGAGACAGGCACGCCGTGGCATCGCGCGGCAGCTGGGGTTGGCAAGGCAGCTGGGTGTGGTACTGGAAGCGCTGGATCGACCAGCGCTTCATGCGCCGATTCTCCGACCTGACGCCAGCCATGGCGGCCCAGCCGGTTGCCGCAGCCACCACGGATCTGGCTTTGAATGACGAGGAGGCACGCCAAGCCCTGGCCGCGCAGGCCATGCGCTGTGGCGGCTGCGGCGCCAAGGTGGGCAGCAGCGTCCTGTCGCGCGCATTGGCCAGCATCCATGTGTTGCCACAGCCTGGCGTGCTGGTGGGGCTGGACGCGCCGGACGATGCCGCTGTGGTTCGGGTACCGCCGGGGCAACTGCTCGTGCAGACGGTGGACTTCTTCCGGGCGTTCATTGACGACCCTTACGTTTTTGGCCGCATTGCCGCCAACCATGCCTTGGGCGACATCTACGCCATGGGGGCCGCGCCACACACCTGCACGGCCATAGCCACCATACCGCCCGGGTTGGAAAGCAAGGTGGAAGACACGGTGCGCCAGTTGATGAGCGGCGCCGTTGAAGTGCTGAATGCAGCGGGGTGCGCGTTGGTGGGGGGGCACACCGGGGAAGGGCAGGAACTGGCCCTGGGCTTTGCCATACAGGGGCTGATGCCGGACCAGGCCTCGGGCAAAGGGCCGCTGGCAGCGGGCACGGCCATGACCAAGGGGGGCATGCGGCTGGGGGAGCGGCTGATCCTGACCAAGCCCATTGGAACGGGGGTCATCATGGCGGCGCATGCGCGCCTGATGAGCAAGGGCCGTTGGGTGGATGCCGCATTGGCCAGCATGCAGCAGTCCAGCCGCGATGCCGCGCGTTGCCTGCGCGAACACGGTGCCAGCGCCTGCACCGACGTCACCGGCTTTGGCCTGTTGGGCCACGCGCTGGAAATGGCGCGTGCATCTGGGGTGTGCATCACCTTGTCGCTGGACGCGGTGCCTTTGCTGGAGGGCGCGCTGCCCCTCACTCGCGCTGGCGTGCTGAGTTCGCTCCAACCCGCCAACGTGCGGCTGCGGCGAGCCATTGCCAACCACGACGAAGCCAAGGCCCATCCTGCCTACCCGTTGCTGTTCGATCCACAGACGGCTGGCGGCCTGTTGGCCAGCGTGCCCGCCGACAGGGCCGAGGCGTGCCTGGCGGCGTTGCAGGCGCAAGGCTACGCGCACGCGTGCGTGGTGGGCGACGTCATGCCGCTGGGGCTGGACGACGAGGCACAGACCCCGGTCCGGCTGTTGTATTGAGGGGGTGGCATGACAGCATCCGACCTGCCTAGAGGATTCATGGTGCTCCAGGGCAACCGCCTGGAGGATTTGTGCGACCTGCTCGTC
>CBKZAG010000203.1:0-5991 GCA_966692625.1 uncultured Comamonadaceae bacterium
GGGCAGGCCCGGCCAGGGGAGTGAGTTGGGCCAGCACCGCGCGGGCGGCGGCGCCAACACGGTCCAGCCGCTGGCGGTCATCCAGTATCAGGCGCTGCGCCAGCGCCGACACCAGCCCGTAGGTCTGCCCGGCTGGCGACGCATCCACGCGCACGGCCGACCAGCCGTGGCTGTGCGCCTGTTGCGCAGCTTCGCGGCAGAGTGCGCTCTTGCCAATGCCTGCAGGGCCACACAGCGCAATGCCCCCTGGCCGCTGCAGGGCTGGCAACTGCAGCCAACCGGCAATCTGCGCCAATTCCAGGGCGCGGCCCACGAATACTGGGCCGATGGCTGGCAACCCGGCGACGCAGCGGTCGTAAAGCGCCTGCGTCTGGGCACCGGGCGCAATCCCCAATTCCTGCTGAAGGGCTTCGCGCAAGCGGGCGTACCAGTGCAGGGCCGTGGCGCGGTTGCCTGCCTCCAGCGCCTGACGCATCAGCACGCGGTGCGCTTCTTCGTCGGTGGGGTCGAACCGCGCCAGCCGCTCCCACTGTGCACCCGCACGCAGCAACTCCCCGCAACGCGCCCGCAGACGCTCCCTGGCGGGCTCGGTCCACGCCTCGTACCTCGACCCCGGCAGAAGGTCGCCGGTGTAGAGGTCGGCGGCGTCGGCGCAGGCCGCGGCGTCACGCAACTGCAAGGCCGCCTGTGCCGCATGTTCAAAGGCGTCGGCGTCCACCTGCACGTCGCCGCATGGCCACAGCACCAACTCGTTGCCTTGCTGCGCAACGGCATCGTGGCGGCCCAGGGTCTGGCGCACGTTGTACAGAGCCTTGCGCAAGTTGGCCGCACCGGCTTCGGGGTCCAACTGCGGCCAAAGGGCGTCGATCACCAGATCGCGCGATGCACGCCACCTGGGCTGCAGGCACAGCAACTGCACCAGATGCGTGGCGCGGATGGCCGTCCAGCGATCACCAGGCAGGTCAATGCCATCGACCGCCACCGCAAAACCACCAAGCAGGCGCACATCGAGCCGAGGTGGTGGTTCGGCGGCTTCCCGGGAGAGCGCTGCAGCGTCCATGCGGCGCAGTATGTGCCTCGCCAACCCTGTCAGCAAGTACCGCCCATCCCAGGAACGCTCCAGGAACGCGCGGCTGCGATGCTGGCGTCAACAGGCCCGCAAATGCCGGTCTGTCCTCAAGAAAGGAGCACGCCATGAGCACCCAGTTGCTGATTCTTTCACTGCCCCACGACGGTCAGGCGGTACTCAGCCTGTCGTCGCCACCCAAGCTGACCGACCTTCCGGAACTTGAGCGCGCGCTGGCCCAGGGTCTGGAACAACTGCGCCAGGAACTGTGCGAGTCCACCTCCACGGCGGGTGAACTGGAATATGCGTCCTGGACGCCGCTGCACAGACATTGAAGCCGTGTTGTCACACTTTCCAAGGAGTCACGAACCATGAGCACCCCCACCCTGTACGACCGCCTGGGCGGCCAAGAAGGCATCACGCGCATCACGCGCGAGGTCATCAAGAACCACTTGGCCAACCCGCTGGTGAAGAACCGCTACACACACATTCCGGACCTGGACCGGGTGGAAAAGCATGTGGTGGAATTCTTCTGCGCCGGGGCCGGCGGCCCGCAGACCTACACCGGCAAGAACATGCTGGACACACACCGGGGCATGAACATCAGCGAGCAGGAATTCGTCACCGTGGTTGACGACGTGATGGAAGCACTGGCCACTTGCAAAGTCGATGCATCCACCAGCAACGAGGTGCTGGCCGTTCTCTGGTCGCTCAAGGGCGAGGTCATCCGCGTTTGACAGCACGGCATGCGGCGGCAAGTCGCCCGCCCCCTTCAGTACAATCCCCGGCCCGGACGATCTGCGTGCCCAGCGCCGATCGTCCCGTTCAACCACAACCGGAAAATCATGCGTTATTCAGTGTCCCACCACAAGCTCAACCTCATCCTGCAAGCCCAGGGCTTGAGCACAGGAGATGCGGGCGGCATCGACAAGCTTTTTGGTGGCAACGACGGCTACTACTGGTACGGCACCTTGCGCGACCTGTGCCCGCAGGGCAAGACGATCACCTGGGAAAACCAGTACGACATGGTCAACGCCATTCAGGCACACGAAAACGCCACCGCAGAAGAAGACGAGATGAAGCCGCAGGTGCCGAGCCCGGCCAACATTGCGGCCCTGTCCAAGCTGCTCGGCGACCCGATCTGACGCTACGCAACGTCAGTTCATGCGCAGGGGCAAGGCGGCACCGATCAACATGAACACGCCGCCGCACACCCTGTTGAAGCGGCGTCCCACGCGCTCCAGCCAAGGGCGCACGCGGTGCGCCAGGCTGGCAATCAGCCATTCGGTGATGATTTCTGTGGCGGCGAAGGTGCCCGCCATGACCAGGAACTGCACGAACAGGCTGCGCGCCGGGTCGATGAACTGGGGCAGGAAAGCAGCAAAGAACAGCAGCGCCTTGGGGTTGGTCAACGCCGACAAGGCCCCCTGGCGGAACAGCGACGCACCACTGCGTGCCTTGCCCTCCTGCGGCAGGTCCACCCCCACGGGCGGTGCGCGCCACACTTGGATGCCCAGCCACACCAGGTAGGCGCCGCCCAACCATTTCATCACCGTGAGCCACACCACCGAGGTCTGCAACAGGGCCCCGATGCCGAACATGGACAGCGCGATGATGACCACGAACCCCAGCGCCCCACCCATGATGGTGTAGAGCGTGCGCACGCGCCCATGCAGCACGCCGTGCGTGAGCGCCAGCAGCCCGTTGGGGCCGGGTGACAGCGACAGGCCGATGGCGGCGGCCAGGTAGATGAGCCAAGTGTCGAGTGCCATGCGAATTCCTTGACGGGGATCAGACCGCTTCGGTATCCACCTCGCGGTTCGCCTGATCGTTGTAACGGTTGCCAGCCACCAGTCTATCGTGCATCACCTCGTCGAGTCGCCGCATCAACTCAGGCAACAGCTTGACATCGGCAGCGGCCAAGTCTTCCTGCAAGTGTTCCACACTGGTGGTGCCCGGAATGGGCAGGATGTGCGGCGCCTTGTGCAGCAGCCAGGCAATGGCCAGTTGCGCGGGCGTGCAGCCCGCCTGTTGGGCCAGCGCGTTGTAGGCGGGCAGCAGCTCCAGGTTGCGCGCGTAATTGGCTGGCGCAAAGCGCGGCATGGCGCGGCGAATGTCCTTCGGGTCCAGCGCGCTTACGTCAGGCGGCGTGCTGGTGAGGAAGCCCCGCCCCACCGGGCTGAAGGCCACAAAGGCCACGCCCAGTTCTCGGCAGGCGTCCAGCACCGCTATCTCGGGGTTGCGCGTCCACGGCGAATACTCGGTCTGCAACGCGGCAATGGGGTGCACGGCATGGGCGCGGCGCAGCGTGGCGGCAGACACCTCGCTCAAGCCGATGGAGCTGATCTTGCCCTCGCGAACCAGGTCGGCCAGCGCACCCACACTGTCTTCGATGGGCACCTGTTTGTCCCAGCGGTGCAGGTAGTACAGGTCGATCACGTCGGTACGCAGGCGCTGCAAGGCGGCCTCGCACGTGGCTTTCAGGGTGGCCGGCCGCCCGTCAATGACGCGCACGAGCTTGCCGTCGCCGTTCACGTCCACGCCGGTCATGCCGCACTTGCTGGCCAGCGTGAACCTGGAACGGTGGGGGCTGAGCACCCTGCCCACCAGCGTCTCGCTGGCGCCAAAGCCGTAGAGCGCCGCTGTATCGAAGTGGGTCACACCCGCGTCCAGCGCGGCCAGCAGCACGCGCTCGGCCTGTTGCTCGGAAACCGGTGCGCCGTAGGCGTGGCAAATGTTCATGCAGCCCAGGCCGATGGCGCTGACGCTGAAGGGCCCCAGTTGGCGTTGTTTCATCGTGGTGTGTCTCAGGCGTTGAACTGCTTTAGCCAAGCAGTACATGGTAGCTGGGCTTGCGGCCCGTGCGGAGGAGCTGCGCCCCGCGGTGATTGACTTCACCAGACGCGGGGGCGTAACCTACGCTTTTCACCTTCATTCTGCAGGGATGATCGCAGTGCATCCGGGTCGCAGGCAGAAATCCGGTCCCCATTCGAGCCTTTTGACGCTATGGGGGGCGGCGTCAAATGTCCACCGGTAAAGGCCCCCTTTGTCCATATCAAAGGGAAACATCATGGTCACGTTCATTTCACTCTGCACATTCACCGACCAGGGCATTCGGTCTGTCAAAGAGACCACCAAGCGCGCGGACACGGTCCACGAGGCTGCGTCCAAGTTCGGCTGCAAGATGACCGATCTTTACTGGACACAAGGCCAGTACGATTTGATTGCCACCATCCAGGCCCCCGACGAAAGCTCTGCCACCGCATTTGCGCTGGCCATTGCATCCGCTGGTAATGTGCGCCTGCAAACACTGCGGGCCTTCAACCGCGACGAGATGAACCACATCCTGTCCAAACTGGGTTAACGCTGCTCTGCCCAGGCGCGGTGCTCCATCAGCCGGCGTTGAGCTGCAGCTCCAGCTGGTGCAGCACCTGGTAGCACGGCAGCACCTGGGCCAGGCTGCTGTTGGGTTCGCGGCCTTCGCGGATGGCGGCGAAGAACTCGCGGTCCTGCAGCTCAATGCCGTTCATGGACACGTCCACCTTGGACACGTCGATCTTCTCGTCCTTGCCGTTGAACAGGTCGTCGTAACGGGCAATGTAGGTGCCCGTGTCGCCGATGTAGCGGAAGAACGTGCCCAGCGGGCCGTCGTTGTTGAAGGACAGGCTGAGCGTGCAGATGGCGCCGTTGGCCGCCTTGAGCTGGATCGACATGTCCATGGCGATGCCCAGCGTGGGGTGGATGGGACCCTGGATGGCATTGGCCTTGACGATGGGGCTGCCCGCCTGGTAGGCAAACAGGTCCACGGTGTGGGCGGCGTGGTGCCACAGCAGGTGGTCGGTCCAGCTGCGGGGCTGGCCCAGCGCGTTCATGTTGGTGCGGCGGAAGAAGTAAGTCTGCACATCCATCTGCTGGATGTTGAACTCGCCTGCCGTGATCTTCTTGTGCACCCACTGGTGGCTGGGGTTGAAGCGGCGGGTGTGGCCGCACATGGCCACCAGGCCGGTCTGCTTCTGCAGAGCCAGCGCTTCTTCACCCTCGGCCAGCACGTCACAAAGGGGGATTTCCACCTGTACGTGCTTGCCTGCTTCCAGGCAGGCCTTGGTCTGCGATGCGTGCATCTGCGTGGGCGTGCACAGGATCACCGCGTCCACTTCCTTGATGGCCAGGCTGTCGGCCAGGTCGGTGGTCACGTGCTTGATGCCGTACTTGTCGGCCACTTCCTGGGTCTTGGCCAGGTCACGGCTGATCAGCGACACAACTTCCACGTCGGGGATGTTCTTGATGCCGTCGAGGTGCTTGATACCGAAGGCGCCAGCGCCTGCGAGTGCGACTTTGATGGTCATGGTCTTTCCTTAAGTGTTTTAACGAAATCCGCCAGCAGAATCAGAGCGGATTTTCCAGGATCAGGTGGCCCACGGCGGTGTTGGACGCAGGCACGTGGAAGAAGCGGTGCACGAGCTTGGGCGCGGGGCCGCCAGCGACGTCGGCCATGGCGCCACGGGCGATCAGCCACATCACAAGTTCAATGCCTTCGCTGCCCGCCTCGCGCACGTAGTCGATATGCGGAATGGCGGCGGCGGCGGCCGGGTCGGCGATGAGTTTGTCGAGGAAGGCGTTGTCCCATTCCCTGTTGATGAGACCGGCGCGCGGGCCCTGCAGCTGGTGGCTCATGCCGCCAGTGCCCCAGATCTGCACGTTCAGGTCGCCGTCAAAGCTTTCCACAGCCTTGCGGATGGCCTGGCCCAGCTGGAAGCAGCGGCGGCCCGACGGCACGGGGTATTGCACCACGTTCACGGCAAAGGGAATGACCTTGAAAGGCCACTTCTCGGGCTGGCCGCACATCAGCGACAGCGGCACGGTCAGGCCATGGTCCACGTCCATCTTGTTGACGATGGTGAGGTCGAAGTCCTGCTGGATCACGC
>CBKZAG010000204.1:0-5976 GCA_966692625.1 uncultured Comamonadaceae bacterium
GCGGGCAGGTGGTGCGCCTCGTCCAGCACCAGCAGGCAGTTGTCCAGCTCGGGCAGCAGGCGCGAGCCCAGGGACGACAGCAGCAGGTCGTGATTGACGACGATGACCTGCGCCCCCACCAGCGCCTTGCGCTGCTCGTAGTAGCTGCACTGGTTGTACGCCGGGCAGTGGCGCGCGGTGCAAGAGCTGGACTCGGCAGCCACGGCAGCCCACCAGGCGGCCTCGGGTGGCTGTGCCAGGGTGTCGCGGTCGCCGTCCCAGCGGCCTTTTTCCAAGTCGTGCGCCAGGCCTGCGTACCAGGTGGTGCGCTCGGCCAGTTCTTGTTCTGCGCTCAGGCTGCGTGCAGCGCCACCTCCGCTCCAGCGGCGCGCGGCGGCGGCCTCCTCGGCAAACAGGTCGTCATCCACGGCCCATTCGTCATCGTCGGCGCCGCTGGCCCAACGGTCCAGCTTGAGCTTGCAGACGTAGCGCCCGCGCCCCTTGGCCAGGGCAAAGCGGAAGGGCTGCGGCAGGCTCTTGGCCAGCGCGGGCAGGTCTTTGTGGACGAGCTGCTCCTGCAGCGCCACGGTGGCGGTGGAGATCATCACACGCGTGTTGCGCGCCAGCGCCAGCACGATGGCGGGCACGCTATAGGCCAGCGACTTGCCCACGCCCGTACCGGCCTGGATGACGGCAATGGAACGCGCAGGTTCCAGGGCCTCGATGGGGCCGTCCTCGTCCTCGGGGGGCTTGCCCCGGTCGGCCTCGGCGAAGGTGCAGGCAAACTGTTCGGTCATCCGGCGCTGGCCCGCGCGCGGGCGCAGGCCGCTGCCCGCCTGCACCACCTGGTCGAATACCGTCAATGCCTCCCGGGCCCACGCTGCTTTGTCCATGGCGCGGGAGTTTGACACATCGGGCCACGCTCGCGGCCCGGCCAGCTCAAATCGCCACCAGCTGCCGTATGCCCTTGGCCGCCATCTCCGCCCCCGGCCCACTGGCCACCACCTCGCCGCGCTCCATCACCAGGTAGCTGTCGGCCAGCTCCTCGGCAAAGTCGTAGTACTGCTCCACCAGCACAATGGCCATGGGCTCACCGTTCAGGCCCTCGCGGGCCAGCTTCTTCAGCACCCGGCCAATGTCCTTGATGATGTTGGGCTGGATGCCTTCGGTGGGTTCGTCCAGCACCAGCAGCTTCGGGCACGGCGCCAGCGCGCGGGCAATGGCCAGTTGCTGCTGCTGCCCGCCCGACAGGTCACCGCCCCGGCGGCCCAGCATCTGCTTGAGCACCGGGAACAGCTCGAACAACTGCGGCGGAATGGGGGTGCCCGCCTTCTTGGTGGCCAGGCCCATCTGCAGGTTCTCGTGCACCGTCAGGCGGGCAAAGATCTCGCGCCCCTGGGGCACATAGCCTATGCCCGCGCGGGCGCGCTCGTAAGGCGTGGTTTTTTCTATGGGCTGCCCGTCGAAGACGATCTTGCCCGAGCGGATGGGCACCAGCCCCATGAGGGACTTGAGCAGCGTGGTCTTGCCCACGCCGTTGCGCCCCAACACCACGGTGATTTCGCCTGCCCGGGCTTCAAGGCTCACGCCGCGCAGGATGTGCGAGCCGCTGTAGTACTGGTGAATGTGGTCGATCTGCAGCATGCTCATCTTCCCAGGTAAACCTCGATCACGCGCTCGTCGGCCTGCACCTGGTCGAGCGTGCCTTCGGCCAGCACCGCGCCGTCGCACAGCACGGTCACCTTCTCGCTGATGGCGCGGATGAAGCTCATGTCGTGCTCCACCACCATCAAACTGTGCTTGCCCTTGAGGCTGAGGAACAGTTCCGCCGTGCGGGCGGTTTCCTCGTCCGTCATGCCCGCCACTGGCTCGTCGAGCAACAGCAGCTTGGGGTCCTGCATCAGCAGCATGCCGATTTCCAGCCATTGCTTCTGACCGTGGCTCAGGTCGCCGGAACGGCGCGTCACTGCGTCCTTCAGGTGGATGGTCTCCAGCACCTCGGCCAGGCGGTCCTTCTGTTCACCGTTGAGCGCAAAGCTCAGGCTGTGCCAGACGCGCTTGTCGGTAGCCAGGGCCAGTTCCAGGTTCTCGAACACGCTGAGTTCCTCGAACACGGTGGGCTTCTGGAACTTGCGGCCTATGCCCAGCGCGGCAATTTCTGGCTCGCTGTAGCGCAGCAGGTCGATGGTGGAGCCGAAGAACACCGTGCCCTCGTCAGGCCGGGTCTTGCCGGTGATGATGTCCATCATCGTCGTCTTGCCCGCCCCGTTGGGGCCGATGATGCAGCGGAGCTCGCCCGGGGCGATGTCGAGGCTGAGCTTGTTGATGGCCTTGAAGCCGTCGAAGCTGACGCTCACGTCCTCCAGGTAGAGGATGCGGCCGTGGGTGGTGTCCACCTCGCCGCGCACCAGCGGGCGCAGGAAAGCGGCGTTGCGGCCACCGGATTCGGTCTTGCCGTGCGCGGCACGTTCCTGCGCGTGGGCGTAGCGCTCGGCACCGGCTTCCATCAGGTCGGGCGTCATGCCTGGCCTCCTTTCTTGGCTTGCAGCTTGTGCATGCCTTTCTTCACCAGGCCCACCACGCCGTGCGGCATGAACAGCGTCACCACAATGAACAGCGCCCCCAGGAAATACAGCCAGAACTCTGGGAAGCTCACCGTGAGCACGCTCTTGGCGCCGTTGACGATGAAGGCCCCCACGATGGGCCCGATGAGCGAGGCACGCCCACCCACCGCCGCCCACACGGCAATCTCGATGCTGGCGGCGGTGCTCATCTCACCTGGGTTGATGATGCCCACCTGCGGCACGTACAGCGCCCCGGCCACACCGCACATGACGGCAGAGAGCGTCCAGATGGCGAGCTTGTAGGGCAGCGGGTTGTAGCCGCAGAACATGACGCGGCTTTCGGCGTCGCGCACGGCCTGCAGCACGCGGCCGAACTTGCTGCCCACCAGCCAACGGGCGAACAGGTAGAAGCCCAGCAGCGTCAGCCCCGTCAGCACAAAGAGCGTCATGCGCATCTCAGGCGTGGCCAGGGGCATGCCCAGGATGCGCTTGAAATCCGTGAAGCCGTTGTTGCCGCCAAAGCCCGTTTCGTTGCGGAAGAACAGCAGCATGGCGGCGAACGTGAGCGCCTGGGTGATGATGGAAAAGTACACCCCCTTGATGCGCGAGCGGAAGGCGAAGTAGCCGAAGACGAAGGCCACCAGCCCGGGCACCAGCACCACCAGCAGCAGCGTGGCCACGAAGCTGTCGCTCAGGGCCCAGTGCCAGGGCAGCTCCTTCCAGTCCAGGAAGACCATGAAGTCCGGCAGGTCGCTCTGGTAGTTGCCATCGCGCCCGATCTGGCGCATCAGGTACATGCCCATGGCGTAGCCGCCCAGCGCAAAGAACAGGCCGTGGCCCAGGCTCAGGATGCCGGTGTAGCCCCAGATCAAGTCCATGGCCAGCGCGCAGATGGCGTAGCACATGATCTTGCCCAGCAGGCCGACCATATAGTCGCTCAGGTGGAACGGGCTGCCAGCGGGCACCCACAGGTTGAGCAGCGGCGCCACCGCGCACACCACCAGCAGCGCCACCAGAATGCTGCCCCAACCGCTGCGTGTGAGCAAGGGGCCTTTGTTGAACTGCTCGTGCGGCAAGAGCGCCACTGCAGGCAAAGAGGAAATGTTTGTTGTGTTCATGTGGTTCGTCCCCCTTGGCTTCAGGCCTGGCGGCCCTTGAGGGCGAAGATGCCCTGCGGACGCTTCTGGATGAAGATGATGATGAACACCAGCACGGCGATCTTGGCCAGCACCGCGCCAGCCCACCCTTCCAGGAACTTGTTGAGAATGCCCAGCCCCAGTGCGGCATACACCGTGCCCGCGAGCTGCCCCACGCCGCCCAGCACCACCACCATGAAGGAGTCCACGATGTAGCTCTGGCCCAGGTCCGGCCCCACGTTGCCCACCTGGCTCAGGGCCGCGCCCGCCAGCCCGGCAATGCCCGACCCCAGCGCAAAGGCGTAGGTGTCCACCCGCGCCGTGTTCACGCCCATGCACGAGGCAATGGGGCGGTTTTGCGTGACGCCGCGCACGAACAGGCCCAGGCGTGTTTTGCTGATGAGCAGCGTGACTGCCACCAACACCGCCAGCGCAAAGCCGATGATGACGATGCGGTTCCACGGCAGCGTGAGGTTGCCCATCAGCACCACACCGCCACTCATCCAGCCGGGGTTTTCCACGCCAACGTTCTGCGCGCCGAACAGGCTGCGCACACCCTGCATCAGCACCAGGCTGATGCCCCAGGTGGCCAGCAGCGTTTCCAGCGGGCGGCCGTAGAGGAAGCGGATGACCGAACGTTCCATGGCCGCGCCCACCAGGGCCGACGCCATGAAAGCCACGGGCAGCGCGGCCAGCAGGTACCAGTCAAATGCGTTGGGCAGGTACTGGCGGAACAGCCCCTGCACCACATACGTGGCGTAGGCGCCGATCATGATCAGCTCGCCGTGCGCCATGTTGATCACGCCCATCAAGCCGTAGGTGATGGCCAGGCCGAGAGCGGCCAGCAGCAGGATGGAGCCCAGGCTCACGCCGGTGAACACCTGGCCCAACGTGTCGCTGACCATGAGTGAACGTTCCACCGCTGCCAGCGACTGCCGCAGTGCGGACTTGACGGTTGCATCCGCCTCTGCCTCAAGCCGTTGCTGCAAGAGCGCCTTCACGATGGTCTGGGTGGCGCCAGACAGGGCTTGAGCGGCCTCGGCACGCTGCGCCGGGTCTTCGCTGCTCAAGAGAATGGCCGCGCGGGCCTGGGTCAAGGTCTCGCGCACATCAGGGGCCAATTTGGCCGCTGCGTCCGCCTGCAACACCTTGTCGAACAGGGGCAATTGCTCCACGTCGGGTTCTTCAAACGCGCTGGCACGCAAGCGCCGTGCTGCCTCGCGCTGGCGGGTTGCATCGCCGCCCAGCAGGTCCAGCCCTGCCAGCGCCGTCTGCAGGGCGCCGCGCATGCGGTTGTTCACCATCACGTCTTCTGCGGCATCGGTCAAGGGCACGGCTTCGCCGCTGGTGGCGTCCTGCGCGCTGTCGCCATTCACGATCAGCACCTTGCCATCTTGCAGGCGCACCGCTTCGTCGGCCATCGCGCGGATGAGCGCTGCCGCACGTTCGTCGCCATCGCCCGCCAGGCGGTTGAGGGTGGCGATGCGGTCACTGCTGTCGCCATCGGCCAGGGCCAACGCGTCCTCGGGCGTCAGAGCCCAGGCCTGGCCCGCCAGGGTCAGCGCCAGGGTGCATGCCGCCAGGCCGCGCAGCCAAATGTTCTTGTCGAGACTCATGCGTGGGGGCAGTTTCATCCTAGTCTTTCCGGGAAGCAGACGGGGGCAGAGCGCCCCCGTCCCATGGAAGGGGCGCCACCACCCCTTCCGTTGTCAAGCCAGCATCACTTCTTTTCGGGCTCGTCTTTCTTCTTGTCGTTGCCTTCGATGAAGGGGCTCCACGGCTGTGCCTTGACCGGGCCCTTGGTCTTCCACACCACGTTGAACTGGCCGTCGGCCTTCACCTCGCCAATGAACACCGGCTTGTGCAGGTGGTGGTTCTTCGGGTCCATGGTCGACATGAAGCCGCCCGGCGCCTTGAAGGTCTGACCGGCCATGGCAGCAATCACCTTGTCCACGTCCGTGGTCTTGGCCTTCTCCACGGCCTGCTTCCACATGTAGATGCCGATGTAGGTGGCCTCCATCGGGTCGTTGGTCAGCGGCTTGTCCTTGTGGCCGGCAATGCCCTTGGCCTTGGCGTAGGCGGCCCACTTCTTGGTGAACTCGTCGTTGGTGGGGTTCTTCACGCTCATGAAGTAGTTCCACGCGGCCAGGTGACCCACCAGAGGCTTGGTGTCCACGCCGCGCAGTTCCTCTTCACCCACGCTGAAGGCCACCACCGGCACGTCGGTCGCCTTCAGGCCCTGGTTGCCCAGTTCCTTGTAGAAGGGCACGTTGGAGTCGCCGTTGATGGTGGAGACC
>CBKZAG010000205.1:0-5955 GCA_966692625.1 uncultured Comamonadaceae bacterium
AAGTGGGAACGGGCGACCGCATGGGGTTTCCCGCCCACAGGCGAAGGTGTTCCAGGGCGTCGGCGTTGCCGTCTGGCATGAAGTTGTCCAGTGACGGCCGGGGTGCCAACCCCATGTCAAGCACGAGTTGCTGCATCTTAGTCTCCGCCGAGCCGTCTCAAGGAGACTGAAGCCCCCTCGGGGGGCAGCGAACAAAGTGAGCGTGGGGGCAGTTTCACTTCAACCCCTTTCATCTTCTGCCTGGCCAACCGGGGCGGCGGTGCCGTGCGTGTACAAAGGGCTCCTCATGTAGAAGGCCTGGAGGCGGCGCACCGCCACCAGCAACACCGCGCTGGCAGGCAGCGCGATCAGCACGCCGACGAAACCCAGCACGTGGCCAAACGCCATCAACGCGAAAATGACGGCAATGGGGTGCAGGCCGATGCGCTCGCCCAACAGACGGGGTGTGAGGAAAAGGCTTTCGGCCACCTGCCCAACCGCATACACCGCACCCACGGCCAACACCCCCCACAGTGCCTGAAACTGCAGCAGCGCCGCCAGCAGGCCCAGCACCAAGCCAACGCCAAAGCCCAGATAAGGCACAAAAACCGCCAACCCGGTGAACACACCGATGGGCAGCGCCAGCTTCAGCCCCACCAAGGCCAGTGCGACGGTATAGAGAACCGCCAGGATGCCCATGACGAGCAGTTGCCCACGCAGGTATTGCCCCAGGACCTCGTCGGTCTCGTCGAGAAAATGCTGCACGCTTTCCTGCCAGCGCGGCGGAACCAGCGCCTTCACCCGGGCCACCAGACCATTCCAATCCAAAAGCAGATAGTAGGCGACGATGGGCATGAGCACCAGGTTGCCCAGCACGGCCGCCGCAGCACTGCCGCCGATGCGCAGGGACGCCAGCACACGCTGCAGGAGTTCTCCCTCGTGCCCGGACACCATCCCGCGCAGCAGGTCCCGCACCACGTTGACATCGATCTGCGCGTCCACTCCCAGACGGGCCACCCATGGGGCCAGCCAACGGTTGAACTGCTCCAGCAAGGCCGGCACCTGATCGCGCAGCAGAGGCAACTGCTGGGTGACCACGGGCACGATCATCAAGGCCACAGCCAACAGCACCAACATCAGCAGCGCGATGGCTATTCCCGCCCCCAGCCAGCGGGGCACACGCCGGGCGTGCATGCGTTCCACCACCGGGTGCAAGGCGTAGGCCAACACAGCCGCTACCACAAAGGGCATGAGCACGGGCGCCAGCAGATCCAGCAGCCACCAAGCGGCCACGGCAAGGGCCAGCCAGGCCAGGGCTCGGGCTTGCGTGGGGGTCAGGGACATAGGGGAAAAACCTTGGACATGGCGGAGGCCCGTAAAATCACGCAAATTCTATCGGTCTATCGGCCTACCCCTCCTATGACAACGACTCCCCTCTCCTACAAAGACGCTGGCGTGGACATCGACGCAGGCGATGCCCTGGTTGAACGTATCAAGCCCCTGGCCAAGAAAACCATGCGCGAAGGGGTGCTGGCCGGCATTGGCGGCTTCGGCGCCCTGTTTGAAGTGCCCAAGCGCTACAAGGAGCCCGTGCTGGTGAGCGGCACCGACGGCGTGGGCACCAAGCTGAAGCTGGCCTTCGAATGGAACATGCACGACACCGTGGGCATTGACCTGGTGGCCATGAGCGTGAACGACGTGCTGGTGCAAGGTGCCGAGCCGCTGTTCTTCCTGGACTACTTTGCCTGCGGCAAGCTGGACGTGGACACTGCCGCTGCCGTGGTGGGTGGCATTGCCAAGGGCTGCGAGCTGAGCGGCTGCGCCCTGATTGGCGGCGAAACCGCCGAAATGCCCGGCATGTACCCAGCGGGTGAATACGACCTGGCGGGCTTTGCCGTGGGCGCGGTCGAGAAAAGCAAGATCCTGACCGGCCGGGATGTGCAGGCAGGCGACGTGGTGCTGGGCCTGGCCTCGGCAGGCGTGCACTCCAACGGCTTCAGCCTGGTGCGCAAGTGCATCGAGCGTGCGGGCGCCAACCTGCCCGCCACGCTGGACGGGCAGCCTTTCAAGCAGGCCATCATGGCGCCCACCCGCCTGTACGTGAAGAGCGTGCTGGCCGCACTCGCGCAACACCCCATCAAGGCCCTGGCCCACATCACTGGCGGCGGCCTGCTGGAAAACATTCCCCGTGTGCTGCCCGAAGGCCTGGCCGCCCACCTGAAAAAGGGCAGCTGGCCGCAGACCGAGCTGTTTGCGTGGCTGCAAAAGACCGCGGCCATCGACGACATCGAGATGAACCGCACCTTCAACAACGGCATTGGCATGGTGGTGGTGGTGGACGCTGCCAACGCCGAGGCTACCGCAGCCGCGCTGCGCGCCCAGGGCGAAACGGTCTACGCCATCGGCACCATCGCGCCCCAGGGCAGCGGCGCCCAGGTGGTCGTGTCCTGATTTGACCGGTTCCTGTCCGGCAACGGCCGGACAGCTGGGCAGCAGCCCGGCACCATGAGGGCTCCCAAACACTCCAGGAGCCCTCATGAAAACAGCCCTCATCGTCATCGACGTACAAGCGTCGTTCCAGCACCGCCCCTACTACACCGAACGTGATGTGGGCGACTATCTGCGTTCCCAGAATGCCTTGATCGAAGGCTGTGCAGCCCAAGGGGTGCCCGTGGTGCGCGTGCTGCACAGCGACGGGCCGGAAACGACCGACAACCCATTTTCCATGGCGTCCGGACACGTGCGCCCGATGGACGGCCTGACAGACTTCGACGCCGCGGCCACGTTCATCAAACACCGGCACAGCGCTCTCGTGGGAACGGGCCTGGACGTCTGGCTGGTGGAAAACGGCATACAGCGCCTCATCGTGAGCGGCATCCGCACCGAGCAATGCTGCGAGACGACCACGCGCCACGCGTCGGACCTGGGCTGGCGCGTAGACTACGTGACCGAAGCCACCCTCACCTTCGACATGACCCAGCCGAACGGTCAACCGTTGTCCGCCGCAGACATCAAAGCCCGCACGGAGACCGTGCTGACCGGGCGCTTCGCGACCTTGTGTACGGTGGATCAGGCTCTGGCCAGCACGAATGATGAACGGAGGCCGGCATGACGCCCTTGACCGTCGCCCTGCTGGCTTTTGACCAGATGGAAGCGTTGGACTTTGCCGGCCCCTTCGAGGTATTCACCACCGCAGCGCGTATGCATGCCCGCATGCAAGCGGAAGCAGGGCTGTCTTCCACGGCCCCGGCGCTGTTCAACGTGATATCGGTTGCCCGTACCCTGGCGCCGGTCGCTGCACGCGCTGGGCTTCGAGTGTTGCCTGATGCGAGTTTTGACACCTCCGTGCAAGCGGACCTGCTGGTGGTTCCCGGCGGCGTGATCGAACAGGCGATGCGCTGCCCGGACACTCTTGACTGGGTACAGCGGCAGCACACCAACAGTTTGCGCACTGCCTCTGTATGCACGGGCGCGTTCATACTGGCTGCAGCGCGTGTGCTGACCAGCGGACTCGCAACCACGCACTGGGAAGACTTGACCGATCTGCGGCAACGTTTTCCCGCGCTTGAAGTGGTCGATTCCGTGCAATGGGTGCAGCAGGGGCGACTTGTGACGTCGGCGGGCATCAGTGCGGGAATCGCCATGAGCCTGCACCTGGTGGCTGAAATGGCATCTGCTCAAGGCATCAATGGCATGGACTTGGCCCTGCGCACCGCCAGGCAAATGGAATACGACTGGCGTCCGCAGCCTTGACGAATCACCCCAGATCCAATCACCCAACAACGCCATTGCAACAAAAGTTGCGCGCAACACACCCTTTCTCAGCATGAACCCGTCCCATCCGTCCATGTCCACACACCAATGGCTGATGGCCCTGTGCATCGTCACCATCTGGGGGCTGAACTTCGTCGTCATCAAGGTGGGGTTGAGCGGTGGGGTGCCACCCTTTCTGCTGGGTTGCCTGCGCTTTGTGCTGGTGTTCTTCCCCGCCGTGTTGTGGGTGCCACGCCCCAGGGTGGATTGGCGCTGGCTCCTGGCCTATGGGTTGACGATCAACCTGGGACAGTTTGCATTGCTGTTCTGGGCCATGTCGGTGGGCATGCCCGCCGGATTGGCGTCGCTGGTGCTGCAAGCGCAGGTGCTGTTCACGCTGGGGCTGTCGGTGCTGCTGTGGCGCGAGCGCCTGCATGCGGTCAACGTGGCAGGGTTGCTCATTGCCATTGGCGGCTTGTGGTTGCTGGGCGTGCAGAGCCTGAGCAACGCCCCCGCAGGCAGCCAGATGACACTGGCAGGCCTGCTGCTGACGCTGGGCGCGGCCTTCAGCTGGGCGTGCGGCAACGTCATCAGCAAGCGCATGATGAGCGGGCAACCGCAGGGCGGTGGCTCGCAGGCGTTGCTCGGCGTGGTGGTGTGGAGCGCCGCCGTACCGATTCTGCCCTTCGCGCTGTTGTCTTGGTGGTTCGAAGGGCCGCAGCGGCTGGCTACCGTGTGGACGGATCTGCAAGGGGGCACGGTGCTGGCCGTGGCCTATCTGGCCTATGCAGCCACCATTCTGGGCTACACCATGTGGGGCACGCTGCTGACCCGTTTGCCCACCAGCACGGTGGCGCCGCTCACGCTGCTGGTGCCCGTGGTGGGCCTGAGCAGTGCCTGGCTGCTGTTGGGTGAGCAACTGTCAGCCTTGCAGATTGCAGGCGCAGCGACCATTCTGACAGGGCTGGCCATTCACGTGTTCGGCCGCCGTCTGCTGGCGGCCTGGAGCCCACCGGCCCCTGCGGCACAAGGCCATGATTGACGTGCATTTTCTGCTGCTGCCCGGCAGCCTGATCATGGACTGGGCAGGCCCGGCCGAGGCGCTGCGCATTGCCAACCAGTGCCTGCGGGCGCGTGGGCAAGCAGAGTTGTTCCGCCTGCATTACGTTGGCCCGCAAACACAGGCCACGAGTTCTGTGGGAGCACAGATCAGTGGCCTGCAACCGCTGCCAGACGCGGCTGGCCTGCACACCGATGGTGGCCAGCACTGGATTGTGGTGGTGGGCCAGCCGGGCGACCGGGTGAACATGGACACCCCGGCCATGCACGACGCGCTGCACTGGCTGCGCGGCCTGCGGCTGAGCCCCGGCCGGGTGGAACTGCTGTGCGTGTGTGCGGGCACCATCATCGCGGCGCACGCCGGGCTGCTGGGCGGCCGGCACGTGACCACTCACCACCAGCACCTGGATGAGCTGCGCCAAAGCGACCCGTACTGCCGGGTGCTGGACAACCGCGTCTTCGTGACCGACGGACCGGTGTGCACCAGCGCCGGGGTGACGACGGGCATAGACCTGTTCCTGCACCGCATTTCGGCACTGGCCGGGCCTGCGCTGGCGGCCCAGGTGGCGCAGGGCATGGTGGTGGCGCTGCGTCGCGGCCCGGGGGACCCGGAACTGTCGCCCTTCCTGAACCACCGAAACCATTTGCACCCCGCCCTGCACCGCCTGCAGGACGCGATTGGCGAGCAGCCGCATGCCGACTGGTCGGTAGCGCGCATGGCCGAAGTGGCTTGCACGTCCCCCCGACACCTGACGCGGCTGTTCCTGACCCACGCAGGCATTGCGCCGCTGCGCTACCTGCAAGGCATACGGCTGGGGTTGGCACAGGCGGCCCTGCGAGCGGGCATGAGCGTGACGAAGGCAGCCGAAACCGCGGGGTTCAGTTCCGACACGCAGCTGCGCCGCACATGGCGCCAGCACGGCCTGCAGGGTTCGCCTGCCAGCGCTCAACCCTGAGCGCTAACGAGGAGAGTCAGCTCAACTCGCGGCGCAAAGCGCGCAAGCGTTCGGAAATGGCGTCTGCATCCAGCGGATCTTCGGCATGGGCCAGGTAAGCCTCCAGATCGGGCACCGCCCGGGCGGGCTGCCCCAGTTCGGCCCAGGCCAGCCCCCGGTCGCGGATGTCGGGCCAGGCATCGGGCTGAAGGAGGACCAGACGGTCCAG
>CBKZAG010000206.1:0-5938 GCA_966692625.1 uncultured Comamonadaceae bacterium
TGGAGCCGAACTGCACGCGGGCGCGGTCCTGGCGCAGCGCGTCGCGCAGGCGGTTTTCCACTTCGCGGCGGTTCTTGCTCTCCTCCATGTCGATGAAGTCGATCACGATCAGGCCGCCCAGGTCGCGCAGGCGGGCCTGGCGCGCCACTTCGTCAGCGGCTTCCAGGTTGGTGCGCGTGGCGGTTTCCTCGATGTCGCCGCCCTTGATGGCGCGGGCCGAGTTCACGTCCACGGCCACCAGCGCTTCCGTCTGGTCGATCACGATGGCGCCACCGCTGGGCAGTTGCACCGTGCGGCTGTAGGCGGTTTCGATCTGGTGTTCGATCTGGAAGCGGCTGAACAGTGGCGCATCGTCACGGTAACGCTTCACGCGGTGCCCGTGCTCGGGCATCACGTGGCTCATGAACTGGTGAGCCTGTTCATAGATGTCATCGGTGTCGATGAGGATCTCGCCGATGTCGCTGTTGAAGTAGTCGCGGATGGCGCGGATCACCAGGCTGGATTCCTGGTAGATCAGGAAGGCGCCTTTGCCACCCTTGGCGGCGCCGTCGATGGCGGTCCACAGTTTGAGCAGGTAGTTCAGGTCCCACTGCAGTTCGGACGCGTCACGCCCGATACCTGCCGTGCGGGCAATGATGCTCATGCCGTTGGGGTATTCCAGCTGGTCCAGCGCAGCCTTCAGTTCGGCGCGGTCCTCGCCCTCGATACGGCGGCTCACGCCACCGCCGCGCGGGTTGTTGGGCATCAGCACCACGTAACGGCCCGCCAGGCTGACGAAGGTGGTGAGTGCCGCGCCCTTGTTGCCGCGTTCTTCCTTTTCCACCTGGACCAGCAGTTCCTGGCCTTCCTTGATCACGTCCTGGATGCGCGCCTGGGACGGCGACACATTGCCCTGGAAGTACTGGCGCGAGATTTCCTTGAAGGGCAGGAAGCCGTGGCGTTCCTCGCCGTAGTCCACGAAGCAGGCTTCGAGCGATGGTTCCACCCGCGTGACAACCGCCTTGTAGATGTTGCCCTTGCGCTGTTCGCGCCCTTCGATTTCGATTTCGTAGTCGAGCAGTTTCTGCCCGTCCACGATCGCCAGGCGGCGCTCTTCGGCCTGCGTGGCGTTGATCAGCATGCGCTTCATGTTGCGTTCCTCGTTTCACTAACAACAGCCCCATAGGGGCTCAAGCCGTGAACCAGCGCTGATGACGCGAACGAGGAGGAATTGCCGGAGAGCCACTGGTCTGCCGAGCGGCGGCGCAAGATGCCGCTCACGCTCAGCCCAGCCAGGGCATAGGCGCGTGGAAGTGGGTGATCAAAGGGGGCAAGACGGTGCTTAACACTGCGGTTTGCCTGTTTGTCTCTGTGGTCACTTGTGTCCTCGTCCAGCCTGGGCACTTTGGGCCGCGGGCTGGACGCTTGGGGTATTCCGTATCGGGTTCGCTGATCTACAACGTCGGTTCGCCACTGGTTGCGTGCCTGCGCAGGGGCCATCTCGGGCGCCATCGGGCACTGCTAGCCAGGGGCTGGCAACTTCATCCGCCCCGCGCTGGACTTGTGCGTGCCTTAAACTCCAAGGCAAATCAAACACTTAAACGCGCGGTCGGATGTGCGGATTATAGTCCCCGGCGCTCAAATCCGGAGCGTTCCTGCCGGGAGCGTTTTCCCTGGGGCATGGGCCCTGCCCGCCGTCCACCGCCCGCTCCACAGTTTTCATGGCCTCCACCCCTTCCGTCCGCCACCTCACGGTCGACAACGAATCCGCCGGACAGCGCCTGGACAACTATTTGCTGCGCGAACTCAAAGGCGTGCCCAAGACGCATGTGTACCGGATCATCCGTTCCGGCGAGGTTCGGCTCAACAAAGGACGGGCGCAGGCCGATTCGCGCGTTCAGCCGGGCGATCTGATCCGGGTGCCGCCCATTCGGCTGAGTGAACGCGCTGAAGCGAAAACCACGCAAGTGGTGCCTTCGCGGGAATTTCCGGTGCTTTTTGAAGATACCGTGATGCTGGCGATTGACAAGCCGGCCGGTGTGGCAGTGCATGGCGGCAGTGGCGTTTCTTTTGGTGTGATCGAACAATTGCGCCAGTCGCGCCCGCAGGCGCCGCTGCTGGAATTGGTCCACCGGCTGGACCGCGAAACCAGTGGCGTATTGCTGGTGGCCAAGAAAAGAAGCGCGCTCAAGGCCTTGCAGGATCAATTCCGCGAACGTGAGACCGGCAAGACCTATCTGGCCTTGGTCAAGGGGGTGTGGCCCGCACGAAAGAAGGTGATTGATCAGTCCCTGCACAAATACCTGCTGCCCGATGGCGAGAGACGCGTGAAGGTCACCACTGCGGATGATCCCGATGGCATGCGCTCCATCACGCTGGTGAAGGTATTGGGGCAGGTTCCATTGCCTTCTGATTCGGATGGAAAGCCCGGTCACGTGTTTTCGCTTCTGGCTGTCACCATCAAGACAGGCCGAACCCACCAGATCCGTGTTCATTTGGCCAGTGCGGGGCACCCCATCCTCGGCGATGACAAATATGGCGATTTCGAACTCAACAAGCTGTTGCAGCGCCACGGGCTCAAACGCATGTTCCTGCACGCCTGGCAATTGAGTTTGCTGCATCCCGTTAACCACGAATCGATGCAATTGAAAGCTGATTTGCCGCCGGAATTGTTGAACTGGTGCAACGTGTCGGAGTTTTTGTGATTAGAATTCGAGCTGGCTCTGCTGAAGAGGCGGGTCAACCCATAATCAGAAAGGACGATCGAATGGCAACTTATTCCGAATTGGTCAGTCAGGCTCAGGCACTGATGGCGCAGGCCGAGCAGGTTCGCAAGCAGGAATTGGCGAATGTGATTTCCGACATCAAGGCCAAGATGAAGGAATACGGCATCACCGTGGAAGACCTGGGTGGCAGCAGTGTGCGAAAATCCACCGGCACAAAGAGCAAGTAGGCAGCAAAATTCCGTGGCCCCAATGGCGAATTGTGGTCTGGTGGCCTGGGCCGCAAGCCGGAATGGGTGAAGGCGGTTCTGGCCTCCGGCAAGAGCATTGAGGACTACCGCATCTGAACTTGCCCGCTACAGGGTGAATCAAAAGGGCGCACAATGCGCCCTTTGTTTTTTGGTTTCCTCAATGCCAGCCATGCGCCCCCGCCAATTCGACCTGATCGCCTTCGACTGGGACGGCACCCTGTTTGATTCCACCGCCATCATCGTCCGCTGCATTCAGGCGGCGGTGCGCGACGTGGGTGGACAGGTGCCGACCGACGAGGCCGCGTCCTACGTGATCGGCATGGGGCTGATGCAGGCCTTGGCGCATGCCGCGCCAGACGTGCCGCCCGAGCGTTACCCGCTTCTGGGTGACCGCTACCGCCACCACTATTTCGCCAGCCAGCACGACATCTCGCTGTTCCAGGGGGTGTTGCCCTTGCTGCACGAATTGAAGGCGCGCAATCATTGGCTCACGGTGGCTACCGGCAAAAGCCGGCGCGGGCTGGATGAAGCCTTGCGCCACGTGGACCTGCACGGTTTGTTTGATGGTTCCCGCACGGCGGATGAGACGGCGGGCAAGCCCAGCCCCTTGATGCTGAACGAGCTGATGCGCGAATTTGGCGTGGACCCGGAACGTACGCTGATGATCGGTGACACCACGCACGACCTGCAGATGGCGGTGAACGCCGGTTGCGCAAGCGTTGGGGTCAGCTATGGCGCCCATGACCCCGACGGGTTTGCCGAGTTCCGGCCGCGCTTCGTGGCCCATTCGGTGGCCGAACTGCACGACTGGCTGCGCAACAACGCTTGAGCGCGGGCGCTCAGGGGGTGGCACAGCCCCAATAGTGGTAGCCCAGGGTGTGGGGCCGCATCAGGTAGCGCTGCTCCAGTTCCGGCAAGGCAAAACCCGCGTCGCGCAGCAGTTGGGGCACGTCGCGCGTCAGGTGGCAGCCACCGGTGCAGGGGCTCCACCAGGGTTCCAGGCGGCGTTGCCAGCGTTGCACGGCGGGTTCCGGCGACAATCCGTGCTCGCAAAACAGCAATTGCCCTTGCGGCGCCAGCACGCGGCGCATTTCGCGCAGGGCGGTCAGCGGCTCGGGAATGGAGCACAGCGTCCAGGTCATCACCACCGTGTCGAAGCTGTGGTCGGGCAGGGGAATGCGCTCGGCCGACAGGCCCAGCAGTTCCACAGGCAACCCGGCGCGTTCGGCCCGCTGGCGTGCCAGGCGGTGCAGGCTTTCGGTCGGGTCCAGCACGGTGAGGCTTTGCACCTGCTGGTGATCGTAGTGGCGCAGGTTGAGCCCCGTGCCCACGCCCACTTCCAGCACCCGTCCGTGTGCCCGCGGCACCAGGGCCTGGCGCTGGCGCGTGGCCAGGGGCAGGCCGCATCCCCAGTCGATGAGGCAGGGCAGGACGTGACGCTCGTACCAGGTGCTCATGCGGGTATTGTGGTGCAAGCAGGGTGGGCGTGACGTGCACAATCGCACCAGTCATACAGAAACGGAAACAGACATGTCGGTACAGTGGTTCCCCGGTCACATGCATGCGACCAAGAAGGCCATTCTTGAACGCATCAAAGGCATTGACGTCATCATCGAGATGCTCGATGCCCGCCTGCCCGGGTCGAGCGCGAACCCAATGCTGGCCTCTATCACCGAAGGCAAGGCGACGCTGAAGGTGCTCAACAAGCAGGACCTGGCAGACCCGGTACGCACCGAGGCCTGGCTGGCGCACTACAACGCACAGCCGGGCACACGGGCCATTGGGCTGGATGCGGGCATGACGGCACCCGCGCGCGCCATCATCGCGGCCTGCCGCGAGTTGGCGCCTAACCGTGGCGGCATGGTCAAGCCTTTGCGGGTGCTCATTGGCGGCATTCCCAACGTGGGCAAGTCCACACTCATCAATACGCTGGTGGGCAAGCGCGCCGCCAAGACGGGTGACGAAGCGGGCGTGACCAAGCAGGAACAACGCATCGCGCTGGCCGACGACTTCTACCTTTACGACACGCCGGGCATGCTGTGGCCCAAGATCATCGTGCCGCAAAGTGGTTACCACCTGGCGGCCAGTGGCGCGGTGGGGCGCAACGCGTATGACGAGGAAGAGGTGGCGCTGGAACTGCTGAAGGTTGTGCAGAAGCCCTATGGGGCCATGTTGGAGGAACGCTACAAATGGGGCTTGTCGCCCGAGCAGGTGGCGGGCATGAAGGACGACGAGTTGCTGACCGCCATCGGGCGCAAGCGCGGCGCCTTGCTGCCTGGCGGGCGGCTCAACGCGCAGAAGGCGGCCGAGATTCTGCTCACCGACTTCCGCAGCGGCACCCTGGGGCGCATCACGCTGGAAACGCCTGAAGAGTATGCCCAATGGCTCAAGGCGGCGCTGAAGGTGGAGGCCGAACTGGCCGCCGAGCGCAAGGCACGCCAGGCAGACCGCCGGGGCGGCGCCCGCCGCTGAGCGCTTGTGCACAACTTGTCGTGTGTAACAGTTGTCCCGGTTTTTCTGGGACAACCTTGTGAATAAGTTCTGGGCATGTCGGTATGGGCGTGGCAAGTGCTTGATTTGCCTGGGAAGAAGTTGCCCTGCCGAAAAAATGGGCACAGTTCACAGGGTTTTGCATACTGTTTTTTGATACAGTTGTGGCAAAGGGCTTGCCATGACCGACTCCACTCCGCTTACCCCGCGCCAGCGCGACATCCTCTCCTTCATTGAAAAGGCCGTGCGTGAGCAGGGCGCCCCGCCCACGCGGGTAGAGATAGCACAGGCTTTTGGTTTCAAGTCGCCCAACGCGGCGGAGGAGCACTTGCGGGCCCTGGCGCGCAAGGGGGTGATCGAGCTGGTGGGCGGCACCTCACGTGGCATTCGCCTGCGTGGCGGTGCCCCGCGTCAAGTGGAACTGCCCATGCCCGGCCTGGCGCAGTTGACGCTGCCGCTGATCGGCCGGGTGGCGGCGGGCTCACCCATCCTGGC
>CBKZAG010000207.1:0-5894 GCA_966692625.1 uncultured Comamonadaceae bacterium
CAGCGACAACCCCGAAGAAGCCAAAAAATGGGCCGAAGGCGGCATATACCGCGCAGCAGGCCACACCGTCATCGGTGGCCCGTTCAGGCCACCGGCTCCCAGCGCCCGCTGCGCTCGGATTGCCAGAGCGCGTCGATCACGCGCGCTTGTGCCACCGCGTCGTTCAGGCCGTTGCTGGCCCCGGGGCTTGTGCCCTCGCGCACGCGGCGTGAGAAGGCTTCCACCTCCAGCCGGTATTGGTCGGCCAGGGGCAGGGTCTCCACGGTGACGCTGCTGCCGTCCCGTTGTCCGCCTTCGTCCAGCGCCAGCCGCATCTGCGCGTCGCGCGCGGCGTTGAAGGGCACGAACAGTTCGATGCGGCCCGTGGTGCCCACCACCTGCACCCGCTGGAACGGCACGCTCTGCGTTGATACCGTGAAGCTGAGCTGCCTGGTGCCGCCAAAGTCCAGCAGCGCGCTGGTCAGCCTGTCGGTTCCCAGTACCGGGTCGCGGTCCACCAGCGAGATGGCGCGCAGGGGCTCGGCTTCAAACAGGTAACGCCCGGCCAGTACCGCGTAGCAGCCAATGTCGTACAGCGCGCCGCCGCCAATGTCGGCCTGGTTGCGCACGTTGCCGGGGTCTTCGTTGAAGTAGGAGAAGAACACCTGCACCGCGCGTGGCGTGCCAATGCGCCCGGCCCGCACCAGCTCGCGGGTGCGCAGCCATTGCGGGTGGTAGCGCACCATGAAGGCTTCTTCAATCAGCACGCGCTTTGCGGCGTCCTTCACGCTCAGGGCCTCTTCGGCGTTGAGGGCAAAGGGTTTTTCGCACAGCACGTGCTTGCCTGCCGCTGCGGCCTGCAAGGTCAGCGGCACGTGCAGGTGGTTGGGCAGCGGGTTGTAGATGGCCTCGATGGCCGGGTCGGCCAGCAGCGCCTCGTAGCTGCCGTAGGCCTGCGCTATGCCGAACGACTGCGCGGCGGCCTGCGCCGATGGCAAGGACCGCGAAGCGATGCCGCGCAGTTCGACCAGCGGGCTGGACAGCATGGCCGGTATCACGTGTTCGCGGCCGATCTTGGCGGTGCTGAGCACCCCCCACACAACGGGCTTCATGCTGTTCTCCTGGTGCCGTTCAAAGGTAGCTGTTGAGCAGATTCTCCAGCCGTTCCTGGCGGCCCGAAACGGGCGCGGTGTCGGTGTTGCGGGCCACCACGTGGGCAGCCACGTCGTCCAGGCTCATTTTGCCACTCAGGATGTCCTGGCCGAAGGGCGTGGCCCAGCCCGCGTAGCGTTGTGCCACCAACTGGTTGAGCTGGTCGTCCTGCAGCATTTTCTCGGCAATCAGCAACGCGCGGGCCGATACGTCCATGCCGCCAATGTGGCCGTGGAACATGTCTTCGGGGTCGATGGACTGGCGGCGTACCTTGGCGTCGAAGTTCAGGCCGCCGTTGGTGAAGCCGCCGCCCTTGAGGATGAGGTAGAGCGCCAGTGCCGTTTCGGGGATGTTGTTGGGGAACTGGTCGGTGTCCCAGCCGCACTGCATGTCGCCGCGGTTCATGTCGATGGAGCCGAAGATGCCCAGTTCCAGCGCGGTGGCAATTTCATGCTCGAAGCTGTGGCCCGACAGCGTGGCGTGGTTGGCCTCGATGTTGACCTTGATCTCCTTGTCCAGGCCGTAGCGGCACAGGAAGCCGTAGACCGTGGCGGTGTCGAAGTCGTACTGGTGCTTGGATGGCTCGCGCGGCTTGGGCTCGATCAGGATGGTGCCCTTGAAGCCGATCTTGTGTTTGTAGTCCACCACCATGTTGAGGAAGCGGCCCATCTGGTCCAGCTCCTGCCCCATGCGGGTGTTGAGCAGGGTCTCATACCCTTCGCGGCCGCCCCACAGCACGTAGTTTTCGCCGCCGAGCTTGAGCGTGGCGTCCATGGCTTCCTTGACCTGCAGTGCGGCCAGGGCAAAGATTTCGGGGTTGGGGTTGGTGGCTGCGCCTGACATGAAGCGGCGGTGGCTGAACAGGTTGGCCGTGCCCCACAGCAGCTTCATGCCGGTGGCTTCCTGCTTGGCGCCCAGCACATCGACCATCTCGCGCAGGTGGTTCACGCTGTCACGCGGGGTGGCGCCTTCGGGGGCCACGTCGCGGTCGTGGAAGCAGTAGTAGGGTGCGCCCAGTTTGCTGAAGAACTCGAACGCCACGTCGGCCTTGGCGCGGGCGGCGGCCATGGGGTCGGCCATGTGCTGCCAGGGGCGCTGGAAGGTGTCGCCGCCGAACGGGTCCAGCCCGTTCCAGCAGAAGCTGTGCCAGTAGCACACGGCAAAGCGCAGGTGGTCAGCCATGCGCTTGCCCAGCACCAGGCGGTCTTTGTCGTACCACTTGAAGGCCAGCGGGTTGCTGGATTGCGGGCCTTCGTAGGCGATGGGGGCGATGTCGGTGAAATAGGATCTCATGGCGTTCTCGTGTGGCAGGGGTTGGGTGTGTGGACGGATCACGCGGCCCGGTAAAGGGAGCGGAACTGTGCGTAGCGGGGTTCGAGCAAGGCCTGCTCGGCAGGGTCGGGGTGGTAGCTGGCCTCTACGGCGGGGCTATGGCAGACGGCGCTTTGTGGCGCCCCGGTGGCCAGCCAGCCCAAGCGTGCGGCGCCCAGTGCGCCCCCCATGGCGGAACTGCCGTGGGTGACGATTTCGGTGTTCAGCGCGCTGGCCAGCTGCTGTGCCCAGAAGGCGCTGCGGGCGCCGCCGCCCACCAGCGACAGGCGGGTGACGTGGCTGCCTGCGGCGTTGAGGGCGGCCAGGCCGTCCTTCAGCCCGAAGCTCACGCCTTCCATCACGGCATAGCCCAGCCGGGCGGCGCTGGTGTCAAAGTCCAGACCATGGAAGCTGCCGCGCACGTTCGCGTCGTTGTGGGGGGTGCGCTCGCCACCCAGGTAGGGCAGGAACAGGGGTGACGCCGCACGCTCGGCCGGCGACAGAGCGGCGGCCTGTTCGGCCACCACACCGGCGTTTGGCGCACCCAGCAGGCTGGCGGCCCATTGCAGGGCGCTGGCGGCGGACAGCATCACGCTCATCTGGTGCCAGCGCTGTGGCAGGGCGTGGCAGAAGGCATGGGTGGCGCTGGTGGCGTTGGGCTGGTAGCTGGGGGTGACGACAAACAGCACACCGCTGGTGCCCAGTGACAGAAAACCCTGGCCCGCGTCCACCGCGCCCATGCCCACGGCGCTGGCAGCGTTGTCGCCCCCGCCACCGGCCACCACGGTGCCCGCTGGCAGGCCCAGTGCCTGCGCCACATCGGGCTTCAGGAAGCCGCCGGGGGCGCTGCCTTCCACCAGCCGGGGCATGTGGGCGTCGGTCAAGCCGGTAAGCGCCAGCAGTTCGTTGGACCAGCAGCGCCGCTGCACGTCCAGCCACAGGGTGCCGCTGGCGTCCGACAGGTCGGTCACGTATTCGCCGGTGAGCATGAGCCGCACGTAATCCTTGGGCAGCAGCACCTTGGCCACGCGCTGGAAGACGGCGGGTTCGTGCCGGGCCACCCAGCGCAGTTTTGGCGCGGTGAAGCCGGGCATGGCCAGGGTGCCCGCCAGACTGGGCAGGCCGGGCAGTTCGGCCATCATCTCGGTGCACTCGGCGGCGCAGCGGGTGTCATTCCACAGAATGGCGGGGCGCAGCACCTGGTCTTGGGTGTCCAGCAGCACGGCGCCGTGCATCTGGCCCGACAGGCCAATGCCCTTCACCGCGGCGTAGGCCTGTGGGTGCGCGGAGCGCAGTTGCGCCAGCGCGGTCTGGGTGGCGGCCCACCAGTCGCGCGGGTCCTGTTCACTGTGACCCGGCTGCGGGCGCGACACGGTGAGTGTCACCCCCGCCGATCCGACCACGCTGTGGTCGGGGGCCAGGAGCAGCACCTTGACTTCAGAGGTGCCAACGTCGATTCCGATGAACATGGCGAGGCTGCTATGTGGTGGGGGTTGAAGGGGTGGCGGCTGGCGCATGCATGGGGCGGAGCTCGTGGTACAGCACCAGCGCGGCGGCACCCACGGCCGATGCCAGCAGCCCGTAGCGCGCGGCATGCAGTGGGGGTGCGGGCATGTCGGCGGCGCTGGCGTAGCTTTGCAAGGTGGCTTGAGCCACTGGCACGATGCCCGGGTAACGTTCGCATGACGGACCACCCACCACCAGCGCGCTGGGGTTGAAGGTGGTCCACAGGTTTTGCAGCACCACGCCCAGCGCCTGTCCGCCCTGCGCCGGGTCGGGCAGGCGGGCCAGGGCGCGGGCGCCAAAGAAGGTTTCGGCACAGCCCCGGCGGCCGCAGGAACAGGGTAGCCCGTCGATCTGCAGGATGCTGTGCCCGATCTCACCGGCCATGCCCTGCATGCCGGTGAACAGGCGGTCGTTGAGCACAATGCCCGCGCCCACACCGGCGCCGCAGGTCACGAAGATCAGCGAGTCCTGGACATCGCCTTCGGCGAACTCGTATTCGCTCAGGGCTGCGGTGTCGGCTTCGTTCTGCACGTGCACGGGCACCGGGGGCACGCCCGCCCGGCTCAGCGCCTGGGTGATGAGCGGCAAGAAAGCAACGTTGCGCCAGCCCAGGTTGGGCGCGAAGCGCAGCACGCCGCTGGCTTCGTCGAACGCGCCGGGCAGGCCCACGCCCACGCCCAGCAGTTGCACGCCCTGACGGGCAAGCCCAGCCAGCGTTTGCGCCACCAGCCCAGCGGCCTGGCGGCACACCGCTTCGGGTTCGGTGGCGGCAAGCGGCTCTTCCTGCGCCGACAACACGGCACCCGTGAGCGACACGCCCACCACCCGCACGGCCTCCACCGCCACTTCCACGCCAATCATGGCCCAGCGGCGCCCGTCGATGCGCAGCGGGGTGGAGGGGCGCCCCAGCCCCTGGGCGGCGGGCACGCTGTCTTCGGTCACCCAGCCTTCGTCAACCAGTTCGCGCACCAGCAGGCTGACCGTGGATTTGGTGAGCCCGCTGGTTTGCGCCAGTTGCGCGCGGGACAGCCCGCTCTGGCGGCGCAGCAGGCGCAGCACGACGCTGCGGTTGATGCGTTTGACAAGTTGTTGATCGCCGGTGGTTCTCATGGTCTTGACGTGGCGGCATTCACAGGCTGTGGGTCTGCGTTTTGCCTTCGGGTTGTTTGCCAGCGATGATCATGCCCAGAATCTCGTCCTCGGTGACGTCGGTGGTGCGGTAGGTGCCCACCAGCTTGCCGTTTTTCATCACGGCCAGGCGGTCGCTCAGGGCAAACACGTCGGGCATGTCGTGGGTGATCAGGAAGATGCCCACGCCTTCGGCCTTGAGCTGGCGCACCAGGTTGCCCACCATCGCGGTCTCTTCGGGGCCCAACGCGGCGGTGGGCTCGTCCATGATGAGGATGCGCGCGTTGAAGTAGATGGCGCGCGAGATGGCCACCACCTGGCGCTGCCCGCCCGAGAGGCGGCGCACCGGCGTGCGCACGTTCTGGAAGTTCTTGTTCAGCCGGTGGAACACCTTGCGCGCGTCGGCGTCCATGCGGTGGTCGTCCAGCGTGTTCCAGCGCGTCAGCAGCTCGCGGCCCAGGAACAGGTTGGCGACGGCGTCCAGGTTGTCGGCCAGTGCCAGCGTCTGGTAGATGGATTCGATGCCGCAACGCTGCGCATCCACCGGGGTGCGGATGTGGGCCTTCTCGCCGTTGATCAGCACCTCGCCGCTGTCGATCGGGTAGGCCCCGGCCAGCATCTTCATCAGGGTGGACTTGCCCGCGCCGTTGTGGCCCAGCAGGGCCACCACTTCGCCGGGGTAGAGCTTCAGGCTCACGTCGTCCACCGCCTGCACGCCGCCAAAGGCCTTGCCGATGTGGCACATGTCCACCAGCGGGACGCTCGGGCGATCCGGCGCCGGGCCGCCCCAAGCCGGATCAGCCCCCCCGGGGGGCAGC
>CBKZAG010000208.1:0-5890 GCA_966692625.1 uncultured Comamonadaceae bacterium
GCGGCTGGTCGAAGGCAACTGCGACCTGCTGATTGCCTACCACCACCCCTCTCAGCCACTGTCGCTGGACCCTGAGAAATACGAGATGGTCGTGCTGGGGCATGAGTTGCTCGCGCCTTACGTCAAACCCGATGCAGGCGGGCACCCCTTGTGGCAAACGCCGGGCACCGCTTCGCAGCCCTTGCCTTACCTGGGCTACGCACCGGGCGCCTACCTTGGCCGGGTCGTGGATCTTCTGCTCAAGCAGTCGCCCACGGCCATTCACCTCGACCGCGTCTACGAGACCGACATGGCCGAAGGCCTCAAGGCCATGGCTCTTGAAGGCCATGGTGTCGCATTCCTTCCGCTCAGCGCCGTCAAGCAGGAATTGGCAAACGGCCGCCTGGTGAGCGCGGCGCCGCGTGATGACAAGCACCTGGAGATGAACATGGAAATCCGGGCCTACCGCAGCAAGGCGACCGAGTCCCAAAGACCCAAGCGCGCGGTGCAGAGTCTGTGGGCCTACCTGCAGAACACCCACTCCGCTCAGGGTTGATGTCCTCTGGTCTATAAAAGTTTTGCATGACCCATAAGCGAAAAGGTATTGGTATTTCAGCGATGAGATTGTTAGAGTCGCGCATCCTTGTTGGCACGCCACGTGCTTACGGGATATGGACTCCGCCGACACGGCTGCTGTATACGTGATTTCGCGTCTTGCAAACGGCCTTGCTTCGGGTCATGATGGGCGCGCGAGCTACCCGCTCGCGTGTGACGACTACACAGAGGAAACACAGATGAAGAAACCGAATGTGATGTTTGCTGCAATTACCCTGGCGCTGGCTACCGGTGGCGCATGGGCTCAGGCGAACGACACCCTGGCCAAGATCAAGTCCAGCGGCAGCGTGACCATGGGTGTGCGCGAGTCTTCCGGCGCGCTGTCCTACACCCTGGGTGATGGCAAGTACGTTGGCTACCACGTCGAGATCTGCCAGAAGGTCTTGGCTGACATCCAGAAGCAGCTGGGCCTGGCCAAGCTGGACATCAAGTACCAGCCCGTCACGTCCCAGAACCGCATTCCTCTGGTGCAGAACGGCACCGTGGACATCGAGTGCGGCTCCACCACCAACAACGCCACCCGCCAGAAGGACGTGTCCTTTGCGGTCACCACCTTTGTGGAAGAAGTGCGCATGGCCGTCAAGGCCAACTCCGGCATCAACTCCATCAAGGACCTGAACGGCCGCAACGTCGCCACCACCACGGGTACCACTTCGGTGCAGACCCTGCGCAAGAACGAGCGCGCTGCTGGCATGGACTTCAAAGAGGTCTATGGCAAAGATCACGCTGACAGCTTCCTGCTGCTCGAGTCCGGCCGTGCCGATGCCTTCATCATGGACGGCTCCCTGCTGGCTGGCCTGATCGCCAAGTCCAAGAACCCTGCCGATTTCAAGATCGTGGGTGAAGTGCTGAGCGTCGAGCCCATCGCCATCATGATCCGCAAGGACGACCCCGCGTTCAAGAAGGCCGTGGACGACAGCATCAAGGCCATGATGAAGTCTGGTGAAGTCGCCAAGCTCTACGACAAGTGGCTGATGCAGCCCATCCCGCCTTCCAACTCCAAGGTGGGGCTGGCCATGAGCGACAACCTGAAGGCCGCGCTGGCCAACCCCAACGACAAGCCGATGGAAGACTACGCCGCCAAGTAAAGCGAGCGGTCCTGTCCAGCCCCTTGCCGTCTGAAGGCCGCAAGGGGCTTTTAGTTGCCACAAAAAGGAGTCCGCAATGAGTTGGGACTGGCAGGTGTTCTGTGAGGACACCATCACCCGGGAAATGGGTGAGCGTTGTTTTGGCCAGGGGGGAGACATCACCTATCTGGATTGGTTGCTGTCTGCCTGGGGGTGGACAGTGTCTGTGTCGCTGCTGGCGCTGGTGTTGGCGCTTGTGGTGGGCGCTGTCATCGGTACTTTGCGTACCCTGCCCGACAGCCCCTGGGTGGTGCGTTTCGGCAATGCCTGGGTGGAGCTGTTCCGCAACATCCCGCTGCTGGTGCAGATCTTTCTCTGGTACCACGTGGTGCCCGCGTTTTTTCCGGCGCTCAAGGATGTTCCAGGCTTCGTGCTGGTTGTCTTTGCGTTGGGCTTTTTCACCTCTGCGCGTGTGGCAGAGCAGGTGCGTTCAGGCATTCAGGCGTTGCCGCGTGGCCAGCGCTATGCCAGCATGGCACTGGGCATGACCACCATGCAGTCCTACCGCTATGTGCTGCTGCCCATGGCGTTTCGCATCGTCATCCCACCGCTGACGAGCGAGACCATGAACATCTTCAAGAACTCGTCGGTCGCGTTCGCCGTGTCGGTGGCCGAACTGACCATGTTCGCCATGCAGGCGCAGGAAGAAACCTCGCGTGGCATCGAGGTCTACCTGGCCGTCACTGGTCTGTACGTCATCTCGGCCTTCGCCATCAACCGCATCATGGCTTTCATTGAAAAACGTGCCCGCGTACCGGGCTTCATCGCCAGTGGCGGCGCAGGAGGCCACTGACATGATGAACAATCTTGACTGGTCCTTCGTCAACTGGGACGTCATCAGCGGCTTCGTCCTCAAGGGGCTGATGTTCAGCGTGGTGCTGACCATCGTGGCCACCATCGGTGGTGTGCTGTTCGGCACCTTGCTGGCCATGATGCGCCTGTCTGGTCGGCAGTGGCTGGTGGTGCCTGCCACTATCTACGTCAACGGCATGCGCAGCATTCCGCTGGTCATGGTGATCCTGTGGTTCTTCCTGCTGGTGCCTTTCCTGATCGGGCGGCCCATCGGCGCCGAGACCTCCGCAGTCATCACCTTCATTGCCTTCGAGGCTGCCTATTTCAGCGAGATCATGCGGGCCGGTATCCAGTCCATTTCGCGCGGACAGGTCTTCGCAGGCCTTGCTCTGGGTATGACGTATGGCCAGAACATGAAGCTGGTGGTGTTGCCGCAGGCCTTCCGCAACATGCTGCCGGTGCTGCTTACGCAAACCATCATCCTGTTCCAGGACACCTCGCTGGTCTACGCCATTGGCGCCTACGACATGCTCAAGGGCTTTGAAGTCGCCGGCAAGAACTTCGGCCGCCCCATCGAGGCCTACCTGATGGCCGCTGTCGTCTATTTCGCCATGTGCTATGCGCTGTCCTGGCTGGTCAAGCGGCTGCACAAGAAGATCGCCATCATCCGCTGAGCGGCTGAACCGAGTTGGAGAAACATCCATGATTGAATTGAAGAACGTTTCGAAGTGGTACGGCCCCGTGCAGGTGCTCAACGACTGCTCCACCAGCATCAGCAAGGGCGAGGTGGTGGTGGTGTGCGGGCCGTCGGGCTCGGGCAAGTCCACGCTGATCAAGACCATCAACGCGCTGGAGCCCATCCAGAAGGGCGAGATCTATGTGGACGGCCAGGCCGTGCACGACCCCAAGACCAATCTGCCCAAGCTGCGCAGCCGTGTGGGCATGGTGTTCCAGCACTTCGAGCTGTTCCCCCACCTGAGCGTGACCGAGAACCTCACGCTGGCCCAGGTCAAGGTGCTGGGCCGCAACATCACCGACGCCAAGGCGCGCGGCCTGAAGATGCTCGACCGCGTCGGCCTGATGGCCCACAAGGACAAGTTCCCCGGCCAGCTTTCTGGCGGCCAGCAGCAGCGCGTGGCCATTGCGCGCGCGCTGTCCATGGACCCCATCGTCATGCTGTTTGACGAGCCCACGTCCGCGCTGGACCCCGAGATGGTGGGCGAGGTGCTGGACGTGATGGTCGGCCTGGCTGGCGAGGGCATGACCATGATGTGCGTCACGCACGAAATGGGCTTTGCGCGCAAGGTCAGCAACCGCGTCATCTTCATGGACGTTGGCGGCAAGATCCTGGAAGACTGCAGCAAGGACGAGTTCTTCGGCAACCCCGAGGCACGCCAGCCGCGGACGAAGGATTTCCTGAACAAGATCCTCCAGCACTGACGGCAGCCATCCGCTGGGCCTGATGTGTATCCACGCCCGCCTCATGAAGGTGGGCTGTGGCGGCATGCTGTTTGCGTTCGCCACAGGTGTTTGACCCGAAAGGCAGGAGAGTGCCATGCTGAACCGCTTCTCGATCCGTGCACGTCTGGCGGCCAACGCCGTCATCGCGTGTTTCTTTTTGGCGCTGGTGGTGGCTGTTTCGGCCTTTGGTCTCACGGCTGGACGCAACGGTCTGCAGGACATGACCGAGCGTTATTACCCGATGCGCCTGGCGCACGCCGAAATGCTCGAACACCTGTTTCGAGCACGGGTGAACGAGTCAGACATGGTGGCCAGCAACTTCAATACCGAAGAGGTGCAGCGGCACAGGAAGCTCTGGGAGGCATCGCAAGCCAGCGCCGAAGCTGCCTTCAAGCGCTTGCGCGAGATGACCACTGACCCGGCCGGGCAGGCCGAGCTGGACCGGATGTGGGCCGTGGTGAAGCAGTACCGCACCGGGGTGGAGCAATTCGCGGCGCAACTCGCTGACAACCGTTTCGCTGACGCGGACGGTGCTTTCGCGGCATTGAAAGAACCGCTGGCACGCTTCGAGGAGGCCAGGCAGATTGCGTCCAAATATGCCGAGACCCTGGAGGCACAGGTGGGCTCCGTGAAGGGCAAGGTGTTCTCCACGATCGATTTGGCGTTGATGACGCTGGCGGGCGTGTTTGCTCTCACACTCTTCTTGTCGGCCTTCATGTCGTGGCTCATTGGCCGTTCGGTGATCGGGCCGTTGCAAGAGGCCGTGGGCGTTTCCGAACGCATCGCCGCGGGCAACCTGGCCACATCGGTGGCGGTGGCCGGGCGCGACGAAACGGGCCGCCTGCTCACTTCCATTTCCGCCATGCAGGACGCCCTGCGTGGCCTGGTGCGCAACGTTCACGACAGCGTGGACTCGATCCGCACGGCGTCGAGCGAGGTGGCTCAGGGCAATGCCGATCTGTCTCAACGCACCGAGATGGCGGCCAGCAGCCTTCAGTCCACTTCGGCGACCATGGACACGCTGGTGCAGGCTGTCGATCAGAGTGCCCGCCACGCGCGGCAGGCCAGCGAGATGGCCTCTCATGCGTCCAACGTTGCCCGCAAGGGTGGCGAAGTGATGGGCGACGTGGTCACGTCGATGGACCGCATCAATGTCAACAGCAAGAAGATTGCCGACATCACTGGCGTCATCGACGGCATCGCCTTCCAGACCAACATCCTGGCCTTGAACGCGGCGGTGGAAGCCGCGCGGGCCGGTGAGCAGGGCCGGGGGTTTGCGGTGGTGGCGGGCGAGGTGCGCACGCTGGCACAGCGCAGCGCGCAGGCGGCCCGCGAGATCAAGGACCTCATCGGCACGTCCGTGGCGCAGGTGGAAACGGGCGCGGGGCTGGTGGCCACGGCGGGGCAGACCATGCAGGAAATCCAGCAGTCCATCCAGCGCGTGGCCAGCATCGTGGGTGAAATCACCTCGGCGGTGAGCGAGCAGAGCTCCGGTATCCGCGACATCAACGCCTCTATCGAATCGCTGGAGAACGTGACCCAGCAGAACGCGGCACTGGTCGAGGAAAGCGCCGCTGCCTCTCTCAGCCTGCGCGATCAGGCAGAGGGGCTCGCGCGGGCTATTTCTGCTTTCCACCTTGAAAGCCGCCATGGCGCGCGGCAGGGTGGGGAGGCGCGCATGTTGCCCACGCATAGCGCAGCCCCCCAGCTGGCGCTCAAGGGGTAACCCCAGCTGGTGAGAAAATAGCTGGATGAGTTCATCCGCCCCCCTCACCAGCCTCACCATCACCCGCCCGGACGACTGGCACCTCCACGTGCGCGACGGCGCACCGCTGAACACCGTCGTGCCACACACGGCCGCGCAGTTCGGCCGCGCCATCATCATGCCCAACCTGCGCCCGCCGGTGACCACCGCC
>CBKZAG010000209.1:0-5864 GCA_966692625.1 uncultured Comamonadaceae bacterium
TGTACTTCAACGTCGGCAAGATCGGCCGCGACCAACTGGCCGACATGGCGCAGCGGCGCGGCATGAGCGAGGCCGAACTGGAGCGCCTGCTGGCCCCCAACCTCTGACCCGCCTGCGGGCCGTTCACAACCGCTTTGGTTGCGCGCACAATGCTGCGCATGAAACCAAGACGCAAACTCCTGCAACTCCTGTTGCTGGGCGGCTGGCCCAGCGGGTTGCTCTGGGCGGCGGGTACACGGCCGCAGCCTCCGGGCCTGCGGCGCGTGCGTGGCGACGTGCGCGTCAACGGCGAGCCCGCGCAGGAAGGGCGCCTCGTCCTGCCGGGTGATGTGGTTATCACAGGGGCGGATGGTGAGGCCGTTTACGTGCTCGGCAACGACGCCTACCTGCTGCGTGCCAACACCGAGGTGCGCCACGAACCGAAGGGTTCGCCTGGTTTGCTGCAGATCGTGCAGGGCAAGATCCTGTCGGTGTTCGGGCCTGGAGCCAAGCGGCTGGAAACGCAGGCGGCCATCATCGGCATCCGTGGCACGGGCTGCTACATCGAGGCGGCGCCTCAGCAAACCTACTTTTGCCTGTGTTACGGCCGGGCAGAGGTGGTGCCAACAGCCGAGCCAGGCCGGGCTTTCGAGATGGTCACCAAGTACCACGACCGGCCTTACCTGCTGAGCACAAGCCCAGGCCTTGCACCATTGCAGGAGGCGCCCGTCATCAACCACACAGACGCCGAGCTCATCATGCTGGAGGCGTTGAAAGGCCGCCGCCCGCCGTTCATGCAGCAGAGCTATTCGCCGCGCTATTGACGCGCTGGCAAAAGCTCAGTTGTTGCAGTTGGCGCGCACCTCGTCGATGCTGGTCAGCCCGGCCAGCACCTTGGGAATGCCGTCCTGCCGCAGCGTGCGGAAACCGTGGGTGGTCATGGCGGTGCGCAGCAGTTCGGCGGCCGGGGCCTTGAGCTGGATGAGCTTGCGCAACGCCGAGTCCACCGTCATCAGTTCGTGCAGGCCCACGCGGCCCTTGTAGCCGCTCTTGTCGCAGCTGGGGCAACCCGGCGCGTGGTAGCGCATGAAGCGGCCGTTCTGCCCATACTGCTCCAGCCACTCCTGGCGAACTTGCTCGGGCGCGGGCGCCAGTTCGGCGGGGAAGGCATGGCGGTAGTCGGCCACGAGTTCATCGATGAATTCGTCGCTGGCCGGTTCGCTCACCCGGCATTCCTTGCACAGACGGCGCACCAGACGCTGCGCCAGCACCGCTAGCAGGGAGTCTGCGAAGTTGAAGGGGTCCATGCCCATGTCCAGCAGGCGGACCACGGTCTCGGGGGCGCTGTTGGTGTGCAGGGTGGACAGCACCAGGTGGCCGGTGAGTGACGCCTCGATCGCCGTCTGGGCGGTTTCCTCGTCGCGGATCTCGCCAACCATGATCACGTCGGGGTCGGCACGGAGGAAAGCGCGCAGCGCCTTGGCGAAGGTCCAGTCGATCTTGGGGTTGACCTGCACCTGGCGCAGGTCGGGGTTGGTGATCTCCACCGGGTCTTCGGCCGTCCAGATCTTGCGGTCCGGCGTGTTGATGTGCTGCAGCAGCGCGTGCAGGGTGGTGGTCTTGCCCGAGCCGGTGGGGCCCACGCACAGCACCATGCCGTAGGGTCGCTCGATCACGGCGTGCAGTTGCGAGAGGTTGGCCGGGGCCAGGGCCAACTGGTCAATGCTCAGCGGCTTGGCAGAGGACAACAGCCGCAGCACCACGTCCTCGGCGCCGCCGTTGGTGGGGATGGTGGCCACGCGCAGTTCCAGCTTGTGCTGGGGCGAGTAGCGCGTGAAGTCGATCTTGCCGTCCTGCGGTTTGCGGCGCTCGGAAATGTCGAGGTCGCACATGATCTTGATGCGCGCCACCAGCGCCGAGCGGTAGGTGGGCGGAAGCTCCATGTAGGGCACCAGGCGCCCGTCCTTGCGGAAGCGGATGCGCACCTTGCGCTTGCTGGCAAAGGTTTCGATATGGATGTCGGACGCCCCCTGGTTGAAGGCTTCCACGATCAGCGTGTTGATCAGGCGCACCAGCGAGTTGTCGGACTGTTCGATCTGTGGGCCGTCTTCAACGCTGTCATCGTCTTGCTCCACGCCCTGCTCCAGGGACTCCAGCAGCTTGTCAGAGCTGGACGTGGTGTAGTCTGGCTGGTTACGCTGGCCAGCCATGGCCTTGACGGCATCCAGTCCGTGGCGCGCGTAGATTTCGGTGATCTGGTTGTTGTCGAGCGAGCCGCTGGCCAGTGCCGCCACCACCTTGCATTGCAGGGTGAATTCCAGTTCCTCGATGAGCGCGCGGCGGGACGGGTCTTCGGCGGCGACGATCAGCGTCCCCTGGCTCCACAGCAGGGGCAGCACCTTCAGGCGGCGCGCCAGTGCGGGGGGGACGCGGCGCATGGCTTCCACGTCCATCGGGAACTTGGCGAGGTCCACCACCGGGTATCCCATCTTGCGAGCCAGCGCGGTGCGCAGGTCTTGCCGCGAGAGCTGTCCGCTCTTGACCAGCAGCTCACCCAGCGGCACCGTGCGTTCGGTCTTCTGCCGTTCCAGTGCTTCCTGCAGTTGCCTGTCGGACACCAGCCCCAGTGCGGTGAGCGCCTCGCCAATGCGCACCATGGGCATCTTGGACTGCTGTTCCAGCGCCCCCAGCAACTGCTCGGGTTTGACGATCTCCTTGATGACCAGGTAGTCGCCCAGCTTGCGGTTGCGCAGGGTTTCCTGTTCGCGGGCGGCGAGCTCCACTTGGTCATGGGTCACCACCTGCTGTTCCACCAGTACCTTGCCAATGGCCGCACCCAGTTGTACGTCGCGGTAGCTTTCCTTGGGCAAGAAGACCCGTTCCACGCTGTCGCGCTCGTCCATCGGGTGGAACAAAAAGATGCCGTGCTCTGTTTCCACATGCCCGATGGTCAGTCCTTCCTCGGTCTGCCCGTCGCTCAGGGTCAGCCGGTACTGGATGCGCGTGCGGTAGTCAAGGAGTTGTTGCAGTCCATGGGGATCATCACCCTCGGTGAGGGATGGATCCTTCGGGGCCAGCGGCGTCTTGACGCGCAGGCGTCTGAACATGGAAAAGCGCAAAGGCATGCTCACGCGCGAGGGTGGCACCTGGATGTATGCCGTGCGCTCGGGCAGATTCAACCCCACCAGGATGCACTCCCGCGTCTGCCCGTTGCTGCCTTCCACTTCGCAGGAGAGCTCTTTGCTGCCGCAGTCCGGGTAGCTGGCGTAGGGTGGGGAGGGCCAGAGCGGGGTGGCAGTTGAAGCGGCAGTGGCGGGGACGAGCATGGTTGTCAAAGGGCGTCGGTGTCTTTGTGCAATGAAAGGGCATTGTGCACAACCTTGCTACCTCTGACAACGCTGCACCTGCAAATGCCGCAAAGTGCTCAGAGTTGCGAGAGACGGTACTGCATGGCCTCGGCCACATGGGGCGTGCGCACGGTGTCGCTGTCGGCCAGATCCGCAATGGTGCGCGCGACACGCAAGGCCCGGTGGGTGGCGCGCCCGGACCAGCCCAGCCGGGTGGCCGCCGTTCGCAGCAACTGGGCTGCCGCGTCTTCCAGTTTGCTGTGCCGGTTGAGCGCGTCGCCTTGCAGCAGGTGGTTGGGATGGCCTTGGCGCTGGCCGGCCCTTTCGCGCGCCCGTGCCACGCGTACCCGCACGGTGGCGCTGGGTTCGCCAGGCGGTGCCGTCAGCAGCGCATCCGCCGCCAGGATGGGCACCTCCACGTGCAGGTCGATCCGGTCGAGCAGCGGGCCGCTGAGCTTGCTCTGGTAGCGGTTGACCTGATCGGGCGTGCAGCGGCAAGCCTTGTGGCTGGCGCCCAGGTAACCGCAAGGGCAGGGGTTCATGGCCGCCACCAACTGGAAGCGTGCGGGGAAATCGGTCTGGCGGGCGGCGCGGGAGATGCGGATGTGGCCTGTTTCCAGGGGTTCGCGCAGCGCCTCCAGTGCGCTGCGCGGAAACTCCGGCAGTTCGTCCAGGAAGAGCACGCCGTGGTGCGACAGGGAGATTTCCCCCGGCTTGGGGGGGGAGCCGCCCCCGACCAGTGCGACCGCACTGGCACTGTGGTGCGGTGCGCAGGTCGGCCGCTGCCCCCAGGTCTCCAGCCGGAAGCGGCCCGCGAGCGATGCGATGGCGGCGGTTTCCAGTGCCTCGTCGTTGTTCATGGGAGGCAGCAGCCCGGCCAGTCGCTGCGCCAGCATCGATTTACCGGAGCCTGGCGGCCCCACGAGCAACAGGCTGTGCTGGCCTGCCGCGGCGATTTCCAGCGCACGCCTGGCCGCCGCCTGTCCCCTCACGTCGGCCAGGTCTGGGCCGTTGGTTGCATGCTTTGCGGCTGTGGCCTGTACCTGCTGCCATCCACCTTCACCGGGTTCCTCCGCCAGCGCGGAACCTTCTGGCGCGAACTGGCGGGCTACGTCCAGCAGGTGGCGGGCCCGGTAAACCCTCACGTCACCCGCCAGGGCTGCTTCTTCGGCACTGCCAGGCGGCAATACCAGGCGTGTGCAGGAGGCGCCGCCGGGGACGCGCAATGCCAGCCCCATGGCCAAAGCCCCCCGGATGGGCCGCAGGTCCCCGCCCAGCGACAGTTCTCCTGCGAATTCGTGACCGGCCAGGCGGGTGTTGTCGATCTGACCGCTGGCTGCAAGGATGCCCAGCGCAATGGGCAGATCGAAACGCCCTGATTCCTTTGGCAGATCTGCCGGGGCAAGGTTCACAGTGATGCGCTTGTTGTTGGGGAATTCCAGACCAGCGTTCTGAATGGCAGAACGCACCCTTTCTCGGGCTTCCTTCACCTCAGTGTCGGCCAAGCCAACCAATGTGAAGCTGGGCAGACCATTGGCCAGGTGGACCTCGACGCAGACAGGGCGGGCGTCCAGCCCAACGAGGGTGCGGCTTTGCACCAAAGACAAGCTCATGTTTCATACCTCCCTGTTTTGGCCAACTCGATAGCACTGAATGAGTGCATTTCATCGGCCTGCACGAAAATGGTGCATTTTTGGCTGTTTTGTTACATCATCTTACCCTCAAGCCGCGTGCCTTCGATTGCTTGCGTGGGCCGGAGCAGTGCAACCATGGGCTGGCATGTTTCTTGTTAGCTGCTTGCCGTCGTTCAATCCTTTAGCGAGACACACCATGAAGCTGGTAACCGCGATCATCAAACCGTTCAAGCTCGACGAGGTGCGCGAGGCGCTCTCCGTCATGGGCGTGCAGGGCATCACCGTGACCGAAGTCAAGGGCTTCGGCCGTCAGAAAGGCCATACCGAGCTGTACCGCGGCGCGGAGTACGTGGTGGACTTTCTGCCCAAGGTGAAGATCGAAGCAGCCGTTTCCGACGAGCTGGTCGAGCGCGTCATCGAGGCCATCGAAGGCGCCGCACGCACCGGCAAGATCGGCGACGGCAAGATTTTTGTGTTTCCGCTGGAGCAGGTGGTGCGTATCCGCACCGGCGAAACCGGCGCTGAAGCTCTGTGATCAACCCAAACCACCAACAAAGAGCATGCACATGAAAAAATTTCTACTGAGCCTCTGTCTGGGGCTGGGGCTCACACTGGGCGGCTGGTCCGTCATGGCCCAAACCACCGACGCCGCTGCGCCTGCACCTGCTGCAACCGAGCAAGCTGCTCCCGCCGCCGCACCGGCAGCTGACGCAGCGCCCGCCGCCGCGCCTGCTGCGGAGGCTGCTGCCCCCGCCGAGGCGGCTGCCGTGCCCGCCCCCACGCCGAACAAGGGTGACACCACATGGATGATGGTGTCCACGCTTCTCGTGATCCTGATGACCGTTCCCGGCCTGGCGCTGTTCTACGGCGGCCTGGTGCGCAGCAAGAACATGCTGTCCGTGCT
>CBKZAG010000210.1:0-5806 GCA_966692625.1 uncultured Comamonadaceae bacterium
GCCAGGGGTCAATGGGGTGCGGTCCAGCGTGTGTCTGGACGAGGTGAAATGCACCAGCGCCCTGCCGCTGGACGCCTGAATCTGGCTTATGAGTCCAGGTGCCCAGCGGGGCAGGGTAAAGGGTCAGCGGCTGTGCTTGGCGATCAGCGCGCGGGCTTCGGTAGCCAGTTTCTTGCCGTCGATGCCTTTCTTGGCCACTTCCGCCACCCAGTCGCTTTCCACCGTGCTGGCCGTGCGCAGCCAGCGTTGGGTTTCGGCGATGTCCAGTGCCACGATGTTGTTGCCTGCCTTCACCGCGATTTCCCGCCCAGCCTTGTCGCCTTCGTCCATGGCACGACCGAACATGGCAGCCGTCTCGATGCCGGAGTTGTCGTCAATCACCTTCTTGAGGTCGGGTGGCAGCTTGTCGTAAGAGCCCTTGTTCATGCTGAACGCGAAGGTCTGGGTGTACAGGCCCTTGTTTCCGGCGAAGGTGGTGTGGTTCTTGACCAGCTCGTGCACCTTCAGCGAAGGGGCCACTTCCCAGGGAATGGTGGTGCCGTCGATGACGCCTTTGGACAGCGCCTCGGTCACGGCGGGCACAGGCATGCCTACAGGGGTGGCACCCAGCGTGGTGAGCATGTTGTTGATGATGCGCGAGCCGCCGCGCACCTTCATGCCGCGCAGAGCTTCCAGGCCGGTGACGGGTTGCTTGGTGTGGAACAGGCCGGGGCCGTGGGTGTGCACGGCGATCAGCTTGACGTCCTTGAACTCGTCGGGGGCGAACTTCTCGACGTATTCCTGCAGCGCCTTGGAGGAGCTCTCGGCGTTGCCGCTCATGAAGGGCAGCTCGAACACTTCCGTCTTGGGGAAGCGGCCAGGCGTGTAGCCGAGCACGGTCCAGGTCAGGTCCACCACACCGTCCTTGGCCTGGTCGAACAACGTGGCCGGGGAACCGCCGCCGAGCGACATGGCATGGTAGAGCTGAACCTTGATCTTGCCGCCAGATTCTTTCTCGATCTTCTGGGCCCAGGGAATGAGCGCGCGGGCCGGAATGGTTGCTTGAGGAGGCAGCATCTGGTGCAGGCGCAGGGTCACGGTCTGCGCCATGGCTTGGCCAGCCAGGGTGAAGGTGGCGGCGGCGCCAAGAAGGGCCAGCGTGGTCCGGCGTTTCAGCAATGTCATCGTGGTCTCCTGTTATGTGATGAAAGAAAAGGTCAGCCGAATGGTCGAGTCAGATGGCTCAAAGGTCAAGCACCAGCCGCTGGCTTTTGCTGCGCGAGCAGCAGGGCAGAAACTGGTCGTTGGCGGCATGCTCGTCGGGGGTGAGGTAGTGGTCCCGGTGGTCGGGCGTGCCGCTGATCACCCGCGTGAGGCAGGTGCCGCACACGCCTTGTTCGCAGGACATGGGAATGTCGATGCCTGCGTCCAGCAGCGCCTGCAGCGGGGTCTGGTCTGCGGCCACGGGGATGACGCGGCCCGAGCTGGCCAGTTCCAGTTCGAAGCTGCCATCGCCGGCTTGTTTGGTGGGGGCGGCGCCAAAGAACTCGTAGTGCAGGCGGGACTCGTCCCAGGCGGTGTCGCGCGCCGTCTTGAGCACGGCGTCCATGAAGCCCTGTGGCCCGCACACGTAGAGGTGTGTGCCTGCAGGGGCTTGCTTGAGCAGTGCGCCAATATTCAGGTGCTGCTCTGGCGGGCCGTCGTCGAAATGAAAGTGCGCGCGGCTGGCGTAGGTAGAGCCGCTGATGCGGTCGATGAACGCCATGCGGTCACGCGAGCGGGTGGCGTAGTGCAGTTCGAAGCCGGTGCCCTGGGCTGACAGGGTCTCTGCCATGGCCAGCAGCGGTGTAACGCCAATGCCGCCTGCCAGAAGCAGGTGATGCGGTGCATCTTCTGCCAGCGGAAAGTGGTTGCGCGGTGCGCTGATCTGCAACTGGGTACCTTCGTGCACCTGTTCATGCACGGCTTGCGAGCCGCCGCGCGAGGCGGCATCGCGCAGCACGGCGATGACGTAGCGTCCTGCCTCAGACGGCGCGTTGCACAGTGAATATTGGCGCACCAGCCCATTGCCAGGCAGGTGCACGTCAATGTGTGCGCCGGCCGTGAAGGGGGGCAGTTGTCCTTCCAGTGGTTCCAGCACCAGGCTGCAGATGTCCTGCGCTTCTACGTGCTTGCGCGCGACGCGCACGTGCAGGGGCGTTGCGGGTTGGCTCATGTCAGACCTGCGGTGCTTGCTCGGCGGCGATCAGTCGATCGATCACCCGGCGTGCCTGCACGCCACCAGCGTCGATGTTGAGCTTGAGCAGCTTGCGTTCCGGGAAGGTGCTCAGGTTGGCCTGCTGGCGTTCCAGCATTTCCAAGTCTTCGCCAAAGATCTTGCCCTGGCCTTCGCGGATCTGGTCGGTCAGCGCGGCGTCGTGCGGGTTGAACTTGCGCGCCATGCCCCAGTGGTACCACATGGAGGTGTCGGTCTCGGGGGTGATGAAGTCCACCACCACGCTGTAGACCTTGTGCTCGGCTGGGGCGTCGTAGCCACCGTGGCCTGCGTGCGCCACACCCACTTCGATCATCACGTGGCTGGGCGGCGTGAAGCGGCAGATCTGCCAGCGGTCCACCGGCACGTCGTCGGCCAGACCCTTGGCGCGCAGGGCAGCACGCCAGAACGGGGGGGCGGTGATGTTTTCCATGAAGCGGCTGGTCACCACCTCGTCGCCGTTGACCACCGTCTTGCAGGGCGTTTCGTCGATCTCGGGTTGGCCAATGCTGGTGGAGTGCACGTAGGTCTCGTGCGTCAGGTCCATCAGGTTGTCGATCATCAGGCGGTAGTCGGCCTTGACGTGGTACAGGCCGCCGCCGTAGGCCCATTCCGGGTTGTCGTACCAATCCATGTGCGGGATGAGGGCAGGATCGGCGCGTTCGGCATCGCCCGTCCACACCCAGATGAAGCCGTAGCGTTCCTGCACCGGGTAGCTCTTGATGGCAGGGAAGCCCTGCACGCGCTGGCCGGGCATCGCAATGGTCTTGCCGTCGCGGCCCATTTCCAGGCCGTGGTAGCCGCACACCAGCTTGCCTTTGCACACGTAGCCCAAGGACAGCGGGGCACCGCGGTGTGGGCAGAAGTCTTCCACCGCCGCCACCTGGCCGTTGTCATCGCGGTAGAACACGATGCTTTCGTTGCAGATTTTGCGGCCCAGGGGCTTGGCGTCAATGTCGTGCGCGGCACAGGCCACGTACCAAGTGTTTTTGGGGAACATGTGTGGTCTCCTTCATTCAGTATGCTGAATGTCATTCATTGTACTGAATGACATGCCAAGAAAAAAGGCTTCACTCCTCGGGGTTTTCCCGGGGAGTGCTCTCGTTCTGGCCGGCGAGGCGGACGAACTTGCGCAGCAGCCGCAGGAATTCCACCTGCTCCTGGGGTGTGAGCGGTTGCAGGAGTTGGCGGTACATCTCGTTCACGTGGGGCAGCATGCTGTCCAGCACTGCCTGGCCTTCTGGTGTGAGTGTGAGGCTGCGCTGGCGCCTTGGCAACAGTTCGCGTGCGATCCAGCCCTTGCTTTCCAGGCGGGTGGCAATGTCGGCCGTGGTGGAGGTGTCCAGCGCCACGCGCTGGGCCAGCGTGACCTGGTCGATGCCGGGGTTGTCTTGCAACGCACGCAGGATGGCGTATTGCACCGGGGTGACGTGCCTGCCATGGGTCTCGTGAAAGGTGGAGACCGCGATCTGGTGCGCGCGGCGCATCAGGTGGCCCGGCTCAGCGTGCAGCTCCAGGGTGTCGTCTGGAATGGGGCTGGCTGCCGCCTCGGCGTGAGGTGCAGGGGCCTTGGGAGTGGGTGTGGACGCTGCGCGGCGGGCGGCTGGCATGGCGGGCAAGGGTTGGATGGGGACGTGCGGACTATAAGGCAACGGCCGGACCAACCCCTCTACGTGCTGGGCTGAGCCTGAAGCCGTTGGACTTGTTTGCGCACACCTTCAAAGATTGCCTCGGCCACGTCTTGCGGGAAGCCGGTGGGCAACTGCCTGGTGACGGCAGCTATGGCCGGTTCCACTCTCGCGATGAGTTCGCTCATAATGTCTTCGGCGTTTGCTCCCCAGCCGCACTTGGCCGCGGTGGCGTTGAAATGGCGACGCAAGATAGTGGCCAGTTCATAGTGCCGGTTCTTGCCACTGACTGCCATGGCTAGCCTGGCGTTGCGCCAATCCAGATGGTTTTTCCCGCGGCCGATGATGGGCCAGGCAGAGAGCACGTCATACAGGGGGGTCAGCGCATAGGCACCACCCACCTGCAGCCGGATACTGAAGTTCTTCGCATGGCCATCCGTGGCAGCCAGCAACCAGAAGACGACTTGACTGGCCAGGAGCGTGCGCAGGTCGGCACGTGCGCTTTGGGAGCCGCTGAGCACCTGGGCGAGCCGCTCAATGCCGGGCCCGCCGTCGACCTCGTACTTTTTGGCGGGACTCACGCCCAAGGCTTGGCAGAAGTCTTCTTGAGGCAGGCGAACGATCCAGGTGCCCGAGGAGTGCCTCTTGCGGTCGAAACGTTCGACCACAAGCACCGGCGTGTGGTCGGCAAAGGTCATGATGTCGGCCTGTGGCACGTCGAAACCCAGCTCCCGCATGAACGTCAGGCACAGCCACTCGTTATAGACGGAGGTGCGCATGTCCGCCTGCATGTTGCCTACAAGGCCAAGGGGCAGCTTGAAGATGTGCGTGGTGGGCGTGGCGCCCAGTGGCCGCAGCCACTTGTTCTCGTGCCGCAGCAGGGCGGTTTTCTCTTGAGCTCCGGCAATCGAGATGCGGAAATCCTGGTCCTGGCCTTGACCGGCGAGCGATCCATTGGAGACGGTGGTGCGCAGCACGGCCGCGATGGCCGCATCGTCCAAGACCTGACCTTCGATGCGGTCGAAGCCGGTCGGTGCCTCATCAGCAGGAAGGAGTTGAACGGCCCCTACGCAATCACGACCAATGGCAGCCAGCAGGTCAAAGGTATCTTCTGATCCCCCCGAATAGCGCTGCGCAAGGCGCCTGCGGATGGCGCCGCTGTCCGGCAGCAGGTTGTCAAAGAAGTATTCGACCCGGTTGCCCCTTAGAGGTTCGTTGCCCACCAGGGGGAGCGGCAAGGACAGAGACAGTGGCCGAGCGGAACGCGAGGCCAGCCAGTTGTCGTCGTAGCGCAGTTCCATCGGGCGGCGAGAGGCCGGTGTCCAGTGGCCCACCAATTCGCCGTTGATCCAGATGGCCAGCGGCCGTGAGCTTGAGCGGCGGCCCATGGCTTACCACTCTCTCGTATGGTCGTCGGTGGCCTGTGGAGCCTTTTCGCGCGGTTGCACGGTCAGCTGTAGGCCCAACTGAGCGCACAGCGCCATGAGTTGATCGACGCTCAATGTGCCCGGTGCCCGCTCGAGTTCAGAGACGCGCCTCTGGCTCAGCCCCAGGCGCTCGCCGAGCTGGGCCTGCGTGAGCTTGAGGCTCTTGCGCGCACCTTGCAAGAGCGTGCCCAGTTGAGTGGGTGTCACGAGAGGTTGGGTTCGAGGTGGCATGGTTTACCGCTGATTTCAGTATATGCACTTTAGCGATATTGATTCTAAAAGTCAAATAGCGGTATATCCGGTATGCGCTTTGCCGAGACTTGCTCGGCCGGGCTGAGTGGCTCAGCATTCTCCGTAAAGAAAGGTATGGCGATGCCGCAGCAGAAATTGCGCGGTAGTGCAGCAAAAATGCAGCAAAAACACCCCAGAAAGCAAAAAGCCCGCTGCGAGAGCGGGCTAAGTGCTTGATTTTACTGGTGGCTCCTCCCTGATTCGAACAGGGGACCTGCGGATTATGA
>CBKZAG010000211.1:0-5801 GCA_966692625.1 uncultured Comamonadaceae bacterium
ACAGCCTGTTCGAGATTCGCATCGTTGAGGATCACCAGCGGATTCTTGCCCCCCATTTCCAGTTGGACCTTCGCACCGCGCTCCATGCACGTCAAACCAATGGCGCGACCTGTCTGAACCGAGCCGGTGAAGGTGATGGCGCGTACCTTTCGGGAGGTTGCGAGCGTCTGCCCAACCTTGGAGCCCGGGCCCATCACGAGGTTGAAGACGCCGTCTGGCAACTTCCCGGCGCGGGCGATGATTTCAGACAGCGCCCAGGCACTGCCTGGGACCAGATCGGCCGGCTTGAAGACCACGGCGTTGCCGTAGGCCAAGGCAGGCGCAATTTTCCAGGCTGGAATGGCGATAGGAAAGTTCCAAGGCGTGATGATGCCCACCACACCTTCGGGCTCTCGGCTGACCTCGACATCGACACCGGCGCGGATGGATGGCAGTTTTTCGCCGCCTAGACGCAAGGCTTCGCCCGCAAAAAACTTGAATACGCGCCCCGCGCGCACCACTTCGCCCACCCCCTCAGCCAACGTCTTACCTTCTTCGCGCGACAACAAGGTGCCCAGTTCGTCCTGGCGGGCCAAGATTTCCGTCCCGATTCGGTCCAGCGCATCGGAACGCTGTTCTGCGGTGCAATTGGCCCATAGCTTTTGCGCTTCGTGGGCGGCATCAATGGCCTGTGCGGCCTGTGCGGCATCGGCGCGAGCGTATTCACCGATCACGTCGTTGGTGTCCGACGGGTTGAGGTTCAAACCGACGGAGACTCCGTCGACCCACGCGCCAGCAATAAAGTTCTTGTGCAGCTTGGTGCTCATAGTGTTTGTTCTGTTCAAAATGGGGGTCAGGTCATGAGCCAGCCACCAGCCACATCGATGACCTGCCCGGTAATGAAGCTGGCGCGTTCGGAAGTCAGAAACAGGCAGGCATCAGCCACTTCCGTGGGTTTTCCAAGACGCCGTAGAGGCGTCACGTCGATCACCGCCTGATTGGCCTCAACAGGGGCGCCTGCGACCATGGGGGTGTCGATGCGTCCGGGTGCCAGAGCGTTGACGGTGATTCCGTGGGGACCCAGTTCGCCTGCGAGGTGCCGGGTCATACCGATCAGCGCCGCCTTTGTGGTGCTGTAGTGTGCGGCGACAATGTCCAGGTACGCCTTGCCCGCCACCGAGGACATGTTGACGATGCGGCCGAAGCGCCGCTCAACCATACCCGGAGCTAGCAAACGCGTGAAGTGAAAGACACTGTTCAAGTTGACGTCCATCACCTGGTGCCATTCCGCCGGATCCATCTGCCAGATGGGTGCAGGCAGGCCACCATGCTTGGGCGAAATTCCAGCATTGTTGATGACCGTATCGATTGGCCCCAACGCGGCTTCTATGCTGTGACACGCACGCTGACAGTCGTCAAACCGCCCCACGTCCGCGGCAACAGCGTGGAGCCTGTGGCCTGCCGCCGTCAGCCGGGAGGCGAGGGCAACCGCCGCCTCTGCTGAGCGGTCAACAATGCCCACCGCGGCGCCTCGCAGAGCATATTGTTCGGCTATTGCCGAACCAATACCACCACCGCCACCGGTCACCAGGACCACCCGGCCTTGGTGTGTCTGTTCGTTGTCCATGTGATATTCCGTTTGACGTAGTGGACTTCAATGACCCAAGTACGCGCGGCGTACGTGCGGGTTCTCCAAAAGCTCTTTCCCGCTGCCTGTCAGAGTGATAGCCCCGTTTTCAAGCACGTATCCCCGATCCGCGATCTGCAGCGTATGAAATACGTTCTGCTCAACGAGCAAGACGGTAGTGCCCTGCTCTGCAACGGTTCGAATCACGTTGAACATCTGGTCTACCAGCAGAGGAGAAAGTCCGAGTGACGGCTCATCAAAGATCAGTAGCCGCGGGTCGGCCATCATTCCGCGCGCAATGGCCACCATCTGCTGCTCGCCTCCCGACAACGAGCCGGCCAATTGCGCCAGACGCTCCTTGACGCGGGGAAAGATGGCCAGCACACGCTCCATGCGCTCTTGGTGGAACTTGCGGGCCGAAGGCTTGTAGGCCCCCATCAGCAGGTTGTCTTCCACGGTCAGGAACGGAAATAGCTGGCGCCCCTCGGGAATCATCGTGACCCCTAGCTCAACGATCTCGTGAGGCGCATGAGAGGTCAGCTCAATGCCGTCGAACTCGATGCTGCCACTGCGTGCCTTTACGATGCCACAGAGCGTCTTGAGCGTGGTCGTCTTACCGGCGCCGTTGGCCCCGACAAGTGTGACCACCTCCCCAACCTGCACATCCAGCGACACACCTTGCAGCACCTCACTTTTGCCGTAGCCGGCCTTAACATCACGCAGTTTGAGCATGGGTGTATCCCTTTCCCAGATAGGCTTCGATGACAGCCGGGTCGTTGACCACATCGGCCGGTTTACCCTCACGCAGGACCTGCCCCACGTTGATGACAACTATTCGGTCGGACAACGCCATGGTGGCTTGCATCAAGTGCTCGATCATCAGCACCGATACACCTGCATCCCGTATGCGCCGGATCATGGTGATGGCCCGCGCCACATCGGACGGATTCAAACCAGCCAGCACCTCGTCGAGCAGCAGAATGCGTGGCCGGGTGGCCAGGGCCCGCGCTACTTCAAGGCGTTTCATGCCTCCCACGGTGAGGCTGCGTGCTTCGGTGTCCAGCAGTGCAGTCAGGTCGGTCAACTCGGCCACTTCCCGTGCAATGGCTTCGGCAGCGGCACGGTTGCGGGTGTGCATGAAGGCACCCAGCATGATGTTTTCCATAACCGACAAACCTGCAAACGGCTGAACGATCTGGAACGTGCGACCAACACCTGCATGGGCAAACGTCTCGGGTGAACGTGGTGAGACCCAGCCGTTGTCTGTAAGCACACTCACAGTGCCTTGGTCGGGCCTGATGAAACCCGAGAGCTGGTTGAACACAGTGGTCTTGCCCGCACCGTTGGGACCAATCACACCCAGGATTTCACCTTGGTGCAGCGTCAGTGAGACGTTATCAGTGGCCTTGAGTCCGCCGAAGCGCTTATGCAGTCCCTCTGCACGCAAGATGGGTTGACCTTTGGTGGCCATCGGCGGCTTGATGGCAGCGGTGGTTAGCACGACACTCCCGGCCTTGGCACCGTTGGGCAGGCGATCGATCAGGCGCAGCACACGTTCGCTAAGGTGCCCCACCAGACCGCGCGGGAAGAACAACACGACAAAAATCAACAGCAAGCCGTACACGAACCCATGCGTTCCGTTCCCGAAGGCGCTCAACCATCCACGGGCCAACTCTGCCACTGGCAAGACCAACACGGTACCGATCACCGGGCCCGCCACGGTACCCAAGCCGCCGATCAAGGCGAACATTGCGATCTGGATTGACATCTCCAACGAGAAGGCTGACGACGGTTCCAGGAATGTCAGGTACATGCCATGAAAGCTGCCGATCAGGCTAGTGAGCACTGCAGAGATCACCGCCGCTGCAATCTTGGCCCGTACAGCGTTCACGCCAACGGCTCTGGCTGCGTCTTCGCGTTCGCGCACAGCAATCAGATAGAAGCCGAACCGCGATCGGCGGATCAGCCAGCTCACCGAGAGTGCGAGCAGGAAGAATCCAAACGCCACCAGAAGGTACGCCCACTTTTCCCGAAAGATCATCCAGGGCAGCCCAACCTGCAGAGGCACGTTTAGCCCGGCAGAACCACCGGTCCACCCCTCCTGGTGTACCGCCAGCAGACGGACGACTTCGAGAAAAGCGATCGTAGCCAGTGAAAAGAAAGGGCCACGAAGACGCAGCGTTGGGTACGCGATCATCAGCGCAACGACCGAGGAAATCGCCGCACCGGCAAACATACCAATCCAGGGAGATATCCCGAACATCGCGACAAGCAGGCCTGCCGAGTAGCTACCGATACCGTAGAAGACAGCGTGGCCGAGAGACAGTTGCCCAGCAAAGCCGCCGACGATGTTCCAGGCAGTTGCCAGCCCGGCGAAGACGCACACCTGAATAGCCAGGTGATATACAAATGGCGACTTGACTGCGAGAGGCACCAGAAGTATGGACAACAAGGCGAGCAGGCCAACGTAAACCCTGGGGTGCAAGATGGGGGGCATCATGGTGATGTCCTTTACTCAGATCCACGACCCAGGCCAAACAGGCCGGTTGGTCGAACAATAAGGATGGCCAGGAACAACAGGAAGTACACGACCTCCTTCAGCGCAGGGCCTACGTAATAGCCCGCCAGACTGTCGATCAGGCCGATGAGCAGCGATCCGATAACGGCTCCAGGCAAACTTCCCATACCACCCAGGACGACGATCACAAACGCCGTCAGCACGAAGTACTGCCCCACAGTTGGGAAGGCCGGATACTGCACGGCCAGCAGACCGGCCGCCAAGCCAACGAGGCCAGCCCCGATGCCAAATGCGAGCACGTAGGCTTTGTTTACGTCCACCCCCATGAGCGCCGCAGACATTCGGTTTTGAGCGAGAGCGCGAAAGGCGCGCCCCGTGTAGGTGTGCTTCAGGAACAGGTGCATACCCCCTGCGACAATCACCGCAAGCACGAATGTGATGATCTGACCGCTGACGAACGTGAAACTTCCCAGCGACATCGGCTCGGTGCCATACGAGACTTCCGCTTTGCGGATGTCTGCACCAAACACCATCAGTGCCAGGTTCAGGAGGACCGTCGAAACACCCACTGTGGCAAAAATCTGGATATGGGCATCTGCCGACAGAAGCGGCTGAATAACAGTCCGCTGCATCAGTGCACCGATGCCAAAGAGCAGCACAGCCACCAAGCCGGCCGAAGCGTACGGATGCAGACCGAGATACTGAGCCAGTAACCACACGGCATACATGCCCACCATCAGAAACTCGCCGTGTGCGAAGTTGACCACGCGAACGACGCCGAAAATAAGTGTCAGGCCGATACTGATGATGGCGTAAGCACCACCCAGCAGCAGGCCGTTGACCAGAAGTTGTATGAGAATGGACACAGCAGCCCCTCACACCATGCAAGGCGTAGCCTTGCATGGCGCTAATGGATAAAGGGAAAGACGCCTGACCGTTTATTTGGCAGCGATCGGCTTGGCAATCGCCACGGCGTCTGGATACACGGTGACAAGCTTGCCGCCTTGCCACTGCATTAGGTTGGTCGATGCCAACTGGTTTTGCCCGTTGTCCGCAAACTGGAAGCCCCAGCCCGCAGCGTTGGCGCCCACCGGTTTGCGATAGGCCAAAACAGCTTCACGAATCTTGTCCTTGTCAGTGGACTTCGCTTGGGCGAGCGCATCCAGGAAGCCTTTCGCACCCACGTAGTTCACCAGGCTGTGACCAGAGCGTGGCTGTATGCCGTAGCGCTTTTCGTACGCAACCACGAACTCTTTGAGACCGGGGGCCCCGGAGTCCTTCATGGTAATTTGAGGGAAATCGACGTTAAACACACCCTCAACCGCAGAGCCCAATGCCTGCGCTGTTTCCTGCAGCGAATAGCCACCGCCCGCACCGATCACGGCCTTCGGCTTGTAGCCCGCGCTGGCGGACTGGCGGAAGAAAAGCAGCGTGTCGTTCTGGTACGAGGTCTGGAGTACCACGTCTGCGTTGGCACCCTTGAGACGCAGCACCAGAGATGACAGATCAACACTCTTCGCCGAGTAAGGCTGGCTTTCCACCACATTCAGCCCCAGCCGTTTGGCTTCTTCCTTTTGGAAGTTGCCCACCAGGGTGCCGTACGAACCATCTTCGTGGATGATTGCGATCTTCAAGGACGCCGGATCCACCTTCAGCATGGGTGCGATCACCTTGACT
>CBKZAG010000212.1:0-5799 GCA_966692625.1 uncultured Comamonadaceae bacterium
GTACCACGCGTTACGACATCGACCTGACCAAGTGCATCTTCTGCGGCTTCTGCGAAGAAGCCTGCCCGGTCGATGCCATCGTCGAGACCCACATCTTCGAATACCACGGTGAGAAGCGGGGTGACCTGTACTTCACCAAGGACATGCTGCTGGCCGTTGGCGACCGCTACGAAAAAGAGATCGCCGCGGCCAAGGCTGCGGACGCCAAGTACCGCTGACCGCCCGAGGCACAAGACCGACCATGGATTACCAAGCTGGCTTCTTCTACCTGTTCTCGGCGGTGCTGCTGTTTGCGGCCTACCGGGTGATCACCGCGCGCAACCCCGTGCACGCGGTTCTCTACCTCATGCTGGCCTTCTCGCAGGCGGCAGCCGTGTGGCTGCTGCTGAAGGCCGAATTCCTGGGCATCACCCTGGTGCTGGTGTACCTGGGTGCCGTGATGGTGCTCTTCCTGTTCGTGGTGATGATGCTCGACATCAACATCGACGCGATCCGCGAGGGTTTCTGGAAGCATTTCCCGCTCGCGGTCATCCTGGGTGTGCTGGTCAGCGCGGAATTGATCGCCGTGCTGTGGGCTGGCTTCCCGCGTTTGACAGTGAATGAGTTGGCCGCGACGAGTGCAATGCATGCGGCAGACCACTCCAACACGCACGCTCTGGGTGTGCTTCTCTACAAAGATTACCTGTACCCCATTCAAGTGGCGGCGGTCGTGCTGTTGGTTGCAATGATCACGGCCATCGCGCTGACGTTGCGCCACCGCAAGGACAGCAAGGCCATCGACCCGGGTATCCAGGTCAAGGTCAAGGCTGCCGACCGCCTGGTGGTCGTCCCGATGGCCGCCACCCGTGCCGCCGAGCCGGCTGCGGAACAAGTCAACGAGGAGGGCAAGGCATGACGAGCCTCACATTGGGTCATTTCCTGTCACTCGGCGCCATCTTGTTTGCGCTGTCGGTGGTAGGTATCTTCCTGAACCGCAAGAACCTGATCGTGCTGCTCATGGCCATCGAATTGATGTTGCTGGCCGTGAACATGAACTTCGTCGCCTTTTCGCACTACCTGGGTGACATGCAGGGGCAGGTCTTCGTGTTCTTCATCCTGACCGTGGCTGCGGCCGAGTCGGCCATTGGCCTGGCCATCCTGGTGCTGCTGTTCCGCAACAAGTCGTCCATCAACGTGGACGAGCTCAACACGCTCAAGGGCTGAGGCTCAAGGGTTTTTACGCAAAGTCACAACAATGAGTACAAGCCTTTCTGCAAGCACACTGCTGGCGGTGCCCCTGGCACCGTTGGTGGGGTCGGCATTGGCCGGCATTCTGGGCACGACCTTTGGCGGCAACGTGATCGGCCGCCGCGCGTCGCACACCCTCACCATCCTGGGCGTGTTTGTCGCGTTCATCATCTCTGCCATGACGCTCAAGAGCGTGGCCATGGACGGTGCGCGCTTCAACGAGACCATTTACGAATGGATGGTGGTGGGCGGCCTGAAGATGGAAATCGGCTTCATGGTCGACGGCCTCACCGCCATGATGATGTGTGTGGTGACCTTCGTGTCGCTGATGGTGCACATCTACACCATGGGCTACATGGAAGAGGACGCTGGCTACAACCGTTTCTTCTCCTACATCTCGCTTTTCACGTTCTCCATGCTCATGCTGGTCATGAGCAACAACCTGCTGCAGTTGTTCTTCGGCTGGGAGGCTGTGGGCCTGGTGTCCTACCTGCTGATCGGTTTCTGGTTCAACAAACCGTCGGCGATCTTCGCCAACATGAAGGCCTTCCTGGTCAACCGCGTGGGTGACTTTGGCTTCATCCTGGGGATTGGTCTCATCGCCGCCTACACCGGCAGCCTGAACTACACCGAGATCTTCGCCAAGGCGCCCGAGCTGGCCGCGATCGAGTTCCCCTGGTACATCCTGGGCCAGGACGCGATGCTGGTGACCGTGATCAGCATCTGCCTGTTCATCGGCGCCATGGGTAAATCCGCCCAGTTCCCGCTGCACGTGTGGCTGCCCGATTCCATGGAAGGCCCCACGCCGATCTCCGCGCTGATCCACGCCGCCACCATGGTGACCGCTGGCATCTTCATGGTCTCGCGCATGTCGCCGATCTATGAGCTGTCCGACACGGCGCTGAACTTCATCCTCGTGATCGGCGCCATCACGGCACTGTTCATGGGCTTCCTGGGCATCATCCAGAACGACATCAAGCGAGTGGTCGCCTATTCCACGCTGTCCCAGCTTGGCTACATGACAGTGGCCCTGGGGGCGTCGGCCTACTCGGTGGCGGTGTTCCACCTGATGACGCACGCCTTCTTCAAGGCGCTGCTGTTCCTGGCGGCGGGTTCGGTCATCATCGGCATGCACCACAACCAGGACATCCGCTGGATGGGTGGCGTGCGCAAGTACATGCCCATCACCTGGATCACCTCTCTGCTGGGCACGTTGGCGCTGATCGGCACACCGCTGTTCTCGGGTTTCTACTCCAAGGACAGCATCATCGAGGCGGTGCACTTCAGCAAGCTGCCGGCGGCCGGTTTCGCCTACTTCGCCGTGATGGCTGGCGTGTTCGTCACGTCCTTCTACTCGTTCCGCCTCTACTTCCTGGTGTTCCACGGCGCAGAGCGCTACGACCAGGAGCCCAAGGTGCACGACCACGACGAGGCCGAGGAGCCCGATCCGCACCACCACCGCGACGAGCACAGCAAGCCGCATGAGTCGCCCTGGGTGGTGACGGTGCCACTGCTTCTGCTGGCGATCCCATCCGTCGTCATCGGTTACCTGACCATCCAGCCCATGCTGTTCGGTGACTTCCTCGCCGACGCGATCCGTGTGAACGCAGAGCTGCACCCGGCGATGGAACGTTTCGCCGAGGAGTTCCATGGCCCCCTGGCCATGGCAATGCACGCGCTGAGCACGCCCCCGCTCTACCTGGCTGCAGGTGGTGCGCTGCTGGCCTGGTACATGTACATGGTGAATCCGGCGCTGCCCGCGGCCATCGCCAAGGCGTTGCGTCCCATCATCGTGATCCTCGAAAACAAGTACTACATGGACTGGATCAACGAGAACATCATCGCCAAGGCGGCACGCGGTGTCGGTATAGGTCTGTGGAAAGGCGGTGATCGCGGTCTGATCGAAGGTGCCGTGGTCAATCTGAGCTGGAAGATCGTCGGCGCTGTTTCTGCGGTGGTGCGCCGCGCCCAGACCGGTTTCCTGTACCACTATGCGTTCGTGATGATCGTGGGCGTGCTTGCGTTCATGACCTACTTCGTGTGGCTCGCCAAATAAGGAGAAGAACAAAATGGGTTTGTTGAGCCTTGCGATCTGGGTGCCGATCTTCTTCGGCACCGTGCTGCTGGCTGTCGGCCGTGACGAGCATGCCAACGCCGTGCGCTGGCTGGCGTTGATCGGCGCGTTGGCGGGCTTGGCCGTGACCGTGCCGCTGTACACCGGCTTCGAAGTCGGTTCCGCCGCGATGCAGTTTGTCGAGAAGAGCGTCTGGATCGAGCGTTTCAATGTGCACTACCACCTTGCCGTGGATGGCATCTCGCTGTGGCTGATCCTGCTGACGGCCTTCATCACTGTGATCATCGTCATCGCCGGCTGGGAGGTGATCACCGAGCGCGTCAACCAGTACATGGGCGCTTTCCTGATCCTGTCTGGCCTGATGATCGGTGTTTTCGCCGCCGTGGATGCGATGCTGTTCTACGTGTTCTTCGAGGCCACGCTGATTCCCATGTACCTGATCATCGGTATCTGGGGCGGGCCGAACAAGATCTACGCGGCGTTCAAGTTCTTCCTGTACACGCTGCTCGGTTCGCTGCTGATGCTGATCGCACTGATCTACCTGTACAACGTTTCGGGTGGAAGCTTCGACCTGGCTACCTGGCACAAGCTGCCCCTGGGCGCCGGTGCACAGACTGCGCTGTTCTTCGCCTTCTTCGCGGCGTTCGCCGTGAAGGTGCCGATGTGGCCGGTGCACACCTGGTTGCCAGACGTGCACGTGGAAGCGCCTACAGGTGGTTCCGCCGTCCTGGCCGCCATCATGCTGAAGCTGGGTGCGTATGGCTTTCTGCGCTTCTCGCTGCCCATCGCCCCTGATGCGTCACACGAGTGGGCCGGTTTCATGATCGCGCTGTCGTTGATCGCCGTGATCTACGTCGGTCTGGTGGCCATGGTCCAGAAGGACATGAAGAAACTGGTGGCGTACTCGTCTGTGGCGCACATGGGCTTTGTTTCACTGGGTTTCTTCCTGTTCAACGACCTCGCGGTTTCCGGTGCCATCGTGCAGATGATCGCCCACGGCTTTGTATCGGCAGCCATGTTCCTTGGCATTGGCGTGCTGTACGACCGCGTGCACTCCCGCGAAATCGCCGATTACGGTGGTGTCGTCAACACCATGCCCAACTTCGCAGCGTTCGCTCTGCTGTTCACCATGGCCAACTGCGGCCTGCCGGGCACGGCTGGTTTCGTGGGCGAGTGGATGGTGATCCTGGGGGCTGTGAAAGTGAATTTCTGGGTGGGTGTGGCGGCAGCCACCGCGCTGATCTTCGGTGCCGCCTACTCTCTGTGGATGTTCAAGCGTGTCTATTTGGGCCCGGTTGGCAACGATCACGTCAAGGAACTGCTGGACATCAACAAGCGTGAGTTCCTGGTCATGGCGTTGCTGGCAATCATGGTGCTTTACATGGGTATCCACCCGAAGCCGTTCACCGACGTGATGAACCCCTCGGTGGCGGAACTGTTGAAACACGTGGCCGTTTCCAAGCTGCCCTGAGTTTGATCCTAGATTCGAAAGAGCACAACAATGATTGACAGTCTCAGCTGGGCCACGGTCTACCCCGAACTGCTGCTGTTGGGGATGGCCTGCGTGATCGCCCTGTTCGATCTGGTGGTCAAGTCTCCGCTGCGCGGAGCGACTTACCGTTTGACGCTGTTGACCCTGGGTGTGGTGGCCGTCTTGGAAGGCTACCTCGCATCCAGTGGTCAGACGCTGGAAGGTTTTGGCGGCATGGTGGTGAGCGACCCCATGGGGGCATGGCTCAAGTGTTTTGCCTCGATTGCGATGATGGTGACGCTGGTCTACGGCCGCCCTTACGCGGGTGCCCGCGACATGCTGCGCGGCGGTGAGTTCTTCACGCTGGCGATGTTCGCGCTGCTGGGCATGTTCGTGATGATCTCCGGCCACAACTTCCTGGTCATCTACATGGGCCTGGAAACCCTGACACTGTCCAGCTATGCGCTGGTGGCCTTGCGCCGCGATGAGGCCCGTGCCACCGAGGCGGCCATGAAGTACTTCGTGCTGGGCGCCTTGGCCAGTGGCTTCCTGCTTTACGGTCTGTCGTTGGTCTACGGCGCAACCGGCTCGCTCGACATCCCGACCGTGGCCCAGGTGGTTGCCGCTGGTGTCGAGCAGAAGCAGGTTCTCGTGCTGGGTGTGGTGTTCGTGGTGGCGGGTCTGGCGTTCAAGCTGGGGGTGGTACCGTTCCATATGTGGGTACCCGATGTCTATCACGGTGCGCCCACGGCCATCACCCTGATGATCGGTGGCGCGCCCAAGCTGGCAGCGTTTGCGATCGTTGTACGCCTGTTGGTGGAAGGCTTGTTGCCTGTGGCGTTCGACTGGCAGCAGATGCTGGCGGTGCTGGCGGTGGTGTCACTCCTGGTGGGCAACCTCGCGGCGGTGGCGCAGACCAACTTCAAGCGCATGCTGGCGTTTTCCACCATCGCGCAAATGGGCTTCATGCTGCTGGCGTTCGTTGGTGGTGTGGTGGGGCAGGACGGCAGCAACGTGGGCAACGCCT
>CBKZAG010000213.1:0-5791 GCA_966692625.1 uncultured Comamonadaceae bacterium
CACCTCGGCCAGCACGGCGGTGTCAGGGTCTTGCGGCTGGTCGATCACGCATTGCGAACCCACGGGCGCCTTCACGCCGCGCGCCTCCAGCACCAGGCCGGCCAGGCGGGTGAGTTTGCCGCTGCTTTCCAGGGGGGTGTGCTGGCTGGCCGCCTGGCGGCTCACAGCCAGGAATTGTTCCCAGCGTTTTGGTGAGTCAGACATCGGCCTGCCCCCCAGGTGTCCAAGGGCGGTCCAGCCCCAGGTTGGCCACCGCGCGTGCCCAGCGTCGCTCCACGGTACCGTCTACCGCACCCTGTACGCTCTCCACCACGCAGCCGCCGGGCGTGAGGGTCACGTCGGGCACCACGCGCACGTTTTGCGCTTCCAGAGCAGGGCCCATGTCAGCCTGAACCAGCGCCAGGTCGCTCGGGTGCAGGCGCAATGTCGCGGGCATGTTGTCTTCCACCGCCAGCGCAAGCGCTTCCTGCACCACGGGCCGGATGGCATCCAACGGTTGGCTCAACTCGCGGCGCAGGATCTGGCGTGCCAGGTCGCAGGCCAGTTCCAGCATCTGTGCTGACAGGGCATCTTCCAGCCGGCCCAGTTCGGCCTGGGTGTTCTTGAACAGCAGGGCAAGGCGCTGTGCCTCGTCGCGGGCCTGCTGTTTCAGTGGTGCAGTCAGCGCATCCTGGGTTTCCTTGGTGCCCGCTTGCCGACCATGTTCAAAGCCTTCCGCATAGGCTTGCTGGCGCAGTTCATCAAGGTGTTCAGGCGGGGCTGCGGGGGGAGCCTCCGGCGCGGGTTCTGCTGCTGGCTTGGCCTCGGCGTCCATGGCGTCGAACTGCCAGGCAGAAACCTGCTGCACCTCCTCCCGGGGGATGAAGCGCTGGTAGGGGTTGCTCTTGTTAGACGAAGGCGTCATCTCCGCCTCCACCCAGAACGATCTGTCCTTCGTCGGACAGACGGCGCACGATCTTCAGGATGTCTTTCTGCTGCGCCTCGACCTCGGACAGGCGCACCGGGCCGCGGGACTCCAGGTCTTCCCGCAGGGCTTCGGCTGCCCGGCTGGACATGTTGGTGAGGATCTTCTCGCGCAGTTCGGCGCTGGCGCCCTTGAGGGCAATGACCAGTGCGTCCGACGCCACTTCCTTGAGCACCATCTGGATCGCCTTGTTGTCCAGCTTGAGGAGGTCCTCGAACGTGAACATCTTGTCCATGATGCGCTGCGCCAGGTCGGGGTCGTTCTCGCGGATGGAGTCGACCACGCTGGTCTCCAGGCTCGTGCCCAGCAGGTTGATGATCTCGGCAGCCGTCTGCACGCCACCCAGGGAGCTTTTGCGGATCTTGTCGCCACCAGCCAGCACCTGGTAGAGGGCCTCGTTCAGGTCTTTGAGTGCGGTAGGCTGGATGCCTTCCAGCGTGGCGATGCGCAGCATCACCTCGTTGCGGGTGCGTTCGGTGAACTGCTTGAGGATGCTGGCGGAGTGGTCCTGGTCGAGGTGGACGAGGATGGCGGCCAGGATCTGCGGGTGCTCGTTGCGCAGCAGTTCCGCCACCGAGTTCGGGTCCATCCACTTCAGGCTTTCGATGCCGGAGACGTCCCCGCCCTGCAGGATGCGGTCGATCAGCAGCGAAGCCTTGTCTTCACCGAGGGCACGGCGCAGCACCGCGCGCACGTAGTTGTCGGTGTCAGAGACCAGCAGGCTCTGGGACGCCGCCTCACTGGTGAAGCGCACCAGCACATCGTCCACTTTCTCTTTGGAGACGGCCCGCATGCGCGCAATGGTTTCGCCCAGGCGTTGGACTTCCTTGGGCGAGAGGTGCTTGAAGACCTCTGCCGCTTCCTCTTCACCCAGCGACATCAAAAAGATGGCTGCATCCTGTACGCCGTCGTTATCACTCATGCCTGTTCACCTCTTGGGCTCAGGTGGCCGCCTGAGAGCCTTCCCCGTTGACCCAGCCCTTGATGATGTTCGCCACGGCGACCGGGTTCTCTCTGGCCAGCCGCTTGGCGTCTTCCAACCGCAATATTTCGGCAGAGGCCTCATTTTGCACCGGTGTGGGCAGGCCGGGGCGTTGAGGCTGGTCGTCCACAATGGCGTCAAGCTGCGCCAGCTCGGGTTTTGAACCCTGGGCAGGCGCGCGCATCAGCTTCAGCGTCGGGCGCACCATGCCGAGGAAGAGGATCAAGCCGAGCAGGAGCATGCCAGCGGGCCAGGCCAGGCTGCGGGCCAGGTCCTGGGTGTCGGGTTGCTTCCACCACGGCTGTTCGGTCACATCGCTGCTGGCCTTGGTGAACGCCGTGTTCATCACGTTGACCGAGTCGCCACGGTTGGAATTGAACCCGATGGCTTCGCGCACGAGTGCGTTGATCTGTTCCATCTGCTCGGCTGGCAGCGGTTCGGTGGTGGGCTGGCCGCGCCGGTCGGTGCCGGCCTTGTGGTTCAGCACGACGGCGGCAGTCAACCTGCGGATGGTGCCCGTGGCGTTGCGGGTGACCATCACGGTCTTGTCCACCTCGTAGTTGATGACCTGTTCGCGGCGCCGGTTGGCGTCGGTGCTGCCGTTCTGCACGTTGGCGCCGGGCACCACGCCTACCGGGGCAGGTTGCCCATTGACGGGGGCTGTGGTGGCGCCGGGTGCCTGGTTGGCCACGGCACCGGGCACGCCGGGGGCGGTCTGGCCCACGGCACTGCCTGCTTCGACCAATTGCTGGCTGCGCACGGTGCTGGGCTCGCCGTTCTGGTTGGGACGGTGCTGTTCGCTGGTCTGCTCGGTCTGCGAGAAATCCACATCGGCAGTGACCTGGGCGCGCACGTTGTCGCGGCCCAGCACAGGCTCCAGCAGGTCGATGATGCGCTGGGTGTACATCTTCTCCAGCATGCGCGTGTATTCGATCTGCTTGGAGTCGGGGCCGCCGGCTTCGCCATCTGCCGTCTGGGACAGCAGGTTGCCGTTCTGGTCAACCACGCTCACAGCCTTGGGGTTGAGTTCGGGCACGCTGCTGGCCACCAGGTGCACGATGCCCGCGATTTGCGTGCGGTCAAGCGTGCGGCCGGGGTAGAGGGTGAGCAGAACGCTGGCGGAGGGCTTTTGCTGCTCGCGGAAGAAGCCGTTCTGGTTGGGCAGGGCCAGATGCACGCGGGCATCGGACACGGAACTCAGGGCCGTGATGGAGCGAATCAGCTCGCCTTCGAGCCCGCGCTGGAAGGTCAACCGTTCCTGGAACTGGGTCATGCCCAGGCGAGTCGTGTCCAGCAGCTCAAAGCCCACAGTGGAGCCGCGTGGCAAGCCTTGCGATGCCAGGCGAAGCCGCGTGTCGTGCACCTTGTCTGCAGGTACCAGGATGGCGCTGCCTCCGTCTGCATGCTTGTAGGGAATGTTCAACTGTGACAGCTGAGCCAGAACAGCACCGCCGTCCTTGTCAGACAGGTTGGCATAAAGCACCCGGTAGTCCGGCCGGTTGGCCATATAGAAGCCTGCTGCCAGCACACCCACCATGGCCAACGCGCCCAGGCCCAGCATCACCTTGCGTGCCCCGCTCAAACGCGAAAAACCAGCCGTCAGCGGGTTGGACGGCGTGGCGGGCAGGGTGTTATCGATCTCGGCGACGGCGGTGTTCATGTTCTGGTGTCGAGGTGTGCCGGTGCCGGGCGCCTTGCCCGGTCCTTGTCTGGAAGGATTATGAGAGCCAGATGACCGGGCTAAAGCAAAAAAAGGCCGGTCTTAGGGCCTTTGTTTGCGTTTAAGTTTGTGGGGCTGCACCCGTAGGATTGCGCCATCTGAAAGTCTTGCTCCGAGGAGCCGTGCCATGGACCTGCGCCTGACCCCACTGAACACTGCCAACGTCACCGCCATGCGGCAGCCCAAAGCCACGGGCGGGAGTGCCACGGGCGGGGTTCAAGAGGGGTTTGGTGCAGCTTTCAAGACCGCGCTGCAAAACGTGAGTGCGGCGCAGAACAAGTCGTCGGAGTTGCAGACCCAGGTGCAACTGGGCAACCCTAACGTCAGCCTTGAAGAAACGATGCTGGCAATGCAGAAGGCTCAGATCGGCTTTCAGGCCGCTCTGCATGTGCGCAACCGCATGATGCAAGCGTATACCGACGTGATGAACATGCAGGTCTGACCGGGCTGCCGCCTGCGTTGGTATGCGTCAGTGCAGCTGCGCTGGGCGCTGCACCTGCATCATCTGTCCCAGATCGTCAATCCAGGGCTCGGCCAGTTCACGGATCTGCGCATCGTGGCGCAGGATGGTCATCATGATGCGATGCTTCTCGGCCCGCTCTTCGGCCGTCAGATCCATGGCGCCAGAACGCTCGCGCAGCTGTTCGATCAGCACGGCACACGCCCCTTCCAGACGAACCACTTCATCCCAGTCGTCGGCCTCTGCGGCCTGGAGCATCTGGGAGCTGGTGTTTTCGATGGCCTGGTAGTAGTCCAGCAGCGTCAGCATGATGCGTTCCTTGCTCAATGTCTTCGTGTTTCCTGAAGTTCTTATCGGCACAGTATGCGGGAACTTGACCAGGATGTGAAGGATTCAGTGACGTATGGCGTTTGGACCTGTACCGAGCAGGTGGCTGAGGTCTGCCAGCCAGGGGTCAGACAGGGAGCGGATCTGGGCTTCGTGACGCAGGATGGCCAGCATGATGCGCTGCTTGCTGGCTTTTTCGGTAGGGGAGAGTGTGGCCGAACGGGCCAGATCGCGGGCGCGCTGTACCTGGTCGCCGCAAACGCCCTCCAGCCGGGTGACTTCTTGCCAGTTGCCCTGGCGCGCGGCCTGCAGCATGCGCTCGCTGGTGCGCTCGATGGTTTGGTACTGGGCCAGCAGGGAGGTGGTCATGGGTGTGCGGTGCGTTCGTTGTTCTTGTGATTGTTATCGGCCATGCGGCCGGTGTGTTGAGGCCCGCTAGCCCCGGAAGAACTGGGTTCTCAGGGTGGTATTCACCGTTTAAAACCCTGTGGCTGGACACCCGCGCCCATGCCCGCAATCAGCCAGCGTTGCCCCCGCCTGGCGTACCGGTCGGGTCCTGGCGGATTTGCGCCCATGCCTCGGCAATCGGCTTGATCATGCCTATGACTTCCTGGACCTTGTCTGGGTCGTTCTTCAGGTTGGCCTGGGTCAAGGCCATGCCAGCGTAGTCGTAAACCGCTGCCAGGTTGGCGCTGATTTCGCCGCCACGCTCAAGGTCGAGGTTGGCGTACAGCCCCTCTTGCAGGATGCGCAGGGCCTTGTTGATGTGGCTGACCTTGGAGGCAATGTCGCGCTGGGCCATGGCGCCGATGGCGGCGTTCAGGCTCTCAAGCAGCGATTCGTACATCAGTGCGACAAGCTGGTGCTGGTCATGCCCGACAGCGCGGGTCTCTATACCGATGCTGCGGTAGGCGGACGCTGCGCGGCGGTTGCTGGGGGTCATGGGAATTCCTAACTATCTGTTGCTGTATGCGATCACTCACCTGGAAGTTGTGATCAAGTACCTGGCCTGTGCTCCTTGCGTTGACAAGCAGTTTCAGCACACGGGTGAATCATTGCATATTTGGTGCCGGCTGGAAGCCCTCGACCCTCCAGCCGCTGGTGTCTCAGTGGCCGAGCCATTCCATGGCTGTCATGGACTCGCTGAGTGTCTTGCTGCAGACGTGACCGGTCAAACCATCGCACAACCGTGCCAGTTCTGGCGTCCGTGTGATCACCCGGCTGGCATGGTGCAACACTTGGCGCAGTGCGGGTCGGCACTCCCAATCTGTTTGTCCTGGGCGCCGCTGCAGGAAGTCAAGCGAATCGATCCGCGCGATGACGGGAATCTCTGGCAGG
>CBKZAG010000214.1:0-5787 GCA_966692625.1 uncultured Comamonadaceae bacterium
CCGCCGAGCGCGGTGCCACCTTCGAACGCCGCAACCCGCTCGACGGGACCGTGGCCACGCGCGCGCCCGCCGCTTCCCCGGCAGACGCCGTGCGGGCCTGCGAAGCCGCCGCCGAAGCCTTCAAGACCTGGAGCGAGACCGGCCCTGGCGAGCGCCGCGCACTGCTGCTTAAGGCGGCAGATGCACTGCAAGCCAAGACCCCGGCCTTTGTTGAGGCCGTGGCCGCCGAGACTGGCGCCACCGGCATGTGGGCGGGCTTCAACGTCATGCTGGCCGCAGGCATGCTGCGCGAGGCGGCAGCCCTCACCACCCAAGTGGCGGGCGAGGTGATTCCTTCTGACGTGCCGGGCAGCCTGGCCATGGGTGTGCGCCAGCCCGCCGGCGTGGTGCTGGGCATCGCACCGTGGAACGCACCGGTCATCCTGGGTGTGCGTGCCATTGCGACGCCGCTGGCCTGCGGCAACACTGTCATCCTCAAGGGCTCCGAGAACTGCCCGCGCACCCACGGGCTCATCATCGAAGCGCTGCAGGACGCGGGCTTCCCGCCTGGCGTGGTCAACTACGTCACCAACGCACCTGCCGACGCGGGGGCCGTGGTCGAAGCCATGGTGGCCCACCCGGCGGTGCGCCGTGTCAACTTCACCGGATCCACCAAGGTGGGCAAGGTCATCGCGCAGACCTGCGCCAAGTACCTCAAGCCCGTGGTGCTGGAACTGGGCGGCAAGGCGCCGCTCATCGTGCTTGACGACGCCGACCTGGACGATGCCGTCAACGGCGCGGCCTTTGGCTGCTTTGCCAACAGCGGGCAGATATGCATGAGCACCGAGCGCATCATCGTGGACCAGAAGGTGGCCGACGAATTCGTGAAGAGGTTCGGCGACAAGGCCAAGGCGCTGCCCCTGGGCGACCCGCGCAAACCCGAACCGGTGGTGCTGGGTTCGGTCATCGGCATGAACACCGTGCACCACTGCAACGAGCTGATCGACGACGCCCTGGCCAAGGGCGCCAAGCTGGTGTGCGGCGGCAAGGCCGACAACACCCTGATGCCCGCCACCGTGCTCGACCACGTCACGCCGGCCATGCGCATTTACCACGAAGAGACCTTTGGGCCGGTCAAGTGCATCGTGCGGGTGAAGGACACGGCCGAGGCCGTTGCCTGCGCCAACGACAACGAGTACGGCCTGAGTGCAGCCGTTTTCGGGCGCGACATCGCCCGCGCCTTCAACGTGGCGCGCAAGATCGACTCGGGCATCTGCCACGTCAACGGCCCCACCGTGCACGACGAGGCACAAATGCCCTTCGGCGGCGTCAAGGGCTCGGGCATTGGCCGCTTTGGGGGCAAGGCAGGCATTGCCGAGTTCACCGAGCTGCGCTGGATCACCGTGCAGACGACGCCGCGCCACTATCCGTTCTGAGTCCAAGCCTGAGGGTCGTGCGCCTGGGCGTCACCCCCCGAGGTCGCGGCGCTTTTCCTCGTACTCCGCGCGCCCTATTTCGCCAGCGGCGTAGCGCTCTTCCAATATGTCGAGGGGCGTGCGTCGCTGGCGCCTCGGGTCCTCGGTGCTGCCGAGCATCCAGCGGATCAGCACCACGACCACCACCAGCACGAGCACCAGGAGGAGCAGCATGAAGATGCCGCCTGTCCCCATGCCCATGGGGCCATGCCACTCTGACCAGTTCCACATACCAGCCTCCTGACGGGAGCCTTCCCTGTCGAAGGTTAAGCCGCTTGTCAGCTTTGCGCAAGCGGTGCGAACAGGGTATCCATCAACTGCGTCGCCGCTGGCGCACGGCCTCGGCCAGCTTTTCCAGCACGGGCACCGTCTGCGCAAACCCGATGCATGCGTCCGTGACCGACACGCCGTGGCGCAGCGCCTGCCCGGTCACAATGTCCTGCCGCCCCTCGTTCAGGTGGCTTTCGATCATCACCCCCATGATGCGGTGGTCGCCGCCCGCCACCTGGGCGGCCACGTCGGCAGCCACTTCGATCTGGCGCTGGTGCTGCTTGCTGCTGTTGGCGTGCGACACGTCGATCATCACCTGCTCGCGCAGGTTGGACGCGCGCAGCGCCGCGCAGGTGGCCTGCACGTCGGCCGCCGAATAGTTGGGCTGCTTGCCGCCGCGCAAAATGACGTGGCAGTCGTCGTTGCCGCGCGTCTCGAAGATGGCCGCCTGGCCCATCTTCGTCATGCCCATGAAGGCGTGCGGGGCGTTGGCCGCCACGATGGCATCCGTGGCCACTTTCACGCCGCCGTCGGTGCCGTTCTTGAAGCCCACCGGGCAGCTCAGGCCGCTGGCCAGTTGGCGGTGGCTCTGGCTTTCGGTGGTGCGCGCGCCAATGGCGCCCCAGCTCACCAGGTCGCTGATGAACTGCGGCGACAGCAGGTCCAGGAACTCGGTGCCCACGGGCAGGCCCACGCCCAGCACGTCCAGCAGCAGCTGGCGCGCGCGCTCCAGCCCTTCGTTGATGGCGAAGCTGCCGTCCAGGTGCGGGTCGTTGATGTAGCCCTTCCAGCCCACGGTGGTGCGCGGCTTCTCGAAGTACACGCGCATCACCACCAGCAGTTCGCTGGCCAGCGCGTCGGCCTGGAACTTGAGCAGGCGCGCGTATTCCATGGCCTGGTCGTGGTCATGGATGGAGCAGGGCCCCACCACCACCACGAGCCGGTCGTCCTGCCCATGCAGCACGCGCGAAATGGCCGCGCGGCTTTGTTCCACCAGGGCCTGGGCGGCGTCGGTCACGGGCAGCCACTCCTGCAGCAGCGCAGGGGTGATCAGCGGGCGCACCGCGCTGATGCGCAGGTCGTCGATGCGGGTGGTGTCGTGGGTGTAGGGGGCGCGGGTGGCAGGAACGTGGGTCATGGTCTGGCAGAGGGTGATGGCGGCCTTCAGGTAGCGTATGTGCGGGAAAGCACAGTTCTGCTGCACGGTCTTTGAGGTGGCATGGGTCACGTGTGGCTATACTGCCCGCCGATAACCAGAACCGAAGCAGGGTTTTTGCCCCACCTCTGACCTCCCGAATGCAAAACATCGAACTGTACGACACCGACGAACACCGCTTCGTCCTGCTCAACGAAAGCGAGCCCGGTGAGGAAGACGGCGTCCGCTCCAACCAATACCTGGTCCAGCACGGCGACGAGGGCGTGTTGCTCGACCCCGGTGGCTTCGGCGTGATGCCGCGCGTGCTCACCGAAATGCTGCGCTACCTGCCGCCAGACCGCATCAAGGCCATCGTGCTGTCGCACCAGGACCCGGACATCGTCGGGGGCATTGCCACCTGGCTGGAAATGACCAGCGCCCCGGTGTACATCTCCCACATCTGGACGCGTTTCGTGCCGCACTACGGCATTGAAGAAATGCACCGCTTCGAGCCCGTGCCCGACCGGGGCATGCGCCTGACCGTGTCCCCCGGCTTCGACCTGGAACTGGTGCCCGCGCACTTCCTGCACTCCGAAGGCCAGATCAACGTGTACGACCCCGTTTCCAAGATACTGTTCAGCGGGGACATCGGCGCGGCCATGATGCCGTCCGACAACGATGAGCCCTATGTGGACGACTTCGAGGCGCACCTGCCCAACATCATCGGGTTTCACCGCCGCTACATGTGCGGCAACCGCGCTGCGCGGGCCTGGGTGGACCGCGTCTCCAAGCTCGACATCCAAATGCTCGCGCCCCAGCACGGGCCGGTGTACCGGGGGGCTGCGGTGCCCGCCTTCCTGAACTGGTTCCGCGAACTGCAGTGCGGCATGGACCTGCTGCCTGAAATCACCCAGGGGCGTTGAGCATGAACGCCGCTGGAGTGCCGGCATTGCCGCAGAACATTGCGGACATGCGCCTGTTCGTGGTGCAGCGCTTTGCCGCCTTGCTGGAAAACCAGATGCGCAACCAGCGCTTCAGCAAGGCCATTTCGCAGATGGTGGCCGACGTTCATGACGAGTTGATGACCAGCCTGACGCGCACGATGGATGGGCTGCGCCAGCTCGACATGCCCGAGGCCACGAGGCGCGAACTGCTGGACGGCCTGAGCCACTCCGTTGGCCGCTGCCGCAACCTGGAAGCCGCCTTGCCCATGCTGGTGCAGACGCGCCAGACGCGCGGCGCCGCCAACCGCACCGATCTGCGCAGCATCCTGCTTCGTTTTGACGACACGGCCCAGAAGCTGGCGGGTACGCTGGTGCAAAAGGAACTGCTGGAGCGCCAGAGCACGGTGCTGGAGCAGATCATCCTGTCTCACGAAAAGGTCACCCAGTGGAAGACCTTCGTGCAGGAGATCCTCAACAGTTTCCAACAGGTCTTCCCCTTCCAGTTCTTCTTCATCGCCTTTGGCGAAGCGCACGGGCTGTCGCTCAACCTCTACTACGTGGGCCACCCCACCGAAGAGAACAAGCGCCTGGCGCGCAACCGGCTGGCGCGCGACATGCTGCGCGAGCTCAAGCTGCCCGGGGACGCACCGCTCGACATCGAAGAATTCGAGATCGAGGGCCTGGAGAACCAGAGCACCATCGACGACGTCGAGATGGTCATGGTCTCGGTGCCCGAGATCGAGAACGTCAACCTGGCCGGTCTGCTGGGTGTGGCCTACGCCAGCACGCGCCGCCCCGGCCCGCAAGAGATCGCGGTCATCCGCTCCATCCTCGCGGTGATGGTGATGGTGGTGGGCTCCAGCAAGGCGCTCGGGCGCACGCTGTCGGAGCTGGAGTACTACTCCAGCCACGACCCGCTCACCGGCCTGCACAACCGCCGCTACTTCAACGAGATGCTGGAGTACGAGGTGGGCCGCTCCAAGCGGCACGGGCACGAGTTCTCGCTGCTCATGCTTGATCTGGACGACTTCAAGGACGTCAACGACACCTGGGGCCACCCCTGTGGCGACATGGTGCTGCGCCGCATTGCCGAAAGCCTGCAGGCCGAAACCCGCAAGGGCGATCTGTCGGCCCGGCTGGGGGGCGACGAGTTCATCCTCATGCTCACCGAAACCGGGCGCGAGGGCGCGCAGGTGGCCGCCGAAAAACTGCGCCGCCGCCTGAAGGAACTGCACTACATCTCGCCAGACGGCAAGCGCTTCCACGTCACCACCTCGGTGGGCGTGGTCACCTACCCGCGCGACGCCGACACCGTGTCCGACCTGATGGCGGGGGTGGACATGGGCCTGTACCGCGCGAAGGAGCAGGGCAAGGACAGCATCGGCACCATGGAGTCGGTGGGCACGCAACTGCGCAACAACCGCATGACGCGTGACCTTGTGGAGAAACTGCGGCTGGCACTCAAGGAAGACCGGGTGGTGCCCTATTTCCAGCCCATCTTCGACCGCAACGGCGACCTCTTCGCCTACGAGACCCTGGCCCGCCTGAAGGAGCCGAATGGCGAAACCGTTTCTGCCGGGGTCTTTATCGAGACCATCGAAAAATACGGCTTGGCGCGTGAGCTCGACCGCGCCGTCATCGGCCACGCGCTGCATGCCTTGCACCGCCGCATGGGCGAAGGCAAGCCCCCGGTCAAGCTGTTCATCAACCTGTCGGTGCAGGAGCTGCAGGGGCGCGGCGTCATCGGCTATGCCGAGCAGATGTGCGCGCGGCTGGATATCCCGCCCAGCACCATCGTCTTCGAGATCCTGGAGCGCGACGCCATTGGCGACATGACGCACACGCGCACCTTCCTCTCCACCTTGCGAGAGAAAGGTTTCCTGTTCGCGCTCGATGACTTTGGCAGTGGCTACAACTCTTTCCACTACCTGCGCGAGCTGTCGTTCGACTTCGTGAAGATCGACGGCGCCTTTGTGCGCAACAT
>CBKZAG010000215.1:0-5734 GCA_966692625.1 uncultured Comamonadaceae bacterium
TAAGCCGCGTAAGCCTGCATTGCGTTATTGCCTGCCTTTCGGCCTTGTGCTGCTGGCAAGTTGCTTTGTATCGCCGCCAGGCGCGCGCGCAGTTCGGCGTCGCTCATCGGCGTTGCGGCGTCGGGGAGGCGGTCCGGCAATGCCACGCTGCTGTGCACCGTGTCAAGTCCCATCGACTTCAGCAGCGCGCGTTCGGCCTGGCTGGCTGCCAGCCGCGCACGCTTGAGCTCCATACGGGCAGACGACTCGCCCAGAGCCACCTGGGCTTGCTGATAGCGGCTCCAGTTGCCCACGCTCACCATGCGGCGGCCAAGCTCGGCGGCCGCCTCTGCGGCCGTCACGGCATCTTCCACGGACTTGAGCGTTTGCCTGGCAGCCACGGCGCTGATCCAGGCCTTGCGTGTGTTCGCCGCCACCTCCAGCACCTCATCGGCACCCTCTATCCTGCGCTGCAGGCTGGGGTCGAGTTCGCCCCAGGCCCCGGCAGCGATGCGCTCCACGTTCTGCTGCCCCAGGCGAGCCAGAGGTGATGCCAGTTCGCGATGGACTTTCCAGGCCGCGCGGATGGCGTCAGGGGCAGATGGCAGCGCAAATTCAGGGGAGGCACTTTGCGCTGCCGCTGGAGGTGCCATCTGTGTCTTCTCCCACCTAAGTACATCGGCGTGGCCTCTGGGATATTGGCCAACTGTCTCATTGGCCTTGCGCCAGTCGTGCACGCTACCTTCCTGAACTTGCGCTTGCACGACCCAGGGGGTCACCGCCAAGCCGAGTACCAGCACGGGCTTCAGTGGCACGCTTGCCCATCGATGTTTCATTGCGTTCGCTCCTTTTGATGTAGATCAACCGGGCGAATTCTGAACAGATTGCACCGACAGCAGCCTGTCCGAAAAATTACAAATTTGTCATGTTTCGATGGGCGCCGCCAAAGATCGTTGAAGGATGGGGTTGGCTATGGACCGGGCCAACAGCGCAGCCGCCGTGCCATACGGGGCTTCACCCAGGGCGGCGCGGTGCTGCCAAGCCTTGACGGCCAGTTCCCGCATTCCGGATCGCGTTGCCAGTTCGGCCAGGGCGCCTGTCCATGGGGCGGCGTTGGGGAGCCGTTCGCCGACGGCAATTCCGCAGAGCACCTCCAGCGCATAAGCGCGGCCCCACGCGTAGGAATCGGGCAGCCGCGCGCTGCGTTGAAGTGTGTCCATCAATATGTCCACGGCACGTGCCGGGTCGCCGCGCCGCAGCGCGACAAGGGCTCTGCCGCGCCCGGCAATGCCTTCCCAGCAAGGATCGCTCAATTGGCAACCCAGTGCAAAGGCGTGCTCGAAGCGCTCGGAAGCGGCTTCAAGATCACCACGCGCCAGATCAACCTCGGCACGAAAAGACAGCGGCCATGGCAGGAAAGCCACCCACAGCCGGTTTGCCTCTTCGATGGCCTGGTCCAGCACCGGCTGGGCGGCACTGGTCTCACCGCGCAAGACCAGTGCCCGTCCCAGCATGGACCGTGCATACACAGCCTGTCTCGTGTCACCGGTCTCGTCTGCTGTCGCAATGGCGTGCCGCAGTTGCTCATCGGCCTGCGTGTAATGCGCGGTATCGCTCAGGATGGCGCCTCGAAGGGTCGCAACGCGGGCCAGCTCCGAAAGGTCGTCACCCGCAAGCAGAGATGCCTCGTCAAGCCAGGCCTGCGCCCGTTCGTAGCTGCCACGCAGAAATTCGATATAGCCCAGTTCCCGGCAAGCGCCTGCCGCGAGCTGAGGCGCTGCCTCGCGTCCAATGTGCAGGGCCTCGTGGAGTGCCGCTGCGCCTTCCTCGTCGCGGCCCCGGGCGGCATGAACCAGGGCTCCGCCCAGAGCCAAGCGTGTGCGCACCGACAGCAACTTGTTGTCCGTCAGGTCGGCGTTGTCCATGGCGCGCCGAAGGCATTCCAGGCCCGCGTCCTGGGCACCAGCGCGTATGGCCGCATCGCCGGCTTCAATCTGGGCCAGCACGCTGGCATGGCTGGTCGCGGCGAGCGGCGTTCTTGTGGTGGTTACCGTATGAAGGGCGTCGTTCAAAGCCGCGCTGGGCTCGGTACCCAGCTCCCGGGCGAACAATGTTCGGCACGCGGCCGCCTGGCGTGCTGCACCGATGCCGTCGCCCCCCGCCGCCAGACAGCGCACCAGCAGCACCTGGGCGGCTTCGTCGAGCGGGTCCATGCGCACCAACTGGGCCGCGATCGATGCCGCGTCCTTGGCGTCGCGGGAAGCCAACCGTGCAAGGGCCGCTTCGCGCAGCACACTTTGGCACGTGGCGTGGACGCGGCGCCTCTCCGCTTGCAGCCAGACCGCGAAAGAGGGACTGCCCGAAAAGTCCATGCCCTCCAGCAACTCCAAGCCCAACCCGGGGAGGCGCAGCGCGTCGGGCGCACGGCCTCGCATCAGTGTCACGACGTCGATCCGGTGCTCTGTTTCATGCGCCAGCGTGACGCATTCACCGTGCAATGCGTCCCGGCCGACCAAGCGGCGCAGCTCGCTCAGGTTCCAGCGCAGAGCCGCCAGCGGGTCCTGCGCCTCTTCGAACAACAGGCCCGCCAAGTGGTGACGCCCGGCGCCGCCGGGCGTCAGGGCCAAATAAGCCAGCAGCCCCCAGGCTTTGTGTCCACGCGGAGGCAACACAACGCCCTCGTCCCGGTCAACCCGGGGCGGCCCCAGCAGGCGGATAGTCTGGCTCATCGGCGGTTTGCGCAGGTGCACGAGCCGCCGGTGCGGCCTTTCAGGCTTCGGCGGTCGTCGGATCAATTATCGTGACCACCTTGGCAATGCTGTTGGCGGGAAAACCCCCAAGGCGAGCATGCTCCCGAATGGCACCTTCGTCGGGCGCGTTGTACACGCAGTAGATCTTGCCGTCGGTGACGTAACTGTGGACCCATTGCACATCGGGGCCCAGGCCGCGCAGTACGCTGCAGGACTTTTGCGAAATCGCCTGCAGCTCGGCGGCGCTGGCACTGCCGATGTTGGGAACGGAACGCTCGATGACGAACTTGGGCATGGCAGTCTCCTGACAAGGTTGAGGGAGCTCCAGCCTAGGCCGCAGACGTGTGAGCGGGCGTTTGATGGCATTGATCCTGGTGGGCGACACCAGCCTGTCAGCAAGATTACAAATGTGTCATGTTCATCCGTGGCTGCCTGACCCCAGGCACACTAGAGGAACTGGAAGATTTGCCGTGAAGATTTTGATCGTTGAAGACGAGCCCAAGACGGGCGATTACCTGCGCCAGGGCCTGCGCGAGGCGGGGTTTGCCGTCGACCTGGTGACCAACGGCGTGGATGGTTTGCACCATGCGCTGGACGGTGACCACGACTTGGTGATCCTGGACGTGATGCTGCCGGGTCTGGACGGCTGGCAGGTGCTGCAGAGCTTGCGCAGTCAAGGGCGGCAGATGCCGGTGCTGTTCCTGACGGCGCGCGACCAGGTGGAAGACCGGGTCAAGGGCTTGGAGCTGGGGGCGGACGACTACCTGGTCAAACCCTTTTCGTTTGCCGAGTTGCTGGCACGGGTGCGGACCATCCTGCGCCGGGGCCGCAACGGTGCCGAGAGCACCACCCTGCGGGTGGAGGATCTGGAGCTGGATCTGCTGCGTCGCCGGGTCAGCCGCGCGGGCAAGCGCATCGACCTCACGGCCAAGGAATTCGGTTTGCTCGAGTTGCTGATGCGCCGCCAGGGTGAAGTGCTGCCGCGTTCGTTGATCGCGTCCCAAGTGTGGGACATGAATTTCGACAGCGACACCAACGTCATCGAAGTGGCGGTGCGGCGCCTGCGAGCCAAGGTGGACGATGGCTTTGATGTGAAGCTGATCCAGACCGTGCGCGGCATGGGTTACGTGCTGGAGAGCCCTGAAACCAGATGAGCTCCTTGCGCCTGACCCTGACCGCAAGGCTGACGGTCCTGTTCACGCTGGTGGCGGCCTCGGTTTTGCTGGGCTTTGGAGCGCTTGTTGCCTGGTCTACGGCCCGTCATTTTGTCGAACTCGACAGAATATTCCTCGACGACAAGGTGCACCTGATTGAGAAACTCATCTCAGACGCTGCCACCCCTGCCGTGTTGACGGGGGCTCTTGACGATATGCTGGAAAGCCACAACGGACTGTTTGTTCAGGTCTGGTTGGGTGGTGATCTTGTTTATGGGCAAAAAGAGCTGACGCGGAACGTTTTCACTGATTCTCCGGCGTCTGGCAGGCTGATGGACTGGACGCACGCCGGGCAGTCCCTGCGCGGCGTCGTCGAAAGCCTGCCACTCCCCGCGGCGTCGCCACTGGCATCCACTGACCATCAACGAATTGTGCGGGTGCTGGTGGCCTTGGACACCGCGCACCACGCCCATTTTCTGGCTGACCTGCGCAAGACGCTGGCCGCCTATCTTCTGGTGGCCACACTGGTCAGCGGTGTGCTGGGCTGGTGGGCTGCCCGCCGGGGGCTGGCGCCCTTGAAGGCAATGCGTGAAAGGGCAACCTCTGTCACCGCTCACAACTTGCAGGAGCGCATGCCAGTGGAGTCGGCGCCAGTGGAGTTTGCCGAACTTGCTGCCAGTCTCAATGGCATGTTCGACCGGCTCCAGCAAGACTTTCAACGGTTGATGGACTTTTCCAGCGACCTGGCGCACGAACTGCGCACCCCTTTGAGCAACCTGTTGACCCAGACCCAGGTGGCTCTTGCGCAGCGGCGCAGTGCCGACGAGTACCGCGACATTCTGGCCTCGAACGCCGAGGAGTTCGAGCGCCTGGCCAGGATGGTCTCGGACATGCTCTTTCTGGCCAAGACGGAAAACGGCATCGACTTGCCTCACCGCGAACGCATCCAGCTGCACCAGGAAGTGCTGGCGCTGTTCGACTTCTACGAAGCCGTGGCCGAGGAGAAAGACATCCGTTTGGTCCTTCGCGGCCAGGCTGAAATGGACGGTGACCGCTTGATGATGCGCCGCGCCATCAGCAACCTGCTGTCCAACGCGCTGCGGCATGCGGATGCCGGGTCGACCACGGAAGTAGATATTTCGACGAGCAGCGGAAAGGTCAAGCTCGAAATCGCCAACGAAGGCAAGACGATCGATCCGGCGGACATTCCGCGGCTCTTCGACCGTTTTTATCGTGCCGACAGGTCCAGGGCCCATCCTGCTTCCGAAGGGGCGGGGTTGGGGCTGGCCATCACCAAGGCTATCGTCAGTTCGCACGGTGGGGATATCCACGTGCAGTCCCTGGCGCGCAAGACGCGCTTTACCGTTCGGGTGCCCCAATGAAAAACGCGCCCCAGCAGTCCGTGTCAAAACGGATGAGCGGTGGCACACAAGAGACGCCTTGGGGCAACCCAAGGCGGGGTGACTGTTGGCTTCAGGACCCGCCAAATTGGCAGCACGATCCGTGCTTCGACCTCACATCGCAAGCATTGATCTCGATCTATGTAACTGTCCTGGCGTGGTCTTCAAGGTCCTCCCCAGTCACGGCCTTGTACATGCGTAGGAACAAGGTCCGCTCAATCGCAGCAAGGGACTTGCTCTTATGGATTGTTGCGAATGCCGAGAGAAATCCGCTTGCCGCGTGGATGACTGCGGTCAGGATGTCAACCACCTGCTCCTGCGTGGCAGCTCGAAACCCCTCGACGTCTTTCCCTCCCTGGTTATGTGCGCTCATGAAGTAGCTCATGCCGTATACCGAACCATGGATGATCTCTGAGGAAACCGTGTAAACCAGCCCATAGGCACCCAGCAG
>CBKZAG010000216.1:0-5720 GCA_966692625.1 uncultured Comamonadaceae bacterium
CCCTCTGTGTTCTCGAGGCTCACCTCCTTTTTTGCGGGGGTTGTCTTTTTTTTTTTTTTCCCCCGCCCCACCCCAAACACTGCCAGGGTCCCCAGCAGCACAGCCAAGCCACCAGCCGCGGGAAGCGCCAACGGATTCGACATCAACGCCTGCACGATCCCGCCAGACGACTCTGGCGCTGCAGGCGCGGGAGCAGGTGTTGGCGGAGGAGGCGCAGGCGGCGTGGGAGGTTGCGGCGCAGGAGGGGCGGGGGGCGGTGCCTGCACGGCAACACCCGGCACTTCAGTGGCTGCAGCAGTTGGGGTTGGGTCAGCCGGAGTCGCACCGGCGGCCTGTCCCAGTTTCTGCAGCTCGTCGAGGTTCCGCGACAACTCCGCCACCCGGGTACTGCTGTCGTCCTGGCGCTTTTGTTGGGCGATGCGTTCTTCCTGGCTGTTGGCAGAAGTCACGGCACCTTTTGACAGCGTCAACTTGTCGGTTGTCGCCGCGTCAGGTTTGCTTTCGCGGATTTCCGTCTGGACTGCGCCTTTGGCGCTACGGCCTGATTCTTCGCTGGCTTGGCTGGGTGCCATGTTGGCCAAGCGGCGGCGGTATTCGTTGAAATCCCGGCTCTGCGCGGCAATGAGCTGCTTGGCCTCCGCTTCGTCGATCTGTTCAACGTCTGCCGGCTTGGGCAGGTCCAGGACCACACCCGCCTTCATGCGGTTGACGTTGTTCTCGATGAACGCGCGGGGGTTGGCGCGCAGCATGCCCACCAGCATTTGTTCCAGCGAGGCGCTGGCCGGTTTGTGCGCCAAGGCGATGCGGCCTGCTGTGTCTCCGGGCTTGACCGTGACTTGGCCCGCAGGCTCGCCCGACGGGGCTGCCGCAGGTCTGACAGGTGCGGCTGGTGTGCTTGCTGCGCTGCGCGCAGGCATGGCAGCAGGCTGAGGGGCCGGCGTTGCCGACGGCGTGGGTGCTGGCGCTGGCGCCGACATGCCGCTTCGCGCCGTTGATGGCAACAGTGGTGCTGGTGCCGGACGCAAGTTTGGCGGATCGAAAAGCATGGTGTAGCCACGAACCAGCCTGCCACCATTCCAGGTGGCCTGCAGCACCATGTCCAGGAACGGCTCAACCACGGCCTGATCGCTGCTGAGACGGATAACGGTACGTCCGTTTGAACGGCGCTCCAGGTTGAAGCGCACGGCATTCAGCACGGGGCTGTATTGCATTGTCGCGGCCCGAAAGGCGTCTTCCGGGGCGATCTGTATTTGCAGGCTGGCAGCTTCCTCGTCTGTGATGCTGGGGACATCGATCTCGGCGCGCAAAGGTTGCCCGAGTTGCGATTGCACGGTTACCCGCCCCAGAGCCATTGCCCAGGCGTCAGCCGCCGTCAGCGACGAGGCCAGCAGCACTGCAGCTGCCACTGCACGAAGACCTTGTCCCAGGGGCGAGTGCCCAGTGGCTTCGGTGGTATCGCGGGATGTACCCGAGGCGCTGGAGGGAATGTGCTGCACGTAGACCTCAACCTGTTTTCGAGAAAACACCATAACATCAAGAAGTTATGGTGACAAGCTCACAAGCCGCTTGAGTCACGGCTGGGGCTTGGCGGGTGCAGGGGAACCTGCCGATCGTTGCGGGAGTGCAACGGTCAACAGGCCGGTTCCCCGGCACGTCATGGTGCGAATATATCCGCTCAGGCCTCAAGCAGGATGCGCAGCATGCGGCGCAGCGGTTCAGCAGCACCCCACAGCAGCTGGTCGCCGATCACGAAAGCCGACACGTACTCAGGGCCCATGTTGAGCTTGCGCACCCGGCCCACGCCCACCTCCAGACCACCCGTGATGGCGGCAGGCGTCAGTTCCTTGACGGTGACGGCGCGGTCGTTCGGCACCCACTTCACCCAGGGGTTGCCGCTCTTGATGATGGACTCGATCTCGGCCAGCGGCAGGTCCTTCTTCAGCTTCAGCGTCAGTGCGAGGCTGTGGCAGCGCATGGCGCCGATGCGCACGCACAGGCCGTCCACGGGGATGGTGGCCTCGGTGCCCAGGATCTTGTTGACCTCGGCCTGGCCCTTCCACTCTTCCTTGGACTGGCCGTTGTCCAGCTGCACGTCGATCCACGGGATCAGGCCGCCAGCCAGAGGGGCGCCGAAGAACTCGGTAGGCACGTCCTCGCGGATGGCCTTGGCCACCTTGCGGTCGATTTCCAGGATGGCGGACGCGGGGGTTGCCAGCTCATCGGCCACTACGCCGTGCACCACGCCCATGCCCTTGAGCAGTTCGCGCATGTGGTTGGCGCCACCGCCGGATGCCGCCTGGTAGGTCATGGAGCTGACCCATTCCACCAGGCCCTGCTTGAACAGACCGCCCAGGCCCATCAGCAGGATGGAGTTGGTGCAGTTGCCGCCGATCCAGTTCTTGCCACCAGCGGCCAGGGCCTTGCGGATGACGTTGTCGTTGACGGGGTCGAGGATGATGACCGCGTCCTTTTCCATGCGCAGGGAGGAGGCCGCATCGATCCAGTGGCCTTGCCAGCCGGAGGCGCGCAGCTTGGGGAAGACTTCCTTGGTGTAGTCGCCGCCCTGGCAGGTGATCACGATGTCGCACTGCGCCAGCGCTGCGATGTCGTTCGCGTCTTGCAGCGCAGTGTGCTTTTTCGCCTGGGCGGGCGCCTTGCCACCGGCATTCGAGGTGGAAAAGAAAATGGGCTCGATGTGGTCGAAGTCACCTTCGGCCATCATGCGGTCCATCAACACCGAGCCGACCATGCCGCGCCAGCCGACCAAACCTACCAACTTGCTCATTTCAAACGCCCTTTCAAGTAAAACAAACGGTGCCAGACCGGACCGGTTTGCCCGGCTCGTCAGGCCGGGGAGGGCGCACGACGAACCAGGCTGGATCAGCCCTTAATGGTCGTGGTTTTGGTGGAGATTGCGCGCACAGCCACACCTGCCAGGGCGGCAGGTGTCTGGTTCAGGGCGAACGGGCGGGCGGCAAACATTTTTACATTGTAGCCGAAGCAGCCTTGTGCGGCGCTTACAGCGCCTTCACCACGGCGTCGCCCATCTGCGCAGTGCCCACGCGGGTGGTGCCTTCGCTCCAGATGTCGGGGGTGCGCAGGCCTTGTGCCAGCACCTTCTGCACAGCGGCTTCGATGCGGGCAGCTGCCTCGGGCTGGTTCAGGCTGAAGCGCAGCATCATGGCCGCGCTCAGGATGGTGGCCAGCGGGTTGGCCACGCCCTTGCCCGCGATGTCGGGCGCGCTGCCGTGGCTGGGTTCGTACAGGCCCTGGTTCTTGCTGTTGAGGCTGGCCGAGGGCAGCATGCCGATCGAGCCGGTGAGCATGGAGGCTTCGTCCGACAGGATGTCGCCAAACATGTTGCCCGTGACGATCACGTCGAACGCCTTGGGGGCCTTGACGAGCTGCATGGCGGCGTTGTCCACGTACATGTGCTGCAGTTCCACGTCGGGGTACTGGGCGTGTACTTCGGTGACCACGTCTTTCCAGAACTGGAAAGTTTCCAGCACGTTGGCCTTGTCCACGCTGGTGACCTTCTTGTTGCGCTTGCGCGCGGCCTGGAAGGCTACGTGGGCAATGCGCTCGATCTCGGGCTTGGAGTAGCGCATGGTGTCGAAGGCTTCCTCGGCACCGGGGAAGTGGCCGTCGGTGGCCACACGGCGGCCGCGCGGCTGGCCGAAGTAGATGTCGCCGGTCAGCTCGCGGATGATGAGGATGTCCAGGCCTGCAATGAGTTCAGGCTTAAGGCTGGAGGCGCCGACCAACTGCTCGTAACAGATGGCCGGGCGGAAGTTGGCGAACAGGCCCAGGTTCTTGCGCAGGCCCAGGATGGCCTGTTCGGGGCGCAGAGGGCGGTCCAGCTTGTCGTATTTCCAGTCGCCCACCGCACCGAACAGCACGGCGTCGGCTTCCATGGCCAGCTTCAGGGTCGATTCCGGCAGCGGGTGGCCATGCGCCTCGTAAGCGGCACCGCCCACCAGGGCCTGTTCCATTTCGAACTTGAGGTCGAGGACCTTGAGAACCTTGACGGCTTCAGCGACGATTTCGGTGCCGATGCCGTCACCAGGAAGAACTGCGATTTTCATGTGCGGTGCGGGCGCTTCGGCGCCCTTGAAAGTGAGGTTGCGCTCGATGGGCTGGCGTTCAGCTCAGCATCGTGTGTGCCAGCCAGGGCTTCTGGGTCAGGCGTTCGGCTTCGTAGGCCTGGATCTTGTCCTTGTGGCGCAGCGTCAGACCGATGTCGTCCAGCCCGTTGACGAGGCAGTACTTGCGGAAGGGCTGCACGTCAAAGGGGATTTCTTCGCCCTGCGGGCGCACGATCACCTGGCGCTCCAGGTCGATGGTGAGCTGGTAGCCCGGGAAGGCGTGGACTTCGTCGAACAGCTGCGACACGGTTGCTTCGGGCAGCACGATGGGCAGCAGGCCGTTCTTGAAGCAGTTGTTGAAGAAGATGTCGGCGAAGCTGGGCGCGATGAGCGCGCGGAAGCCATATTGCTCAATGGCCCAAGGCGCGTGTTCGCGGCTGGAGCCGCAGCCGAAGTTCTTGCGCGCCAGCAGAACGGATGCGCCTTGGTAGCGCGGCTGGTTGAGCACGAAGTCGGGGTTGGGCTTGCGGCTGGCCGGGTCCTGGCCGGGGTAGCCAGGGTCCAGGTAGCGCCACTCGTCGAACAGGTTCGGGCCGAAGCCCGTCTTGCGGATGGACTTCAGGAACTGCTTCGGGATGATGGCGTCGGTGTCGACGTTTTCCCGGTCCATGGGGGCCACCAGGCCCTTGTGCACGGTGAATTTTTGCATGCTTATTTCTTGGCCGCGTCCTCAAGGACCTGACCACCCTTTTGCACGTCTTTGCCGATGCCGGCGACGGTGTTGCAACCAGCCAGAGCCAGGCTCAGGGCAGCGATCAGCAGAGCAAAGGTTTTTTTCATGGCGTTCTTCCTTTCCTAGCGACGTTTCAGGCGAATTGACGGATGTCGACAAAATGACCGTGAATGGCTGCCGCGGCCGCCATGGCCGGGCTGACCAGATGGGTACGGCCGCCATTGCCCTGGCGGCCTTCGAAGTTGCGGTTGCTGGTGGACGCGCAGCGCTCGCCAGGTTCCAGGCGGTCGGCGTTCATGGCCAGGCACATGGAGCAACCCGGCTCGCGCCATTCGAAGCCCGCAGCCTTGAAGATCTCGTGCAACCCTTCGCGCTCGGCCTGGTCTTTCACCTGCCCCGAGCCGGGCACCACCATGGCGAGCTTGACGTTGCGCGCCACCTTCTGGCCGAGTTTCTTGACGACAGCAGCTGCTTCGCGCATGTCCTCTATGCGGCTGTTGGTGCACGAGCCGATGAAGACCTTGTCCACGTGCACGTCGACCAATGGTTTTCCGGGTTCAAGCGCCATGTAGGTGAGGGCGCGCTCCATGGCGTTGCGCTTGTTGGGGTCCTTTTCCTTGTCGGGGTCGGGAACCACGGCGGTCACCGGCAGCACCATTTCAGGCGATGTGCCCCAGGTGACCTGCGGCAGGATCTGCGAGGCGTCCAGCTCGACCACGGTGTCAAATACGGCGTCAGCGTCAGAGTGCAGCGTCTTCCAGTACGCCACGGCCTGGTCCCACTCGACACCCGTAGGCGACAGGGGGCGGCCCTTGACGTAATCAATGGTTTTGTCGTCCACGGCCACTAGGCCGGCGCGTGCGCCTGCTTCGATCGCCATGTTGCAGACCGTCATGCGGCCT
>CBKZAG010000217.1:0-5663 GCA_966692625.1 uncultured Comamonadaceae bacterium
TGATGTAGTAGCTGCTGGTGCCGTCGCGCGTGAGCACGCGCTTGACGGCGATCTCAGCAAACTGGCCCCACTGGCCGCCCGCGCGGTGGTCGGCGTTGTCGAACACCAGCTCCACACTGGCGCGGCTGGCGGGCTTGCGGTGCGTGGTGCCGTTGAAAATCACGTCCTGCATGGACTCGCCGCGCAGTTCGCTGGCCTTGGACTCACCCAGCACCCAGCGCACCGCGTCCATGATGTTGGACTTGCCGCACCCGTTCGGCCCCACCACTCCCACCAGTTGGCCCGGCAGGTTGAAGGTGGTGGGTTCGGCGAACGACTTGAAGCCGGAGAGTTTGATCGTATGGAGACGCACGGCGCAGTGGCGGGTCGGTGACGCAGGAGCAAAGACCCAAGTTTACCGTGCGGCCCGGCGGCGACTTTTCTGCCCCCACGCTACGCGGCCCCCCCAAGGGGGCCTTCGTCGCCTTGGGGCGGCCCGGCGGCGACTTTTATGCCCCCACGCTACGCTGCCCCCCAAGGGGGCCTTCGTCGCCTTGGGGCGGCCCGGCGGCGACTCAAAGATCGCGCAAGGCCCGCTCGATCTGCTCGCGCACAACCTGCGCGCTGCCCAGCGCCTGGGCGTTGAGCAGGGTCAGTTTCACCAGGAAAAGTTCGCTGCGCTCGGGGCCTGCCTGGTCGATGGCCTGGGCCAGCGCGTCGTACACGGCCTCCAGGTCGGCGATGCTGAGCTGGGTGTCAACGGTAGGGTTCATGTTCAGGTTCCCAGGTTGGAAAGGGTGGTCTGCCCGGCGCTGGGTGCCAGGGCGTTGGTCAGGGCTGCGCGCAGGCGCTCGGCATCCAGGCTCATCCAGCGCGCGCAGACGTGCTGGTCCGGCCGCAGCAGGTACGCGGCCCCCCGCGCCGTCACGCCGTAACGCGCGCGCAGCTGGCCACGGGCATCGGCCAGCACGTCATCGGCCCCCGCCACCGGTGCACTGGCACCCACCGCCAGCACCCACAGCGGCACCCCGCGCGCCCGGAAGTCCTGCACCACCTGCCGCAGCGCTGGCGGCACTTCGGCCGCATCGGTGAAGTACAGCAACTGGAAGGCATGGTCGAGCCGGTCCAGCAGATAGTCGTCCGGCCCCAGGCACACGTTCTGCGGCGGCGCCCCCCTGCCCGGCCCGCACTTGAACAGCGCGTTGTCGTCGCCCAGGCTGTTCAGGGCGGAATGCGTGTACTCGTGAGGACGTGAGGTGCGCCAGTGGTAGAGCGGTCCGACGAACGGCTCGTTGAGCGAGAGCGACAGAACCGCATCGCGCAACAGGCGAAAGCCCCGCGTGGGCGGCGTCATGAAGCGCGTGCTCTTGCCTGCTTCGTCGATGATCTCGCGGGCGGCGCCCACGCGCTCCTGGCTGTAGGTGTGCAGCAACTGCGCGGGCGCCACCCCTTTGACGACCAAGGCGAGCCTCCAGGCCAGCGCCTGCGCGTCCTGAAAACCTGTGTTGGCACCGCGCACGCCGAAAATGGGCAGCATGTGGGCCGCGTCGCCCGTGAACAGCACCCGCCCTTGCACGTAATCCGGCAGCGTGAGTGCACGCGCCGAATATACCGAGCACCAGTCCATCTCCCACGGTGCGCCTGGGTGCCCAATCATGGCCAGTTGCGCGTCTATGCGTGCCTTGAGCGATTCGGGCGCCAGGGCCTGCTCGGGTGTCTCGTCGGCCGGGAGCTGGTAGTCCACCCGCCAGATGCCGTGCGGCTCGCGGTGCATCAGCACGGTGTTGCCCGGGTTCCACTCCGGGTCGAAGAAGGCCAGGCGCTCGGTGGGCAACGGCAGATCCACCCGGATGTCGGCAATCACGAACCGCCCTTCGTAGGATGCGCCTTCAAGCTTCAGCCCCATCATGGAGCGGATACCCGAACGGGCGCCATCAGCGGCCACCACCCACCCGGCTGGCAAGCGGTAGGCGCCTTCAGGCGTATCCACCTCCAGCGTGGCGTGATCCGCCCCCTGGGACAGTTCCATGACCCGGTTACCCCAGCGAAAGTCGATGAGCGGATGGGCCAGGCAGGCATCCACCAGATATTCCTCCAGGTACTGCTGCTGGAGGTTGATCATGGGAAAGAAGCGGTCATCCGGGTCGTGCGGCCCTTCCATGCGAAAAACACACCGCCCCCGGTAGAAGGAATTGCCAAACCTCCAGGGCAAGCCGTTGGCCGACACGCGGTCAGCCACGCCCACCTGCTGCAGGATTTCCATCGACCGCCGCGTGAACACGATGGCACGGCTGCCTTCGGACACCTGCAACTCCGATTCGAGGACCACGCACTGCACACCCTGTTGGGCCAGGGCAAGTGCCGTGGTCAAGCCCACCGGGCCGGAGCCCACAACGACGACAGGAACCTGTTCAGGCGCCGGGTGCGCCGAGGGCAGCCACGGCTGGAACACCTGATAGCGGTAATAGATGGAACGCCGAGGCTCGGCATGGGGCTGGTGCATGGCTTGTCTCCGTACTGTGCTGGCACACAGTGTAGGCAAGCCCCTCGCCCAGCATGTCCCCTGATAGGGACAAATCAGTAGTCGTCTGACACCGTGTAACTGGCCAGGCTCTCGAAGCGCGTGAGCATGTTCAGGAAGGCCAGCTTCACCGTGCCCGTGGGACCGTTACGCTGCTTGCCGATGATGATCTCCGCCACACCCGGCTCCTTGCAGGCGTCCTTGGTGTAGTACTCGTCGCGGTAGATGAACATGATGATGTCCGCGTCCTGCTCAATGGCCCCGGATTCACGCAAGTCCGACATCATGGGGCGCTTGTCGGTGCGCTGCTCCACCGAACGGTTCAACTGCGACAAGGCGATCACCGGGCACTGCAGCTCCTTGGCCAGCATCTTCAGGCCCCGGGAAATCTCGCCGAGCTCGGTGGCACGGTTATCACCGTCCGACGAGGTGCCGCTCATCAGCTGCAGGTAGTCCACCACGATCAGACCCAGCTTGCCGCACTGGCGGGCTAGGCGGCGCGCGTTGGCGCGCAACTCGCTGGGCGTGAGACCAGGTGTCTCGTCGATGTGCAGCGACACGGTGCGCAGCCGCTCGATGGCTTCCGTCAGGCGCGGCCATTCGTCGTCCGTCAGCTTGCCGGTACGCAGGTGGCCCTGGTTGATGCGCCCGATGGAGCCCACGATACGCACCGCCAGTTGGGCCGCACCCATTTCCATGGAGAACACGGCCACGGGCAGCCCCTCGTTGAGCGCCACGTGTTCGGCGATGTTGATGGCAAACGCCGTCTTACCCATAGAGGGACGCGCCGCCAGCACGACCAAGTCACCCGGTTGCAGGCCAGCGGTCATGCGGTCCAAGTCGATGAAGCCAGTGGGCACCCCGGTGATGTCGTTGGGGTTGTCCGCCATGTCCTGCACGCGGTCCAGCAGGTCCACCACCAGGGAATCCATCGACTGGAAGCCCTGCTTCATGCGGCTGCCTTCTTCGCCGATGTTGAAGATCTTCTGCTCGGCCTCGTCGAGGATGTTGGCCACTGCCTTGCCCTTGGGGTTGAAGGCCTGGGTGGCAATGTCATCGCTCACGGAAATGAGCTTGCGCAGGATGGCGCGCTCACGCACGATCTCGGCGTAACGGCGGATGTTGGCCGCGCTGGGCACGTACTGTGCCAGGGAATTGAGGTACGGCAACCCCCCCACTTCGTCGGCCTTGCCCTGGCTCTGCAACTGCTCGAAGACGGTGATCACGTCCGCTGGCTTGTTGGCGTTGATCAGCACCGCGATGGCCGCAAAAATCAACTGGTGCTCGTGGCGGTAGTAGTCGTCGGCACTGACCAGGTCGCCCACGCGGTCCCAGGCGCCGTTGTCGAGCAGCAGCCCACCCAGCACGCTCGATTCGGCCTCGACGGAGTGCGGCGGCACGCGCAGCTGGGCCACCTGGCGGTCATTGCTGAACTCGATGGGGGACTCGAAATCTTCTTCGATGGGGAAGACAGCGGACATGGGTTTCCTTTCAACCCGGAATCTTACGTGCGCAAGCAGGCAAAGTCATTGCACAACCCTGTGGACAACCCGTGGAACACCTGGGGAAATGCGGTGGATGACTTGCCCGGCGCCAAAAACAAAACAGCCGGCACGCGGCCGGCTGTTGTGCGTGTGAGGAGACAGCCGATCAGGCGGTTTCACCCAGCACGGAGACGTTCACGTCCACCACCACGTCGGTGTGCAGACCGACGGAGACGGTGTAGTCGCCCACGTTCTTCAACAGGCCGTTGGGCATGCGAACTTGGGCCTTGGTCACGGCAAAGCCTTGCTTGTTCAGCTCTTCGGCGATGTCGTGGTTGGTGACGGAGCCGAACAGGCGGCCGTCAACGCCGGCCTTCTGCGACAGCTTGACGGTGAAACCGTTGAGCTTCTCGCCCAGGGCTTGGGCTTCAGCCAGCTTGGCGGCAGCAGCCTTTTCCAGTTCAACGCGGCGGGCTTCGAACTCGGCCACGGCGGACTGGGTGGCGCGGCGTGCACGGCCGGTCGGGATCAGGAAGTTACGGGCGTAGCCGTCCTTGACCTTGACGATATCGCCCAGGTTACCCAGGTTGACAACTTTGTCGAGCAGGATGATTTGCATGGTCGTGGCTCCTATCAGACGCGGTGCTGGTCGCTGTAGGGCAGCAGGGCCAGGAAGCGTGCGCGCTTGATGGCGGTGGTCACCTGGCGCTGGTAGATGGCGCGGGTGCCGGTCAGGCGGGCGGGGATGATCTTGCCGTTTTCAGCGATGAAGTCACGCAGGACGTCCACGTCCTTGTAGTCCACTTCTTCAACGCCAGCCACGGTGAAGCGGCAGAATTTCTTGCGCTTGAACAGCAGCGATTGGGTGTTGCGCTTGGGGCGCTTGTCTTTGTTGAAACGCTTGGGTGCAGCCATGATGGTGCTTCCTTAAGTCTGTTTGAAATCTTGGATGTGAAACACGACGCCTTTGCCGTTGCGGGTGTTGGTCAGGAACCCCTCGAACCCGTACGCGCTGCCCAAGGGCTGGCGCGCCAGGGTTTCCGCCTGTGCACCGAAGGCCACGGCCCTCAGTTCCAGGTTGACCCTGCGGGTCTGCCCCATTTCCTGCTGCTCGGACTCATGTGCGAGCGTCAGGTCCAGGGCGGGTATGCCGGCCGGGGTGTAACGCAAGGCGGCCGTGTGGGCCAGCGTTGCGAGCATCACCAGCCGGTTCATGGTTCAACCGACCTTGACACCTGCAGCAATTACGCCGAGGCCTCCTGCTGCTGAGCCTTGCGAGCCTCTTCGCGCTCGACGGCCTTCATCATGGAAGAAGGAGCGGTATCGGCTTTCTTCTTCTGCACGGTCAGGTGACGCAGCACGGCGTCGTTGAACTTGAAGGCGTGCTCCAGCTCGGCCATCACGGCCTGATCGGCCTCGATGTTCACACACAGGTAGTGAGCTTTGGACAGCTTGTTGATCTGGTAAGCCAGCTGGCGGCGGCCCCAGTCTTCAACGCGGTGGATCTGGCCGCCACCGTTGGTGATCATGCCCTTGTAACGCTCCAGCATGGCCGGAACCTGCTCGCTCTGATCCGGGTGGATCAGCAACACGATTTCGTAATGACGCATGGACTCTCCTTTTGGATGACGCGCCAAGCCATTCGGACCAGGCGCTTTGAGAACAGCCGCCCCCTGCGT
>CBKZAG010000218.1:0-5660 GCA_966692625.1 uncultured Comamonadaceae bacterium
CTATCTGCGCCATGAAGTCGAACGGGCCATCGAGCGCAAGCACACGCTCGGCCACGGTAACGTCCAGCCAGGCTTGCATCTGGGCCAAGGCATCAGGCCGGAAGGCGGGCATGAGGATCTGGCGCAGACGGCCATGGTCGGGCGCGTCCAGAAAGAGCATGGCGCGCGCGAACAGGCTTTGGAAGGGGCGCAGTTCGGCCCGGCCTTGCTGCGCGGCAGCCATGACCCAGCCGCCCGTACGTTGTGCGGAAAGCGCCGGGTCGCGCAAGGCCGCCTCAACATCGGCGTGGCGGGTGAGCAGCCATGCTCCGCCAAAGAAGCCGTCGCTCCACAGCATGGCGCCCTCTTCGCGCCACGCCTGGTAGGCGGGGTACGGGTTGTCGAGGAAGGCTTCGTCTATCGACGGCGCCGTAACCGCCTCGGCCAGTGTCATGCCTCAGCGCCCGTGACCTCGGCGTCCTTCACTTCGGGGCGCTCGCCCTGGGGTTTGAGGCCCAGGCGCTCGAACAGGCGGCGGTCACGCTGGGCCTGGGGGTTGGTGGTGGTGAGCAGGCGGTCACCGTAGAAGATGGAGTTGGCACCCGCCGCGAAGCACAGGGCTTGCAGGGCGTCGTCCATCTGTTCGCGGCCTGCCGACAGGCGCACCATGGTGGTGGGCATGGTGATGCGCGCCACGGCGATGGTGCGCACGAACTCGAAGGGGTCGATGGGTTCGGCGTCGGCCAGCGGGGTGCCAGGCACGGCGACGAGGTTGTTGATGGGCACGGACTCGGGGTACGGGTCGAGGTTGGCAAGCTGGGCAATGAGGCCCGCGCGCTGGGTGCGCGTCTCGCCCATGCCCACGATGCCGCCGCAGCACACGTTGATGCCTGCCTGGCGGACGTTGTCCAGCGTGTCGAGCCGGTCCTGGTAGGTGCGGGTGCTGATGATGCTGCCGTAGTGGTCGGGCGAGGTGTCCAGGTTGTGGTTGTAGTAGTCCAAACCGGCGTCCTTGAGCTGGCGTGCCTGGTCACCGTCGAGCATGCCCAGCGTCATGCAGGTTTCCAGGCCCAGATCGCGCACGCCTTCGATCATCGCGGCTACGCGCTCCATGTCGCGCTCCTTGGGGCTGCGCCAGGCTGCGCCCATGCAGAAGCGCGTGGCGCCCTGCTCCTTGGCGGCGCGGGCGGCGTCCAGCACTTCGTCCAGCGGCATGATCTTGCTGGCTTCCAGCCCGGTGTCGAAATGCGAGGACTGGGGGCAGTAGCCACAGTCTTCGGCGCAGCCGCCGGTCTTGATGGACAACAGCGTGGAGAGCTGCACCTCGTTGGGATCGAAGTTTTCACGGTGCACCTGCTGGGCGCGGAACAGCAGGTCCATGAAAGGCAGGTCGTACAGCGCTTCCACGGCGGCCACGGTCCAGCGGGTTTCGGGCACGCCCACGTTGGCGCGGCGCAGGGACGACAGGGAGATGGGTGCGACGGTGGTCATGGTGTCACTTCAAAAGAGGGTTGCTTCAGGCCGAACAGGGTTTGCAGGCCAGCGGTAGAAAGATGCGGTGCGACGGAGGCCGCGTCTGGGCTTTCCAGATGGGGAACGACACCCAGGCAAGGCACGTGAAAACGCCGCTCAAACTCTTGCGTGAGGGTGTGGATGTTGTCTTGCAGGTGCAGCATGGCCGGGTCCAGCGTGTTGCCCACCCAGCCCGCCAGGTGCAGGCGGCGGGCAGCGATGGCCTCTGCCGTGAGCAGCGCGTGGTTGATGCAGCCCAGCCGCAGCCCGACGACGAGCACCACCGGCAGGTTCAGCGCGCACATGAGGTGCGAACTGTCCCAGTTGGGGCCGAGTGGCACACACAGGCCGCCCGCGCCTTCCACCACGATCAGGTCGGCGCGCTGGGCGAGTTGGCGGGCGCCTTGCTCCAGCGTGTCTCGATCGATCACACGCCCTTCGGCCTGCGCGGCCAGATGCGGCGCACAGGGTTGGCGCAACTGGCAAGGGCCCACCTCTTCAGGTTGCAATTCGATATTGCTGGCGGCCCACAGCGTGTGCACGTCTTCATTGACCCATTGCCCGGCAATGTTGTCCATGCCTGCGGCCACGGGCTTGTAACCTGCCACGCGCAGGCCCGCCTGGGAGGCGCGGTGCAGCAGCCCGGCGCTGACGCGGGTCTTGCCCACTTCGGTGTCGGTGCCGGTGACGAAACAGCCTTTCATGTTTGCTCCTCGTTCAGGGTTTCGGTGAGCGCGCCCAGCAGTTGGTCCACATCGGCTGCGGTGTGGCTGGCAGAAAGCGTCAGGCGCAAACGTGCCGTGCCCAGGGGCACGGTGGGCGGGCGAATGGCGGGCACACGGATGCCACGCGCTTCCAGCGCGGCTTCCAGTGCCAGGGCCCGTGCGTTGTCGCCCACGATGAGGGGTTGAATGGGCGTGAAGGACGCTGGCAGCGACAGGCCCGGGTGGCGCTCTGCCAAGGCAGCCAGACCGGTGCGCAGCTGGGTGATCAGCTCGTTGAGCCGCCCGCGCCGCTCCACGCCTTCTGGGCCTTCGATCAGCGCCAGAGCATGCCCCAGCGCATGCGCCAACGCGGGCGGCATGGCCGTGGTGTAGATGTAGGGCCGGGCGCGCTGCACCAGCCATTCGACGATGACGGGGTGCGCGGCCACGAAGGCCCCCGACACCCCGGCGGCCTTGCCCAGCGTGCCCATGCAGATCAGGCGTTCGCTGCAAAGGCCGAAATGCTCCAGGCTGCCGTGGCCATGCGCGCCCAGCACACCAAAGCCATGTGCATCGTCAATGACCAGCCAGGCGTCGTATTGCTCGGCCAGGCGCAGCAACGCGGGCAGGTCGGCCACGTCGCCGTCCATGCTGAAGACGGCGTCGGTGACGATGAGCTTGACCGGGGTGGTGCAGGCGCGCAGCTGGCGCTCCAACGCGTCAAGCTGCCCATGGGGGTAGCGCAACAGCTTGGCGCGGGCCAGCAAGGCACCGTCGATGAGCGAGGCGTGGTTGAGCTTGTCGGACAGGATGGTGGCCTGCTCATCGCCCAGTGCCGTCATCAAGGCCACGTTGGCCATGTAGCCGCTGCAGAACAGCAGCGCACGTGCACCGGGAATGTGTGGTTCCAACCATTGCGCGAGGGTGGATTCCAACGCGGCATGCGCCTGGCTGTGGCCGCTCACGAGGTGCGACGCGCCGCTGCCCGCGCCCCACAGGCGGGCGCCTTCGGCCAGCGCTGCGGTCAGGGCCGGATGGTTGGCCAGACCCAGGTAGTCGTTGCTGCAGAAGGCGAGCATGCTGCCACCGCCTTGCCATTGCTGGTGCGGGCCACACGGCGACGCACCCACCCTGCGGCGCCTGCGCAGGGCGGCAGCGTCGATGTCAAGCAGTTGACGGTTGATGTGTTCGATCAGCATCGGGCTGTTGCAACGTGTCGTGCAGGGTGGCCTGCAAGCGCTCGGACAACCAGCGCGAGAGGTCCCCGTCGAGCACGTAGGGGGGCATCAGGTACACGGTGCGCCCAATGGGGCGAACCAGCAGTTCGTGGCGGCGGCCCGCCAGGTGAAACGCCTCGGCAAAGCGGCCCTGGGCAAGCTCTGCCTTGACGTCAAAGGCCCAGATCATGCCACGGCGGCGCGGGTGCTCCACCCCGGGGTATGCCATGAGCGGTGCCAGCGCCTGGTCGAGCAAGGCCGCTTGTTGGGCGTTGCGGCCCAGCACGTCATGATTGTCGAAACGGTCGAGCACGGCCAGCGCCGCCCGGCAGGCCAGCGCGTTGCCGGTGTAGGAATGCGAGTGCAGGAAGCCGCGCGCCACGTCATCTGACAGGAAGGCGCGGTAGATGGCGTCGCGACACAACACCAGCGACAGCGGCAGAAAACCGCCGGTGATGCCCTTGGAGAGGCACACGAAATCGGGCCAGATGCCCGCCTGTTCGCAGGCGAAGAAGGTGCCCGTGCGGCCACAGCCCACGGCAATCTCGTCGGCGATGAGGTGCACGCTGTACTGGTCGCACAGCGCGCGCACCCGTTGCAGGTAGGACGCATGGTGCATGGCCATGCCTGCGGCGCATTGAACCAGCGGCTCCACGATGACAGCGGCGATGTGCGCGTGGCGTTCGGCCAGCAGCGCTTCCAAGTCGTCAGCGGCGCGTTGGGCCACCGCTGCAGCGTCCTCGCCTTCAGCGGCCTGGCGGTCGTCGGGCGAAGCTACCTGGTGCGAGCGCATCAGCAGCGGGTCGTAGGCGTCGCGGAAGACGGGCACGTCCGTCACGGCCAGGGCGCCCAGCGTTTCCCCGTGGTAACCCTGGCGTACGCAGACGAATTCGCTCTTGCCGCCCTGCCCCACGTTGCGCCAGTGGTGGAAGCTCATCTTGAGCGCGATTTCCACGGCGGACGCACCGTCGCTGGCGTAGAAGGCGTGGCCCAGCACGCCACCCGTGCGGGCCGACAGCCTTTCCGCCAGCTCAATGGCGGGCGCATGGGTGCACCCGGCCAGCATCACGTGGGGCAATACGTCCAGTTGCTGCTTGAGCGCGGTGGCGATGCCCTCGTCGGCATGGCCGAAAAGGTTGACCCACCAGCTGCTGTTGGCGTCGAAGTAGCGGTGGCCTTCCTGGTCGTACAGCCAAGGGCCATGGGCGCGGGCGATGGGCAGCGGCGGCACCACGGCCGCGCGCTGCATTTGCGTGCAGGGGTGCCACACGCTGGCCAGGCTGCGGGCCTGCCAATCGGCGTTGCTTTGCGTCATGTCAGCCCAGCGCCTCAATCACCTCGGGCGGGGCCTGCACCAGCTCGATCAGCACCCCCTCACCCGCGATCGGGAACTCGTCGTTCGATTTCGGGTGCAGGAAGGTGATGTCGTAACCCGCCGCCCCCTTGCGGATGCCGCCCGGCGCAAAGCGCACGCCCTGCGCGGTGAGCCACTCCACCGCCTTGGGCAGGTCGTCGATCCACAGGCCCACGTGGTTGAGCGGCGTGGTGTGCACTGCGGGCTTCTTCTCGGGGTCGAGCGGCTGCATCAGGTCCACCTCCACCTTGTAGGGGCCCTGCCCCATGGCGCAGATGTCCTCGTCCACGTTCTCGCGCTCGCTCTTGAAGGTGCCGGTCACCTCCAGGCCGAGCATGTCCACCCACAGCTTTTGCATGCGGGTCTTGTCGGGCCCGCCGATGGCGATCTGCTGGATGCCCAGCACCTTGAAAGGACGCTGACTCATTTCTCGAACTCCACGATGGGTTGGTCCACCACCAGGGACTCGCCCTTGCTGGCCAGCACCTTCGCCACCACACCGTCAGCAGCGGCGAAGAGCACGTTCTCCATCTTCATGGCTTCGATGACGGCCACACGCTCGCCAGCCTGCACCTTCTGGCCCGGCTGCACAGCAACCTCCACCAGCAGGCCGGGCATGGGCGACAGCACGAACTGGCTCATGTCTGGCGGCGCCTTGAATGGCATGAGCTGGTGCAGTTCGGCCATGCGCGGCGACACGACCATGGTCTCCAGCTTGGTGCCATTGTGCTGCACCACCAGGGCCAGCGGGTTCTTGGCGGAGCCGCGCTCCACCTGGGCCACAAAGGGTTCACCGTTCACCTCGCCAGTGATGATTCCATCGTTCAGGCGCGAGGACGAGGTGATCTTGTAGCGCTTCTCCCCCACCGTGACGGAGGCGTAACCCGTCTCGCC